>NZ_JBFAHZ010000086.1:0-14534 GCF_040654415.1 Micromonospora sp. NPDC050695
GAGACCTCCACGACCGCACCGACACCTTCGCCGTCTACGGCATCTAACAAACCATGATCAAACCGGACACTCCCGAACAACGCCGGGGCCGTGGTTCCGTGCCGGCACTGTCCGCGGCCACGCCGAACTGCTGGTCGCGCCCACCACGCGGACGTCGGGTTTCCGCGGGTACAGCCGGGAACAACTGCTCGACTCCGCCCGCTCCGGGCAGGGCTCTCGATTTTCCCGCCCCTAGCACCTGTCACACGGCGCATATCCGTCGCTTTCCCAATTCCTTCTTTACGCCTCGCTGACGCACGTGCCCTATGGAGGACGAGCGGTGTCATTGGTCGAGTACGCGAGCACCGTGCTGAATACGGCGCTCACCCCGACGACTCTGTCGGCCCGGTCGTTCGTGGACCTCGGCGGCGATTCGTTGCGGGCCATGCGCCTTGCAGCGCTGGCACAGCAGCACTGCGGCATCCGGCTCCCGGTGGCCGACCTGTTGTCCGACGCGCCGTTGGCCGACGTGCTGGAGAGGTCTACCTCCGCGTCGGTGCCCTCACCTGCTGGTGCGCGGGAAACTGCGGTGCCGCCGAGCCCGCCGGACCGGGTGTCCCCCAGCCAGCGGGGCATGTGGTTGACCGAACGGGTGGTCGGTGGCTCCCCCTACAACCTCGTGTTCACCTGTTTCGTCCAGGAAGGCAGGCTCGACCGATCCCGCTTCGAGCGTGCACTCGCCGCCACGGTCGCGCGGCACCCCGGCCTGCGCACGGTCTACCAGGAGCAGGACGACGAGGTCATTGCGGTGGTCGACCGGGCGTACCGGCACCAGGTCGACGACATCCAGCACGACGGCTCACCGGAGGAGTTCGTCGCATTCGTCCGCGCCACTGCGGCCGCGCGCGGCAGACTCCCATTCGATCTCGCCGCCCGACCCGCGTACCAGTTCCTGTTTGTCGACAACCCGTCCGGGCAGCAGGCGATCGTGTTGCTCGCACACCACATTGTCCTGGACGCGTGGTCCATCGGCCTGGTGTTCAAGGAAATGTTCGCACGGTATTCGGCGCTTGGCGACGGCACGCCCCCACCCGCGACCGGAAAAGGCCACGACATCTCGGTCCTGCTGACCAAGCAGGCGGTGGACCGCGACGCCGGGGTGTGGGACCAGCAGACACAGTTCTGGCGCGAGCATCTCGCCGACGTGCCGAGGGTCCTCGAAGTGCCGGGGGACCGGATGCGCCCCGCTGTCCAGGACCCGGCCGGCAAGCGGCTGCCGGTGGACCTAGGCACGGAGGTCAGCCCGCGGGTGGCCGCGACGGCAGGCGCGGCCGGAGTCACCCCGTTCACCGTCCTGCTCGGGGCCTACGCGCTGACCCTCGGCCGGTGGACCGGCGCCAGGTCCATGGTGATCGGGGTGTCGTTGCTCGGCCGGGACACCGAGGAGCTGACCGAACTCGTCGCCGCGACCGGCAACCTCGTTCCCGTCCGGGTAGACATCGACGATGACTTGTCGGTGACTCCCTACCTGCGGGCGGTGCAGGGATCGCTCGCGAAGAGCATCGACGCCGGCGCGCTACCGTTCGAGGAGATCGTCAACCTGCTCGGCGTCGAGCGCGATCTCGGCGCTCACCCGTTGGTACAGGCCAGTTTCGGCATGCACGACGAGTTGATTCCGCAGCGCATCACGGCCGGCGATGTCACCGTGCGGGTCGAGGAGGGCCACGGCGGCGGTGCGCAGTTCGATGTTTCGCTGCTTTTCGGCCGGTCGGAACCGACGCTGCTCGGTCAGTTGGAGTACGCGACGAGCGTGTGGCAGCGCAGCGAGGCCGCCGCGTTCGCCGACGACTACCAGGCGGCCGTCGCAGAGCTGACCGGCGACGTCACTGGAGTGCTGACGGACGTGCGCTGCGTGTCGCGGAAGCGGCTCGCGCTGCTGCACGAGCTCAACCGAACTCGGGAGGAGTTCCCACGCAAGGGCCTCGGCGAGCTGTTCGCCGAGGTGGTCGACCGGGTGCCGGATGCGATCGCCGTCCGGGAGGGCAACCGTGAGCTGACCTACGCTCAGCTCGCCGCGGCGGCTGGTCGCCAGGCTGCGCTGCTGCGAGAGTTGGGTGTGCAGCCGGGTGACCGCGTGCTGGTCGGGCTGGAGCGCTCCGCCGGTGAGATCATCGGGTTGCTCGGCGTGGTGCTCGCAGGCGCGGCGTACGTCGGCATTGAGCTGAACCAGCCCGGCCCGCAACTCGAGGCGATCCTCGCGAAGGCAGCGCCTCGCGCGGCCTTGGTCCCCGAGGACGCCGCGGCGCAGCTCGCCGCCAAGGGCGTACCGCTGTGCGCGTCGTGGGCACCGGACTGGCCCAGTGAACCGCTGGCCGCCGCGGCGTACCAGGCGGTGGAGACGGACGCCTCGCTGGCCTATGTCGCGTTCACCTCCGGCTCCACCGGACTGCCCAAGGGGGTGTGCGTCCCGCACCGCGCAGTGGTCCGGCTCGCGCACGAACCCGACTTCGTCACGCTCGCCCCCGGCGACAGGATGCTTCGGCTGTCGCCGCTGGCATTCGACGCGTCGACGCTGGAGATCTGGGCCACGCTGCTCGGTGGCGCCACGCTGGAGGTCTACCCGGCCGGCACCCCGTCGCCGAGCGAGCTCGGCGCGTTCCTGCGGGACCGCGAGATCACCGTCGCGTGGCTGACCGCAGGGCTGTTCCGGTTGGTCGAGGAGTTTGCCCCGGAAGGCTTCGCCGCCATGCGCCAGCTGATCACCGGTGGGGACGTCGTGCCGCACGAGCACGTCGCCCGGGTGCTGGCCCGATACCCGGGGCTGGTGGTCACCAACGGATACGGACCGACCGAAAACACCACGTTCACGCTGACCCACTCGGTGCGCTCCACCAACGAGGTCGACGGCCCGCTGCCCATCGGCACACCGGTGCCCGGCTCCCGGGCATACATTCTGGACGACCGGTACCGGCATGTCCCACCCGGCGGGGTCGGTGAACTTTTCTGCGCGGGCGCAGGCCTGGCCGACGGCTACCTCGACGACCCGGCAGAGACCACGAAGATGTTCGGGCGGTTCTCACCAGATGTGCCAGAGCGGCTGTACCGTACCGGGGACCTGGTGCGTCTGGACACCCAGGGACAGGTCCGGTTCCTCGGTCGACGTGACCACCAGGTCAAGCTGCGCGGCTACCGGATCGAGCTGTCGGCGGTCAGCGACGCGCTCACCGAGGACCGCTCTGTCAAGGACGCTGTCGTGGTCGTCACCGACGCGGACAGCGCCGAGAAGCGCATCGTGGCGGCCGTCGTCGCCGCCGACGACCAGATCACGGCGACCATGCTGCGGGACCGGCTCGCCGAGCGGCTGCCCGTCTACATGGTCCCCACACTGTGGGCGATCGTCGATCAGGTCCCGCTGACGGACAACGGCAAGGTCGACCGCAAGGCGATCGTCGCGCGTGCGTTGCCCGCCGGCGCCGTGTCCAGGCGGCCGGCACCCGCACCGAGGCCCGCCACCGTGGAGGCGATAGAGCTGACGACGGTTATCTCGCTGTTCGTCAAGGCGCTCGACAACGCGGAGACCGAAGTCGTCGCCGACACCGACTTCTTCATCAGCGGTGGCAACTCGATGGGCGCCGTGCGGCTGATCCGGCTCGTTCGCGAACAGTTGGGCGCCACCGTCCGGCTGCGCGACTTCCTGCTGACGCCGACACCGAGCGGGCTCGCGACGCTCGTGGAGAAGGCCGGTCCCGGTGCCTGACGGACTGACGTGGGACGACGGGCTGGAGAGCTGGGTGGTGTCCGACCGGGCCCTGGTCAGGCACGTACTCGGCCATCCCGACTCCTTTTCTTCCCGGACCTCCGTCCGGCTCGGCGAGCTGTACATGACCGACCAGTCCCGCGCCGAGTACCAGGCGCTGACCGAGTTCATCCAGCTGTGGTTCGTGCATACCGACGGGGACGAGCACACCGCGCGTCGCAAACCGGTGCAGCGCATGTTCTCCCTCGCCGCTGTGCGCTCGCTCGAGGAGCGCGTCGTGGCGATCGTCGACGAGTGTCTCGACGACCTGGCCGCCCAGCAGGCGCCGGATTTCATACCCACGGTCGCCGAAGGGGTGTCCGGTCGGGTCATGGCCCACGTCGTCGGTATCGACATCGAGCCAGGCGTCCTACACACCTGGTCCCGGCACCTTTCGGCGTTCCTCGCCGCGATGTATCGGCGCGATCACGCCGAAAAGGCGACCGACGTGATGCGGGAGATGTTGGCATGTCTAACCGGTTCCGCACTGTGGTCCCGGTTCCCGACGGACACACCGCGCGAGCGGGCGGTCACCGCCGCCACCCTGTCCATGATCCTCTTCGGAGGGCTGGAGACGACCGCGGCGCTGCTCGGCTCCTGCGTGCACACCGCGCTGGGTGACGCCGCGACGTGGGCCATGCTCAAGGACGCGGCCGAGCACGACGACCCTCGCGTGACGGCCCGGTTCGTGGAGTCCATACTCGCTACCCGGCCACCGCTGCGCAACGTGGCCAGGGTGGTCACGAAGGACATGACACTGGCAGGCGCCCAGCTTTCGGCCGGCGACCTGATGTTCGTCCCACTCGCTGACGGCATCACGGTGTTCACCGAGTCCTCCGCGACCGACGCGGTCGCCGAGGACGACACCTCCGGCGCCAACGGAGACGGCGAGCGGACCGGGCCGCACCTCGCGTTCGGGCTCGGCGCGCACTACTGCGTCGGCGCCTCCCTGGTCCGGCTGGAGGCGGCCACCGTGTTGCGGCGACTCGCCACCCGTTTCCCCGACGCGCGGCTGGCGGCGATCCCTGCCGTCTGGGGGCCCAACATCTCCTACATCGGCCTCGACCACCTCCCCCTGGAACTCGACACCCGCAAGGCGGTGGGATGAACACGGACCACACGGTCGCCATCGTCGGCGTGGCGGCCCGCTACCCCGGTGCTGGGGACGTCCGCGCGCTCTGGGCCAACCTCGTGGCCGGATCGGACAGCATCCGCCACTACACTCGGGCCGAGCTGACCGACGGCGGCGCCGACCACGAGCACGTCAGCCAACCGGGGTTCGTGCCCGCTCGCGGCGTGCTCGTCGGCCCGAGGAACTTCGACTGGGCCTTCTTCGGCTACTCCCGCACCGAGGCCGCGAGCATCGACCCTCAGCAACGAGTGTTCCTCGAATGCGCGTCAGCCGCGATTGACGACGCCGGGATCGACCCCACCCGCTTTCCTGGCTGGATCGGGGTCTACGCGGGCGCAGATGTCGTTGACGCGCGCGTGCGCAGCGGCCAGGGCGAGTTGGCGACCGTGATCGGCAGGGAGAAGGACTTCCTGGCCACCCGCGTCGCGTACAAGCTGGGCCTGCGCGGGCCCGCGGTCACCGTGCAGACCGCCTGCTCGACCTCGCTGACCGCCACCCACACGGCCGTCCGCGCCCTCGTCGGGCACGAGTGTGACGTCGCACTCGCGGGAGGTGTCGCGATCATCCCCGGCGACGAGTGGGGGTACCTGTACGAAGAGGGCGGCATTCTGTCCCCTGACGGCCGGTGCCGGCCCTTCGACGAGGACGCAGGGGGCACCGTGCCCAGCGAGGGCGTCGGGGTCGTGGTGCTCAAGCGGTTGTCCGACGCTCTGCGGGAAGGCGACCGGATCGTGGCATTGATCCGCGGTTCGGCGATCAACAACGACGGCGCCGACAAGATCGGCTACACGGCACCGTCCCTGACGGGACAGAGCGAGGTGATCCGCTACGCCCACCACGTCGGTGGGACGGACCCGGCCGACGTCGACTACGTGGAGGCGCACGGAACGGGAACCCGGATTGGTGACCCGATCGAAGTCGCCGCGCTGACCGACGCGTGGGGCCCGGCAGGCGCCACCGCCGGGTCTTGCGGGCTCGGTGCGATCAAGAGCAACATCGGGCACACCGGCGCGGCCGCTGGGGTCGCCGGGCTCATCAAGACGGCGTTGTCGCTGCACCACCGCCAGTTCGTGCCCACCGCGCACTTCAGGCGGCCCAACCCCATGCTCAATCTGGCGGACACACCGTTTCGGGTGTGCACCGAGGTGGAGAAGTGGCCCGACCGGGGCACCCCGCTCGCTGCTGTCAGCTCCTTCGGGGTAGGTGGCACCAACGCCCATGTGATCCTGGAGGCGGCGCCGACGCGGAGCAGGCCGATCCGATCCGGGTACCGGGTGCTAGCGGTGTCCGCAGCAACCTCGTCAGCACTGCGGCAGAGCAACCGCGACCTCGCCACACGCTTCACCGAGCCCAGCGTCGACGTGGCCGAGGCCGCGTGGACGCTTGCCGGGCGTAGACAGCACCGGTGCCGGCACACGGTCGTCGCGAGCACGAACGACGAGGCAGAGCAGGCGCTGCGCGCTTTCGGCGAGACCGCTGAGGACGGCGCACCGGCACGGCTCGGCACCGTCGCCTTCGTGTTCCCCGGCCAGGGCGCGCTGCAGGACAACGCCGGTGCGAGCGCGTACCGGCTGCTCGCCGGTTTCCGCGAGCACTTCGACCTCATCGCGAAGCACATATCGGTAACGCACGGCGTCGACCTAGGCCCGATCGTGGCCGCAGAACCACCGCGGGAAGACTGGTTCCGGTCCACCGTGCACCAGCAGGTCGGGTTGTTCACACTCGGCTGGGCGCTCGGGAGACAACTGTGGGACTGGGGCGTCCGGCCCGCCGCCATGTTCGGCAACAGCGTCGGAGAGTACGTGGCGGCCACGCTCGCGGGAGTATGGGAGCCGAAGGACGCGGCGAGCCTGGTGTTCGCGCGAGCCTCTGCCATGGCCGCCTCACCGCCGGGACGGATGGTCATGGTGTCCGCCCCGGCCGCCGAGGTGCTCGACCGGATCGGCACAGGCCATGACGTGACCCTCGCCGTTGACGGACCGGGTTACGTCGTGCTGTCCGGTCCGGACACCGCCGTCGACGCGCTACTGGCCGCAGACGCCCTCGCCGGTCTCGACGTTCGCCCGCTGTCGGTTCGGCACGCGTTCCACTCACCCGCCATGCGAGAGCCCGCCGAGGTGTTCCGTGCCGCGGTCGCCGCCAACCCGTCCGCTCGGCCGACAGTTCGGCTGATCGCCAACCAGACCGGTGGCTGGGCCGACGAGAACCTGGTTACCGGCCCCGACTACTGGGCTGGCCAACTGCTCGACACGGTCCGCCTGACCGACGGCGCGGCCACCCTCCTCGCCGCGGACATCGCCGTTTTCCTGGAGCTGGGACCGGGCACCTCGATGCTCGGCACGCTGCGTAGGCACCCGAACTGGTCGCCGGGCCCGGCGACGATCCCGCTGCTCGGCAAGTCCGGCGGGAGCGCTGCGGACGGCGGCGACCACCGACCCGGCGGGCGGGGCGAGCGGGCGCTGCTCACGGCGGTCGGCTCGCTGTGGGCACACGGCGTCGACGCGGCAATGAGCGAGCTGATGAACGTCGACGAGTCGGAGCGTCCTGTCCGATGCTCGTTGCCGCCGCACCCGTTGGCTGGCACCAGCCCGGACGACGACCGGCCCGCGTACCACCCCGTCGTCCCGCGTGCCGACACGCCGACACCCGGACCCGCCACCACCGGCCGGGCGCTGCTTGCCGAGTTGTGGTGCACCACTCTCGGGGTGCCATCGGTGGCCGAGGCGGACAACTTCTTCGCGCTCGGCGGTGAATCGCTCATGGTGGTCTCGCTGCTCAGCCGCCTCCGCGAGAGGACAGGACAATCCGTCTCTCCCGTCGAGTTCGTCGCCGACCCCACGTTCAGCACCCTAATGCACCTGGCCGACCGGACCGACGAACAGCGGCCAGCAGCTGGGATCGTGCCGCTGCACACCGCCCCGGCGCCGTCGGGCAAGCCGGTGTTCCTGATGGCGGACGCGTTCGGCACCGTGCTCCCGTACCGGGAGCTGGCCGCCCTGCTCGATCGCTCGGTCTACGGCGTGGCGCCGGCGGCCGGCGACCCCGCGGCGGGCGCACCGGGCGGGCGCATCGAGCGGCTCGCCGCCGACCACGTCGCCGCCATCCGGTCGGTCGACCCGATCGGGCCCTACACCGTCGGCGGCTGGTCGTTCGGCGTCGTCGTTGCCCACGAGGTGGCGCGGCAGCTGGAGGCACTCGGCGCCACGGTGGACCATCTGATCGGGCTCGACGGGTTCCCGCCCGCACCCGCCCGTCCGATCGGCGCCGACCCCGGCTACCTGGCAGGCAGCCTCCGCATGCTCGGTGACGTCGTACTGGGCACCGGGCCGCTCGGCGCGCGAGTACGCCGCGACCGGGCACTGCGGGCCCGATTCACCGCCAACATCACCGCGCTGCTGCGGTACCGCCCACGCCCCGTTCGCTGCGCGGCGACCGTGTTCCTCGTCGCCACCGGCGAGGCGGCACTGGCGCGAACCCGCGACAGGCTCACCGGAACCTACTCTGGCACCGTCAGCACCCACCACGCGGCGGGCGATCACTGGTCGATGCTGACCGCGCCGCACGTCGCCGGTCTCGCGGCCACCCTGCGTGCACGCCTGTCCGAACAATGAACAAGCTGAAGAGGGAGGACGCCCCAATGTCCACCAGCCAGGACGCGTCCGTGCGGCCGGTGCCCGGAGCCGCCGACGCTGCTGTCCCGTTGCGGCGCAACAGGAACTTCCAGGCACTGTGGTCGAGCGAGGCGCTCGCGGCAATCGCCAAGGAGACCGCGGAGTTCGCCTACCCACTGCTCATTCTCGCCTCGACGGGATCGGCGCTGTGGGCCGGTCTGATCGCGGCGGCTCAGGTGATCGTCGCCGGACTCGTGTCGCTTCCTGCGGGTCAGTTCGCCGACCGGTTCGACCGGAAAAAGCTGCTGCTGACCTGCAATCTGACCCGGGCCGTGCTGCTCGGCGTGCTGTACCTGCTGATCGCCACCGACAACGTCAACCTGCTGTTGATCCTCCTGATCGCGATCTCCTCGTCGGTCTTCCTCAGCCTGTCCCAGCCCGCGGGAATCGCCGCGATCAAGGCTCTGGTACCACCGGAACAGGTCAGCACGGCGATGTCGCAGAACAGCATTCGGTTCTTCGGCGCGACGCTGATCGGCCCGCCGGTCGGCGGCTGGCTCTTTGCCATCGGCCGGGCCTTTCCCTACCTGGGCGCCGCGGTGACGTTCGTGGTGTCGTCACTGTTGCTGCTGCTGATCAAGAAGCCGTTGCAGGCAGAACGGACGGCCGACGACGACGGCAAACGCCATGCGAAAGAGGGGTTCCGGTTGATCCGGCGGCAGCCGATCCTGTTCTGGACGCTGCTGTGGACGATGGGCTCGAACATGGTGTTCAACCACACCGGCATATTCATCGCGATCGCCGCAACGGGGCAGAGCGAGAGCGACTCGTCCGCACTCATCGGCATAGCCGTCGCGTGCGCCGGCATCGGCGGTCTGACCGGCGCATTCATTGCGGCTCCGGTGCTGAAAAAGGTCAAGCCGAGCTACATCTTCTTCTACGCCGCGTGGATCGGCCCGGTCGCCGCGCTGCTGCTCGCATTCGTCCCGAGCCTGTGGGTCATGGGCCTGCTGGTCGGTCTCGTCTTCGTGCGTGGACCGGTCATGAGCGCGCTCACCCTTACCTACGTCTCGGTACTCACCCCGGACAAGGCGCAGGGACGGGTTCTCGGCGCGGTCTTCTTCCTGTCCCTGATCGTGCAGCCGATCGGCCTGTTCGGCATCGGCGCGCTGTTCGACGCAGGCGGGCCCGCGGTCGTCTTCGGCACCGTGTGCACCGTCGCCACCCTCATCGCGCTGGTCACTTTCACTCCCACCATGCGCTCATTGCCACGCCTCGACCAGTTGGAGGAACTCAAGCCATGACCTCAGTCGACGACGGCAGCACCGTGTCCGCCCGAAAGGAATGGAGCCCAGGTCAGACGCTGCCCCCCGAGTTCTTCAACAATCCCGGCGACGACATACACGGCTGGGACAACGAGGTCCGCAGCCACTGCCCGGTCCACAAGATCAACCACCCGCCGGGGGCCGAGGCGTATGTGGTCGCCGACTACGAGACCGCGCTCAGCGCCTTCGGCGACCCCCGGCTGTCCAAGCAGCTCACCGCGTCGCCGGACTGGTTCCAGGAGCAACTGAAGGACGCCAGCCCGATCCTGGTGCACCACATGCTCAACGCGGACCCGCCGGACCACACCCGGCTGCGCAAGCTCGTCAGCAAGGCGTTCACCGCACGGCGCATGGAAATGATGCGTCCGAAAATCCAACAGATCACCGACGACCTGATCGACGGCTTCCCGGAGTCGGGCGAGGTGGACCTGATGGCTTTCGCCTTCGACCTGCCCATGAATGTCATCAGTGAGTTCCTCGCCATTCCGCCGACGGACCGCGGCCAAGTCAAGTCGGACGTGGTCCTGCTCAGCAATGCGCCCTACCCGGACGAGGAACGCAACAGGCTGCTCAAGGCCGCGAGCGACAAGGTCGAGGAATACCTCGTCGGCCTGCTCGCCAACCGACGCGAAGACCTCGGCGACGACCTGGTCAGCGTGCTGATCAGGGCTGCGGACGAGGACGAGGTGTACAGCGAGGAGGAGCTGATCTCCAACCTCGTGCTGCTCATCATCGCCGGCCACAAGACGACCGCGCACCTGATCGGCAACGGCATGTCGGCACTGCTGGCACGGCCGGACCAGCTTGCGCTCCTGAAGTCCGACCCCTCGCTGGTCGAGTCGGCGGTGGAGGAGTTCCTGAGGTTCGAGTCCCCGGTGTTCCGTGGCACGCTGCGGATCAGCACCGAAGACATGGAACTGGCCGGAGTGAAGATCCCGAAGCAGAGCTTCGTGCACGTGCTCCTAGGCGCCGCCAACCACGATCCGGCCGTGTTCGACAACCCCGGCGAGTTGGATATCACCAGGCAGGCGAACCGGCACCTGTCCTTCGGGCACGGGCCGCACTTCTGTGCAGGCGCCCCTTTGTCCCGCGTGGAGGGTTCGATTGCGTTCCCGACGTTGCTGCGGCGCCTGTCGGGGCTGCGGCTCGCGGCGGCCCCGTCCGAGCTGGAGTGGGCGTTCGACAACTCCACCAGCCGTGGTCTGCGCAGCCTGCCGGTTCGCTACGACGCGCTGCTGCCGCGGGAATGACCGGGCCCAGGGGCGCGATGCCGACACCGTTGATCTGTCTGCCGTTCGCTGGCGCGGGCACGTCGTACTACCACGCGTGGCGACCGCTGTGTGGTGACCGCTTCGACATTCGGCCCGGCCTGCTGCCCGGCCGGGAACGGCGCGTCGACGTCGAACCGATGCGCGACGTGCACGCGGCGGTCGACGACCTTTTGCCCACGCTGGCCGGAGCGGGCGAGGTGGTGCTGTTCGGGCACTGCCTCGGCGCCCTGATCGCGTTCGAGTTGGCCCACCGCCTCGTCGCGGAACCGGACGTCACTGTGGCCGCGCTGTTCGTCAGCGGGGCCGCGGCACCAGCCGAAGAACGGTCGTTGGGGGCGACCGGGCTGCCGGACGATGCGTTCCTCGACAGGGTGGCGGAGTTCGCTGGGGTCACCGACGACGCGATGTTTGACCCGGAGATGCGCGAGCTAATCCTGCCGACGTTGCGTGCCGACGTGGAGATGTTCGAACACTACGTGCCTGGCACCTCCGAGCTGTTGCCGGTTCCGGTCACCGCTGTGGTCGGTAGGGACGACGCGCTGGTGCCCCTGGAGAAGGCGGCGGGCTGGTCCGCGTCCACCAGCAAGGACTTCGCCTTGTTTGACCTGCCCGGCGGGCACATGTACCTGACCGACAGCGTCGAACAGGTGTTGTCGCTCATCGACGTAACCGTGCATACAGGGGGCTTGGGTGAACCTCGCATCTGAACGGCGCGACCTGTTCCGCGACGACGTTCCAACCGCCGAGCTGATCGCGCTCGGCGAGTCGCCACGGTCGGTGGACGCCGATCCCGGGACGATCACCTCGGCGTTCGACCGGGTCGCCGCAGGAACGCCCGACGCGGTCGCGGTCACCGACGGCGCCACGAGCATGACCTTCGCGGTACTGGCAGACCACGCCGACGAGGTGGCGCGCGGGCTGATCACGCTCGGAGTGGCTCCCGGTGACATGGTGGTCGTGTGCCTCGACCGATCGGCCGAACTGGTCGCGGTGCTGCTCGGGGTGCTGAAGGCGGGCGCGGTGTACGTGCCGACCGACCCGTCCTACCCGGTGGGCAGGCTCACGCACACCGTCGGCGACACCGGCGCGAACGTCGTGATCACCAGGCTGATCGACCTCCCGGTCCCGGCGAGAACGATGTCCCCCGAAGATCTGCGCGGGCTCGCCGGCCCTGGCCACGCCACCCCGGCCCGCACTCCAGATGACCCCGCCTACGTCATCTACACCTCCGGATCCACCGGGCAGCCGAAGGGCGTCGTGGTCCCGCACCGGAATGTGACCTGGCTGATCGAGGCGACCAGGGGCGAGTACCAGTTCGACGGGGGCGACGTGTGGACCCTGTTCCACTCCAGCGCGTTCGACTTCTCCGTCTGGGAGATCTGGGGCTGCCTGCTGACCGGTGGTCGGCTCGTCGTCGTGACGTGTCTGGACTCCCGGAGCCCCGAGCGGTTCCGCGACCTCCTGGTCGGCGAGTCGGTCACCGTGCTCAACCAGACGCCGTCGGCGTTCGCCCAACTGCTCGCGGTGCCGCACGACGAGGTCGACGTGCGGTTGCTGATCTTCGGGGGGGAACCACTCGACACCCAGGTCCTGTTGCCCTGGTTCGACGCACACCCCGAATGCCGCGTTGTCAACATGTTCGGCATTACCGAGACCACCGTGCACGTCACCGAGCAGACGATCACCCGGGCGCTCGCCGAGGCGGCCTCCCGGTCGGTTGGGAGGCCGCTACCCGGCTGGTACATCTACGTTCTCGACGAGTACGGCTCGCCCGTCCAGTTGGGCCAGACCGGAGAGATCCACGTCGGCGGCGCTGGCGTCGCGCTCGGCTACCTCAACCGGCACGAACTGACCGCGCAACGATTCCCGCCGGATCCGTTCCGGGGCGGAATCATGTATCGCAGCGGCGACCTCGGCAGGTTGCTACCCGACGGCAGCCTGGAACATCTTGGCAGACTGGACAACCAGGTCAAGGTTCGAGGCCATCGCATAGAACTCGACGAGATCCGGGCTGTGCTGCAAAGACACCCCAGCGTCAGCGCCTCAGCAGTGGTGGTGCACAGGGCGGCCGCCGACGACCCGAACACTGCCCGTCTCGACGCGTACGTCGTACCGGCAGGCACGGGCACGGTGGACACCGATGACGTCGCCTCGCATGCGAGCGCCTCGCTGCCCGCATACATGACCCCGGCCACCATCACCGTACTGGGCATGCTTCCGTTGACGGTCAACGGAAAGCTCGACGTCTCGGCGTTGCCGGAGCCCACGGCCGGGACGCCCGGTCCCGCCTCGGTGGACGGCGACCTCGCCAGCCGTATCCAGCACATCTGGACCCGGATGCTGGGCACCGACATCGGGCCAGAGGACGACTTCTTCGTCGTCGGTGGCAACTCGGCACACGCGGTAAGCGTCCTCGCCGAGATGCGTGCCGACGGCATCGCACTGCGACTCGTGGACCTGATGCGCAACCCGACCCCGCGCGCCCTGGCCACCGCATTGTCCAGCACCTGACTGACAGTGGACGACGCCGTACGCTTGTGCAGACGTGACTGTTGGCGAGCCCTCGCCGACCTGCTGCTTGACCATGGCCGACAGCACGGCGTATTTACCCGGCTGGAAGCCCTCCACGCGCACGCCGACTCCACCGTCGCCCGGGCGACGAGCAGCGACCGAGACAGCGAGAAGGGGCTCGTGGTCACCCGATCCGGGCAACGGTCGGCGTGGGCCCCGCTGCCCCGAGGCCAAATGGGCGTGGTGCTCGACCGGGACGACCTGATCAAGCAGCTCACTGGCATGCTCAACACGCTGACGGCGCTGGAACTACCTCGCGGTGACCTCGTCGTACCCGCCATCGGTCTCGACCCCGCCACCGTGATCTCCTACGGCAGGGTCAACGTGCCGAGCAACACCGCAACCGACGGGTTCAGGCAGGCAGACCATGTTCACGTCTCCCCGGGCGAAGCCATCGACTACGGCAGCGTCGTCGCCCACCCCACCGACGTGGCCGCCGAACTCGTCGCACGTCTCATCGCCGACCACCGGGCCGCCACGGGCTTACGCTGACACTCCACTGATACTCGCCCTCGCCAGCGGTAGGTTCAGGACGAATCCCAGCAGGAAGCCGCCGCCGACGACCGGCAGTGACGGTGCTCCGTTGGTGCTCGGCGAAACGGTTCTCTCCGCCGCGCCACACGCATCGCGGACACCGATGACGGTCTTCGTTCTCTACGCTGCTCCCATGGCAGCGTGTCCCGAGCTGACCAGGCCGCTCCCCCGCGTGGGGTCCGGCCATTGTCTCTCCGGGGCAACCCCGGGGACGGGACACCCCTCCCTGTCACGCTGATGTGAGACAGCTCGTCTACCAGGGGATACTCTTCCTGGACGGTTCTGAGGAGAGATCATCAGCATGACGTCGAAGTC
>NZ_JBFAHZ010000087.1:0-14471 GCF_040654415.1 Micromonospora sp. NPDC050695
CCGCCCGGTAGCGGCCGCCACGCCACGCCGCACATCCCACGAGTCCATACAGAACCGCAGGTCAACCCAAGATCAACTTAAGCTACGTGGCATTGGGTCAAGGGTCTGCCTGACGGCTTGGTTCGCCCGACCGATCTCGTTTACGTCATCCAACGATTTGACCGCGCCCCTGGCGAACGCATCCACGTGGAGGACTTCGCCCAAGTCGCGGACGTCGAACCCATGTTCAAGTACAGCGAGTCGGGTGCCTCGTACGACAGTCTCGCCGCCGCGATTCGGCAACTGACCGGGGACGAGGGCTACCACGACTTCATCGCGCGTCTCGCTGCCCTGCTGATCGTGGGCAATACGGATGGGCATCTGAAGAACTGGGCGATCAGGTACGCGGACGGACGGACTCCGCGCCTCGCTCCGGTTTACGACTTCCACTCTTTATCGGTCTACTCCACCTACCGTTGGGCGCCGCTGGCGCTCAGCCTCGATGGGGAGACGGTACCAAGCGCTGTCACCGGCGATCACTTTCGGCGGCTCGCGGAGCGGGTTGGCGCGGACCCGGAGCAGACATTCGACACGGTGGCGCAGACCGTGGCACGGCTAGGTTCGGCGTGGAATCCGATCATGGCGGGCGAGGCCCTGTTGCGATTCGACGCGTTGGCGGACCACTACACGGAGCGGCTCAGCTCCCTGACGATCTGCAACTCAGACGGCTGATCCGCCTACGACCCAACCGTTCCCGGTGAACCGATGCACGCACAGCAGCTGGCTGCCGGGTCGATCATTCTCGGTTGGCAACGCTGGCGGCACAGATCTGCTGGGTGCCGCCGACCCAGGACGCACCGCAGGGCAGGATGGCGGGGTGGACGAACACGACATGCTGCTCTCCCCCGCCGGCGTCGACGCGCTGCGGACCGCGCTGACCCGGGCCGGGTTCACCAGCAACGGCATCGCCGAGCGGCTCGGCCCGCAGGCCACCGCCGCAGTCGCGCGCAACGATCACCGGGCCGCGCTGCGCGCCACCGAGGACCGCGATCCGCTCGGCACGCTGATCCGGGTGTTCATCTGCGACCAGGTCGAGCCCGAGGCGACGGTCGCCGCCGCCCTGGCGCCGCTGAGCCTCGACGAGGCGCTGGCCGGCGGGCTGGTCGAGAGGTACGGCGACGGTCTGCGCGCCGGCGTCGACCTCGAGCCGTACGGCGACGACTGGTGGACGCTCGCCGACGTGCCGGCCAGCGCCCGGCCGGGTCGCCCGCTGGGCGCCGAGCACGTGCTCGGCGTCGGCGGCGCCACCCAGACGCTGATCGGGGCGACCGTCCGCCGGCCGGTCGACACCGCACTGGACCTGGGCACCGGCTCCGGCGTCCAGGCCCTGCACCTGGCCACCCACGCCCGGACGGTGACCGCCACCGACCTGTCGGAGCGGGCCCTGCGCTTCGCCGCGACCACCGCCGCCCTCAACGGTCAGGACTGGGAACTGCTGCGCGGCGACATGGTCGCCCCGGTGGCCGGCCGGCGCTTCGACCTGGTGGTGAGCAACCCGCCGTTCGTGGTGGGGCCGGGCACCACCACGCACGTCTACCGCGACTCCGGCCGGGTCGGTGACGCGATCGGCGCGGAGCTGGCCGCCGCCGCGCCGGGCCTGCTCACCGAGGGCGGCACGATGCAGTACCTGGCGAACTGGGTGCACGTCGCCGGCGAGGAGTGGGACGAGCGGGTGGCCGGCTGGTTCGCCGGGACCGGCCTGGACGCCTGGGTGATCCAGCGCGAGGTGGCCGACCCCATGGCGTACGTCGACCTGTGGCTCACCGACGCCGCCGAGTCCGCCGATCCGCAGCGGATGGCCGCCTGGCTGGACTGGTTCGACGCGCACAAGGTGGAGGGGATCGGCTTCGGCATCGTGTCGCTGCGCCGGGCCGGGCACGCCGACCCGGTGGTCCGGGTGGAGGACCTGCGCCAGCGGGTGCAGCCGCCGCTGGGCGACCACGTCGCCGCCTGGTTCGACCGCCAGGACTTTCTGCGGGTACGCGACACCGACGGGTTGCTCGCCGAGCGCTACCGGGCCGCCGAGGGCCTCCAGCTGCGGCAGGAGGCGACCATGGGTGACGAGGGCTGGGCGGTGGACCGGCAGGTCCTCGCGATGCCGCACGGCCTGCGTTGGACCGAGGAGATCGACCCGCTGGTGCTGGCGCTGGTCGGCGGTGCCGACGGTCGACTGCCGCTGCGTGACCAGCTCGCCCTGCTCGCCGCGGCGCACGACGTCGAGCCCGACGAGATGGCCGAGGCGGCCGGCCCGATCGTCGCGCACCTCGTGGAGCGCGGCTTCATCGAGCCGGTGACCGCCTGATGCGCGCGGTGGTGCAGACCGTCGGGCGGGCCAGCGTGACCGTGGACGGCGAGGTGGTCGGCGCCATCGACGGCGGCCTGCTGGTGCTGCTCGGGGTGACCCACACCGACACCGCCCAGACCGCGCAGACGATGGCCCGCAAGGTGCACGAGCTGCGCATCCTGGACGGCGAGCGGTCCGCCGCCGACACCGGCGCGCCGATCCTCGTGGTCAGCCAGTTCACCCTCTACGGCGACGCCCGCAAGGGCCGCCGCCCGACCTGGACCGCAGCGGCCCCCGCCGAGGTCGCCGAACCCCTGGTGACAGCGGTGGTGGAGGCGCTGCGCACCCGCGGAGCGACAGTCCAGACCGGCCGCTTCCGCGCCCACATGCTGGTCGAAAGCATCAACCTAGGCCCCCAAACAATCCTCCTAGACCTCTAACCCCCCACCCCCCACCCCCCACCCCCACCCCCACCCCCACCCCGTCCATCCAGCGGTGATCAAGAGCTTTGCGTCATGTCGGGGCCGGATTTTGACGCAAAGCTCTTGATCACCGGGGGAGTCCCGGGGGGTGGGTGGGGGTTAGGAGAAGAGGCCTCGGCGGGACAGGGACTGGCGGAGCCAGGTGTCCAACTCTGCGGTCCAGTCGGTGCGGTCGGCGGTGGCGTGGTCGACCGTGAACCGGCCGAAGGCGTCCCGCCCCTCGGTGAAGACGCCGCCGCGCTTGTCGACCTCCAGGACCACCTGCATCTGCCGCTCGTCGGCGATGAAGGTGACCTCCAACTGGTTGATCGAGCGGGCGTACTGCGGCGCCGGGCCGAACTCGATCTCCTGGTAGAACGGCAACGTCTGCCGTACGCCGTAGATGTGACCACGCTCCACATCGGCGCGCGCGAACCGGAAACCGAGTCGTAACAACGCCTCCAGCAGCCGCTCCTGCGCCGGCAGCGGGTGCACCGACACCGCGTCCAGGTCACCCTTGTCGACCGCGCGGGCGACCTCCAGCTCGGTACGCAGCCCCATCGTCATGCCGTGCAGGTGCTGCCCGTACAGCTCGGTGACCGGCGTCTCCCACGGCACGTCGAAGCGGAACGGGAGGTCGTAGCGCTGCCCCGGCTCCAGCCGGAACGCGCCGGTGACCCGCTGGCGGTGGAACTCCTGGGTGGTGTCGTAGTCGTTGTCGCCACTCTCCACCTCGACCCGGGTGACCAGGCCGAGCGTGACGTGGTCGATGTCGACCTGGTGGTCACCGCCGAGCACCTGGATACGGCCCTCCAACTGCCCGCCGGGGCGGCAGTTCGGGTTGGCGAGCACCGTCTCGACCGACGGACCACCGACACCCATCGCCTTCATGAGCCGCTTGAAGACCACACCGTCCTCCATCTGCTGTCCCGCCGACCCGGGCTGGCCGACCGTCCGCAACGTAACCGGGCCGGGCAAGCAGCCAACGGGACGACACACCGCGGCAGCGATCGGACCGAAGTGCTGTCGGGTGCCCGATCGCCTCACTCCCGTTTCACGTCCCGCCCGCCAAGCTGTGTGTCACACCGGCACCACTGGGCCGGAGACGCGGCACAGACGTGGATACGGGGAGAGACAGAGATGGCCCTGCAGATGACGGAACACCGGACGCGCCCCACCACCAGCATCGACACCGACGGGGCCGTCGACGCCCTCGCCGACCTTGACGCCACCGATGAGCGCGGCATCTCCACCGACCTGGTCCGGGCGTACCTCAACGGGATCGGTCGGACGAAGCTGCTGACCGCCGCGCAGGAGGTCGACCTGGCCCGACGCGTCGAGGCCGGCCTGTTCGCCGACGAGAAACTCGCCACCTGCACCCCGGTCTCCGAAGAGCTGCGGGCCGACCTGGAGCTGATCGTCGCGGAGGGCCGCGCGGCCAAGGACCACCTGCTGGAGGCGAACCTGCGGCTGGTGGTCAGCATCGCCAAGCGCTACACCGGGCGCGGGATGGCCTTCCTCGACCTGATCCAGGAGGGCAACCTGGGGCTGATCCGGGCGGTGGAGAAGTTCGACTACGCCAAGGGCTACAAGTTCTCCACGTACGCCACCTGGTGGATCCGGCAGGCCATCACCCGCGCCATGGCCGACCAGGCCCGCACCATCCGCATCCCGGTGCACATGGTCGAGCAGGTCAACCGCATGGTCCGGGCCCGCCGCGAACTGGCGGTGACGCTGGGCCGTGAACCCACGGTCGCCGAGGTCGCCCGGGCTCTGGAGATCCCCGAGCTTCAGGTCATCGAGCTGATCTCCTACGACCGGGAGCCGGTCAGCCTGGACCAGGCCGTCGGCGACGACGGCGAGAGCGCGCTCGGCGACTTCGTGGCCGCGGTGGATCCGCGGACCGAGCCGGGCGACGCGGCCGCGCAGGGCGAGCTGCGCAACGAGGTGAGCATCGTGCTGGCCACCCTGTCCCAGCGGGAGCAGGCGGTCATCCGGCTCCGGTTCGGTCTCGACGACGGCCGGCAGCGCACCCTGGACGAGGTCGGTCGAGAGTTCGGCCTGTCCCGGGAGCGGATCCGGCAGATCGAGAAGGTGACGTTGCTGAAGCTGCGCGCGCCGGAGCGGGCCCAGCGTCTGGAGGCGTACGCCTGCTGACACACCGGCCCTTCGGGGAAGGCCCTGGCGGTTCGCCGGGGCCTTCCACCCGTTCAGAGGCGGCGGGGACCGGTGTCGGGGCGGGCGACCAACCCGCCGACCCGTACCTGGGCGTGCAGGACGGAGATGCCGTCCGGGCGGGCAAGCACCGGGTTGAGGGTCAGCGACCGCACCCGCGGCTGCTCGTCGGCGAGCCGCGCCACCCGCAGCAGCAGGTCGGCCAGGGCGGCCCGGTCGACCGGCACCGCACCCCGGTGCCCCCGCAGCAGCGGCGCCGCGCGGGGCTCGTCGACCAGCTCGGCGGCGTCGGTGTCGGTCAGCGGCACCGCCCGCCACGCCCGATCGCCGAGCAGCTCGGTGGCGACCCCGCCGAGACCGAAGCCGACCACCGGCCCGAACGCCGGATCTTCCACCAGCTCCACCACGCAGGCCACCCCGGGCGGGACCATCGGCTGGACCAGCACGTCCGCGCCGAACACGGCCGCCACCTCGGCGTACGCCCGGCGCAGCGTCAGCTCGTCGGGCAGGTCGAGCCGGACCGCGCCGAGATCGAGCCGATGCCGCAGCCCCGGGGCGGCAGCCTTGAGGGCGACCGGGAAACCCAGGCGCGCCGCCGCGTCGACCACGTCGTCGACCGAGTCGGCGGGCACCGACGCCACCGGTTCGATGCCGTACGCGGCCAGCAGCGCGCCGGGGTCGACGGTGTCGGCGCGTAGTGCGGCCTGCGCGGCGTCGGAGTCGACGCGGGGCAGCTCGGGCACCACGCCGGGCGGCCGGCGCAGCCACTCGGCGTACCGGTGCACCCGGGCGAGGGCACGCACCGCCTCCTCGACACCGCCGTACGCCGGCACCCCGGCCGGCAGCCGACCGACGAGGAACGTCGCCACGGTCGGCTTGCCCAGCGCCAGCGCGGCCGGCAGCGCGGCGGTGACGTCGGCGTCCACATCGGTGAGCTGGCCGGGCAGGGGCGGCGCGAACACCACCACCAGGGCGTCCACCCGGTCGTCGCCGGCCGTCTCGGCGAGGGCGGCGGCGAACTCGGCGGCGCCCGCGCTCGACCCCACGTCGCGCGGGTAGCCGGCGGCGACGGTGAGGCCCTGCCCGGCGCAGGCGGTGGCGGCCAGGCCGGTCAGCGCCGAGGAGTTGCCGACCACGCCGACCCGGCCGCCGGCCGGCAGCGGCTGGTTGGCCAGCAGCACCCCCACGTCGAGCAGCTCCGCCACGGTGTCCACCCGGATCACCCCGGACTGGGCGAACAGCGCGGCCACCGCCACCTCGTCCGGGCCGTCGGTGTCCCCCACCCCGACCGGGCGGGCCGGCGAGGCGAGCGCCACGACGGGCTTCGCCCGGCCGATCCGCCGGGCCAGTCGGGCGAACTTGCGGGGGTTCCCGAACGTCTCCAGGTACAGCATGATCACGTCGGTGCCCGGGTCGTCCTGCCAGTACTGGAGCAGGTCGTTGCCGGAGACGTCGGCCCGGTTGCCGGCCGAGACGAAGCTGGACAGCCCGAGGCCCCGCCGGTCGGCCTCGGCGAGCAGCGCCACCCCGAACGCGCCGGACTGGCTGAAGATGCCCACCCGGCCGGCCGGCGGCAGGGCCGGGGCGAGGGTGGCGTTGAGGCGTACCGTCGGATCGGTGTTGGCCACGCCGAGGCAGTTCGGGCCGACCACCCGCATGCCGGCGGCGTGCGCCGCGCGGACCAACGCCCGCTGCACCGCCGCACCCTCCGGACCGGCCTCGGCGAAGCCCGCCGAGATGACCACCAGACCGTGCACGCCCGCGGCGGCCGCGTCGGCGACCACCGCGGTCGCCGCCTCCGGCGGCACCGCCACCACCGCCAGGTCCATCGGCACCCCGGCGTCGACAGCCGAGGGGTACGCGGGCAGCCCTGCCACGGTCGGCGCGCTCGGATGCACCGGCACCACCGTGCCGGCGAAGCCGCCGTCGCGCAGGTGCCCGAGCACCGCCGCGCCGACGCCCTGACCGGTGGCGCTGGCACCGTAGACGGCGATGCCCCGCGGGGCGAGCAGCCGGGCGATCGAACGGGCCTCGGTGCGGTGCTCCCGGCCACGCTGCACCTCCAGCGTCGCCTCGGTCGGCGCGATCGGGAAGCTCAGGTGCACCACGCCGTCGGCGTACTCCCGTTGGACCTGGTAGCCGAAGTCGGCGAAGACCCGCAGCATCGTCCCGTTGGCCGGCAGCACCTCGGCCACGAAGCTCATGATGCCGTTGCGTCGGGCGGCGTCGGCCAGATGCTCCATCAGCACCGAACCGATGCCCCGGCCCTGATGGGCGTCCTCCACCACGAAGGCCACCTCGGCCTCCGGGGCCTGCGGACCGAGCCGCTCGTACCGGCCGACGGCGATGATCTGGTCGCCGGCCAGCACCACGAACGCCTCCCGGTCGCGGTGGTCGACGGTGACGAACCGGATCAGGTCCCGTTCGGGGATGCGCGGGTACGGCGAGAAGTAACGCAGGTAGCGGGTGCGCTCGGAGAACCGGCTGTGCATCGCCACGACGCCCGGCGCGTCGGCCGGGTCGATGGGTCGCAACTGGACGGTGCTGCCGTCTCTGAGCAGCACGTCCACCGGCTGGTCCACGGTCGTCACCGGCGTGGTCCTCCCCCGGCCCGGCTCAGTCCCGCGGGTCGTGCGGGTCGAGCCCGAGCAGCGGGAAGACCGTCTTGCGGGTGGCCGCGATGGCCCGGTCCACGGCGTTCGGCTCACCGGTCGGCTGCCACGGCTCGTACGACGGGTCGGCGTCGTCGGTCATCCGCAGCGGAATGTCCTGACCCGGACGGCGGGCGGCGGCCAGCGCCCGCCAGGCCGGCGGGGTCAGCGTCGCCGGGTCGATCGGGTCGCCGGTGGCCACCGCCAGCAGGTGACTCCAGGCGCGGGGCACGACCTCGACCAGCGCGTACCCGCCGCCGCCGGTGGCCACCCAGCGGCCGTCGCACAGCTCGTCGGCGAGCGCCCGCAGCGCCAGGTAGGTGGCCCGCTGCCCGTCCACCGTCAGGTTGAGGTCGGCCAGCGGGTCCAGTCGGTGCCCGTCCGCGCCGCACTGGCTGACCAGCACCTGCGGCCGGAACGCGCGCAGCACCGACGGCACGATCGCGTGGAACGCCCGCTGCCAGCCGGTGTCGTCGACGCCCGGCGGCAGTGGCATGTTCACGGCGGTGCCCTGCGCGCCCGGCCCACCGGTCTCGTCCGGGAAACCGGTGCCCGGGAACAGCGCGAGCGGTGTCTCGTGCAGGCTGACCGTGAGCACCCGGGGGTCGTCCCAGAAGATCTGCTGCACCCCGTCGCCGTGGTGCACGTCGACGTCCACGTACGCGACGCGTTCCGCGCCCAGGTCGAGCAGGCGGGCGATGGCCACCGCCGGATCGTTGTAGACGCAGAAGCCGGACGCCCGGGCAGGCATCGCGTGGTGCAGGCCGCCGGCCACGTTCACCGCCCGGCGGGCGTCACCGCGCCAGACCGCCTCGGCGGCGGCCACCGTCGCGCCGGCGATCAGCGCACTGGACTCGTGCATCCCGTCGAAGACCGGATTGTCGGAGGTGCCCAGCCCGTACCCCGCGAAGAGCGGGTCGCGCGGCGCGGCACGCACCGCGGCCAGGTAGGCCGGGTGATGCACGCGGGTGAGCAGGGCGTCGTCGGCGGGCTCCGGCTTGACCACGCGCACGCCTGGGCGGTCCAGGATGCCCAGGTCGCGGGCGAGCGCGACGGTCAGCTCCACCCGGACCGGGTCGAGCGGATGGTCACCCATGTCGTAGGCGAGCAGCGACTCGTCCCACACCACCACCGTGTCGTCGGACATGCGCCCATCGTCGCACGCGGACCGCCGCCGGCCCACCGCACGCGCTGGTCAGCGACCGGGTGTCGGGCCGGAGGCGACCGGCCGCGCCGGGTCGGCCACCCAGTTGCTCCACGATCCAACGTAGAGCGCCGCGTCCGGTCGGCCCGCCAGATGCAGCGCGAGCACCGCCTGCGCGGCGGTCACCCCGGAGCCGCAGTACGCCCCGACGGATCGTCCCTCGGTCACACCGGCGGCGGCGAACCGTTCCCGCAACACGTCGGCCGCCGGGAACCGCCCGTCCGGGCCGACGTACTCACCGGCCGGCAGGTTCGCCGCGCCGGGCACGTGACCGGCGACCGGGTCGATCGGCTCGACCTCGCCGGCGTAGCGGGGCGCGGCCCGCACGTCGAGCAGGACGGCGTCGTCTGCGGCGGCCAGCCGGGCGGCCTGCGCCGCGTCGAGCACCGGCAGGTCACCGGGGCGCACCTCGACGTCGCCAGGGACCGGATCGGGTGCCGTCGTCGAGACGGGTCGGCCGGCGGCCACCCAGGCCGGCCACCCACCGTGCAGCAGGCGCACCGGACGGTGCCCCGCCCAGCGCAGCGTCCACCAGGCCCGCGCGGCGGCCAGGCCGTCGCCGCCGTCGTACACGACGACGGAGTGACCGGCGCGGACACCGGCGGCCCGCAGCGTGGCCTGCAACGCGGCCGGGTCGGGCAGCGGATGCCGGCCGCCGGCGCCGGGCGGACCGCACAGCGCGGTGTCCAGGTCGATGAAGACCGCGCCGGGCAGGTGGCCGACGAGGTAGTCGTCACGGCCGGGCGGCCCGGTGAGCCGCCAGCGGACGTCGAGCAGGGTGGGCGGATCGGCGCGGTCGAGCTCGTCGACGAGCCGATCGACCTCGACCAGCGGCTCCTGGGTACCGGACATGGCGACCATCCAACACCATCCGTGCCGACGGCACGCGGTTCGGCGGCGGTCGCGGGCCATCCTGCGAGGTAGCATCGTGCACCGGAGGGCCGCTGACGTTATGAAGTCTCACGACCTGGTCGACACGACCGAAATGTACCTGCGCACCATCCTCGAGTTGGAGGAGGAAGGTGTGCCGCCGCTGCGTGCCCGCATCGCCGAGCGTCTGCGGCAGAGCGGCCCCACCGTGAGCCAGACCGTCGCCCGGATGGAGCGCGACGGCCTGCTCACCGTCGAGGGTGACCGGCATCTCACGCTCACCGCGCTGGGCCGCGGCACCGCGGTCTCCGTGATGCGCAAGCACCGCCTCGCCGAGTTGCTGCTGGTCAACGTCATCGGCATGCCCTACGAGGAGGCCCACGAGGAGGCCTGCCGCTGGGAGCACGTGATGAGCGACGCCGTGGAGAAGCGGGTGTACGACCTGCTCAACCGGCCGACCCGCTCCCCGTACGGCAACCCCATCCCGGGGCTGGAGGAGCTGGGCTCGCCCGAGGCGGAGACCACCGACGCCGGCGACGGCGAGCGCAACCTGGCCTTCCCCGGCCTGTCCGGGCCGGTCGTCGTCCGTCGGATCTGCGAGAGCGTGCAGACCGACGCCGGCGTGCTGCGCCAGCTGCACGCCGCGGGTGTCGACCCGGGCGCCACGGTGACGGTCGCCCAGGAACGCGACGGGGTGTCGATCGACCGCTCCGGTGACCGGGTCCGGCTGCCCCGCGAGGTCGCCTCCCGGGTCTTCGTCGCCGCCAACTGACCGACGTCGGCCCCCGGGCGTCACAGCGCCCGGGTGTCCACCTTCTTCGCCAACGCGACCAGGTCACCGGTCAACTTCTCGGCCGCCGCCCGCTCGCTACCACGGGCGCCGGTCCAGCTCAGCGTGGCCATCCGGCCGTCGGCGGCGAGCCAGCCCACCTCGGCGACCGGCCCGTGCCCGCTCGCCTCCACGGTGGTCCGCCGGTACGCCTGCTGACCCAGCCCGCTGACCTTCGCCGCCTTGTCGGGCACCACGTCCGCGCCGAAGGTGGCCTTGTCGATCGTGGTCTCGGTCACGCTCAGCGTCAGCTCCGGCAGCGCCGCGCCCTCGGTCCGGACCACGCAGGTGTGCGAGTCGTCGCGGTCGCTGGCCGCCGCCACGTCGAAGCGCACCTTGACCGCCTGCTCGATCACGGTGAAGTCGAGCAGCCGGCAGGCACCGCCCGAGGAGGCGGCCGCCACGTCCAGGGCAACCGGTGCCGGTGGTGGCACCGCCACCGGTGCCGACTCGGCGGCACAACCGCTCACCAGTAGGCCCGCCAGCCCAGCGACCACTATCCGCCCGCGCACGCTCCACCCTCTCGCCGACCGACGGCGGAAGGCGCCCGCCGGATGTCCGTCGGAAACCGTACGGGGTGTCCGGGTCAGGCGGAAGGTCTCATTCTGAGGGTGGATCATCCACGTACGGGCAGTGCCGGCAGCCGCGTCCGCAACACGTGCCGCGGCGGGCCAGGAAGCCGGCGCTGAACACGAACAGACCCGTCGCCGGGTCGGGGTAGCCAGCCTCTCCGGCGGCCAGCGCGGCACCGTGCGCGGCGAGGATCCGGGCCCGGTCGGGATGTGCCGACACCAGCCGGGACGGGTGCGGCTCGGTGAGCGGCCGGTCGGCCAAGAGTCGTCGCTCTCCGCTCACCGCAGCAGTCTAACTAGACACCTGAATGATCGCCAGAAGGCTGCACTCTTCTACGTATCCGCCGGAACCGGCATGACTATCCTATAATCGACTATCCGGTCATAGCTCGATCTTGCGAATACCCGCCCGAACCCCGCTGGCGCCATCGGGATCGGCGCTACTCGCCGTGGCCGCGGAAGCGGCCGGCAAGATCTCACGCCCGGGCGCGTGAACCGGCTTTCGCGAGTCTCCGTTGTATCAGCACACGAACGGCCATCCCTCCTGGAGAAGAAATGTCGCATCCTTATCCGCTTGCTGGGCACCCGGAGCAAGAACATTCGATCGAATGGGAGGATCAGCTCCCGACAGTGCCTGAATGGCCGTGCAAATGGCCGACATTTGTAAGTGAAGCAAAATTTTTTGGCGACAGGATGATCGCGCTCCGGGGCCAAGCAGAGGGACTTAAGGCGAGTGATCGAAATTCCTTCAGAGAGGCAATCATCGAGCCTCCGAAAAATCTTTCTAGCGAAGATCTAAAAGAAGTGGCCGAAGTGACTGCCTTGGCCCTCAGGATCAAGAGAACAGGAGATAGATACATCACCTCCGATTGGGGAAAGGCCGACAGGCTCACACAAGTCGCTGCGGAATTGGCCGTAGCGGCAGAGATGCTCGATTTCGGGGTAATCAAGAAGGCTCGCTACACGCCTGATCTTATTGCCGCAACTCGCCAGAGAACCCTACGCGAGACGCAGAAGAAAACGGGAAGCTTTTTCTCACCTAGATACGACATGACACCAGCACTCGAAAGCATGAGGCAAAGCCTCGAATTCATCGACACTGTGGCAAATCGGCAACAACACGCCGCAGTTCCGCGGGCTGCGGCACCGCAAGCCGCGAACCAGCGAGCCGTCGGCGAGGCGCAACGAGCCGCGGCTCAAGCCGCACATATGGTTTCGCCGCTCGTTGCGGAAATCGCGAATTCAAGCGCCCCCGCACAGGCCGGGACTCGCGCATCCTCTACAGCCACGTCGTCGACGACGGCAACGCGGCCAGCATCGGCGCCTTCACCCGGCACCAGCCGCCGTCCTAGGAGCTGACCTTCGACATCCAGACCGACAACCAGGACCAGCTGCTGCTGGACTGGCTGGCGAGCCGCCGCGAGCACGGCCCGAAGGCGCAGTGGCCGGCCCTGCCGGACGGCACCGTCCGCGTACAGGCCGAGGAGTACTCGCGCGACGGCAAGGACGTCGGCTACCACGACGCCGAGGACGACAACAGGGGCGGGGCGCAGCGCACGTACGAGGGCGTCGACATCTGCGACCAGAACGGCGCGATCGACGTGTGCTGGATCCGGGACGGCGAGTGGATGACGTACACCCTGGAGGTGCCGAAGACCGGCACCTACGAGGTGGCGGCCCGGGTCTCGTCGCCGTACAGCCCGGCGGGGCGGTTCACGCTCTCGGTCGACGGGTCCCGGACGACCGGGCCGGTCGATGTGAAGACCACGACCCCGCACGACGCGTTCATGCTCCAGCCGCTGCCGGAGACGCTGCACCTGACGCGGGGCACCTACGAGTTCGTGGTCACCGTGGATCCGGCCGCCTACCAGAACTTCAACATCGACTACGTCGAGTTCCGGTACGCCGGCAAGCGCTGAGCCCTCCGGCCCAGCCATCGTCAAGATCACTTGATGCTGAGTAGTCGAATCGGCTCCCCCACAACTACTCAGCATCAAGTGATCGAGGCGGCCTCCTGCGGCTTGAGATCTCCTCCAGGTGCTGCCGCTGGTGCTGGCGCACCATCTCGTCCCAGACATCCTGGTCGTAGTCCGGGTCGGGCGGGATCCATCGGTGTGAGTTGTCGCTGTAGTGGAACCGCTCGTCGCCCCGCCTGATCAGACTCACCGGACCCAGCCCAGGAAGCGCCGGTGCAGCAGCCCGGCGGGCACCCAGGTCAGATCCTCGGCCGCCCAGACCAGGTAGGACCCCATGTAGAGGGCCAACGACACGGGTGCGCCATCAAACTCGGCGCGCAGCTCGCTGCGCCGGGTCCGGCAGGGCCAGGGCGCGTCGCAGCCGCCGCAGGTCCACACCGGAAGGACCGGGCCATGGGTGGTCACCGCAGGCCATCCAGAAAACGCCGGGTGGCGACCCGGGCGTGCCAGCGAGCCGCCCATTCCGCCTGATAACAGGGGTACGGAGACAGTCGCGCCCACCACCAGCGACAGCCCGCGCAGAGCCCGTCGACGCCGGGCAGGTGCACGGACAAGATTCGTCCGACCTGATCCTCGATCACTCCTGTTCCTCCCCTGGCCAGTGGCCTCGCCGAATCGGGATGCGATGCCGGACTCGGCACGGCAGGTCGGCCCCACATCGGCAGACCCGCCGCCACCGCCGCCACGACCAGACCGGCCGGTGCCGCCGAGCCAGGGTCAGCGCCACCGCCAGCAGGTAGTCGTCGTACGGCACGTGGGATCCCATAAGGCTCCAAAAATGGACTCCTGTTTTGGAGGTACAACTCAGGCTAGAGTTGGACTCCTGAATTGGGAACCTCTTCGCGGCGTGTCGCGATGACCGGCTACGGCCGGGCCATAATCAGCCAGTGGTGAACCCGACGATCCAGCGGCGGCGTCTCGGACTTGCCCTCAAGCGGGCTCGTGAAGGTGCAGGCAAGACGCAAGACGAAGCGGCTGCTGTCATCGACGCAGCAGCGAGCAAGATCAGCAGAGTCGAACTTGGACAGTCCGGCATCAAGCTCACCGACCTGAACCTGCTACTCGATCTCTACGGGGTCCGGGGCGATGACGCCGAGCCGCTACGCGACCTTGCACGAGCAGGGCGACAACGCGGGCGCTGGAGCACCTACCGAAACGCCGTGCCCGACTGGTTCCGCCAGTACCTAGACCTCGAAGGTGACGCGTCAGAGATTCGCTGGTACCAGCCAGAGGTCATCCCCGGAGTCCTTCAGGTCGAGCCCTACATCCGCGCCATGAACGCGATCGCCCACCCACGCCCACCCGCCGATGAGGTCGACCGGCAGGTTGCCGTGCGCATGGAACGGCAGTCGATTCTGCGGCAGGACGACGGGCCCGACCTGAGCTTCATCCTCAGCGAGTCGGCGCTGC
>NZ_JBFAHZ010000088.1:0-12508 GCF_040654415.1 Micromonospora sp. NPDC050695
GGCGCCTCGTCTGCCCCCCCCCCCCCCCCGGGCGGGGGGGGGGGGGGGGGGGGGGGGGGGGGGGGGGCGGGGGGGGGGGGGGCGCCCCCCCCCCCCCCGCCCCCGTCCACCCGTACGGGTCAGACCTTGGCCTTGCCCAGGATGCGGTTCACTGTTGTACCGCATACCGGACACTTGCCCTTTGCCATGTTCATACCGGTCTTCGAGACCTCGACGTGCCCCTCGAAGTCCCGCTTCTCCTTGCACTTCACGCAGTAACCGTTGTAGGTCGTCTGGGCCTGGTCGGCCACGGTGCCCTCCTCGTCTCGTCCGCCGGTCAATACGGTCCCGGCGGGGTGCCCGGCGGCGGGCCACACGGGGCGCCGCTGGGTCTCACTCCACGGCCACCTTCGTGACCGCTGGTCCGCGGACCCTACCCAGGTCTGGGCAGTTCCATGTCAGCTGTGCATCGACACTGTGAGCAAGTCGACGTCGAGAGTGTGCATGGCGAAATAGGTCGGATAAGTCAGTTTGGCGGGGACACGCCGACCAAACCCTCTCAGCCACCCGTGCGGGTGGCCTGTGCGGCGTCCGAAGCGGTGCTCACCTACGTGGAGGCGGCGTACCCCGAGCTTGGCCTGCACGAAGGGTGACGAGAGGGCGCGGCGACGGCTCGGTCAAGAAATTTTCGGGACGCTGGGCGACCAATCACCATTTTCTGGGCGCGTGTCGTGCGGTTGACTCTTGCGGACCCCTGGTCAGTACGCATTAGCTTTCTGACGTGACACGTAGCCGAGGCTGCGCGGGCCAGTGATGGCGGGGACGCGCAAGCCGGTCGTCGAGGTGCGGCGCAGTCAGCGCCGACGACGCACGGTGTCCGCGTACCGTGACGGCGAACGTGTCGTCGTCCTCATCCCGGACCAGTTCTCCCGCGCCGAGGAGAGCGAATGGGTCGACCGGATGCTGGCCCGGCTCGCCGCCCGGGAGGGCCGGTTGGCCCGCTCCGATGCCGAGCTGCTGGCCCGGGCCACCCGGCTCATCGACCTCTACCTCAGCGGGTACGGCGCTCGCGCGGTGCCGGCCAGCGTGCGGTGGGTCACCAACCAGAACGGCCGATGGGGCTCCTGCACGCCCGCCGACCGCAGCATCCGGATCTCCCACCGCGTGCAGGACATGCCCGACTGGGTGATCGACTACGTGTTGCTGCACGAGTTGGCGCATCTCATCGTGCCCAGTCACAACGCGCGGTTCTGGGCGCTGGTGGGTCGCTACCCCAAGGCGGAACGCGCCCGCGGGTACCTCGAAGGCGTGGCCGCCGCCTCCGGCGCCCCGTCCCCACCTGACCCGCGCTGATCCCCCGTATCCCGGCGGCGCGGACACCCCGATTCCGCCGAAACTGAGTGGATCATCCCGCCGGGCCGGGCCGGGCCGGGCCGGGCCGGGCCGGGTCGGGCCGGGCTGGGCTGGGCTGGGCCGGGTCGGGCTGGGTCGGGCCGGGTCGGGCTGGGTCGGGCTGGGCTCGGCCGGGGCGGGTTCCGGGCGAGGTGGGGCGCTAGGGTCGGGGACATGTCGCGGCGGGTGGTGGTGGCGTTGCTCGGGCCGGTCCAGTGGTCGCCGCCCGGCGTCGATCGGGCGGACTGGCGGGCGGCGCTCGCCGAGGACGTCGTCGACCTGATCGCCACCCTCAACGAGGTGGAGGTCGCCGTCGCGGTGACCCCGGCCGACCGTGCGCTGGCGGACGCCCTGGTCTGGCCCGGCACCACGGTGTACGAGGTGGCCGAGCCGACGCCGAACGCGGTGTTCGCCGTGCTGGACGGCTACGACCAGGCGGCGGTACTCGCTGGTGACGTGCCCGATCTGCCTGCGCTGACCGTCGGCAAGCTGCTGCGCCCGCTCACCACCCGACCGGTCGCGGTGGCTCCGGTGGAGGGTGGCGGACCGGGTCTGCTCGGGGTGGCCGTACGGCTGCCCGTGCCGGGATGGCTACCCCCGCTGGATCTGGACACCGCGACGCCGGCCGACGCGCGCTCCGGTGCACCCCGGCCCATGGACGTGGCGGTCACCGCCGGGTGGCGACGGATGCGCGGCCCGGCCGACCTGGCCACCCTGGACCCGGCCTTCGAGGGCTGGGAGGCCACTCGGGCCCTGCTCTCCGGCTCGGGCCGGCCCGTCTGACCCGCTGCCGGCGCGGCGCACCCACCGCCGGCGGACCCGCTGTCGAGGCGGCGCGCCCACTATCGGCGGACCCGCTGTCGAGGCGGCGCGCCCACTATCGGCGGACCCGCTGTCGAGGCGGCGCGCCCACTATCGGCGGATTCGCTGTCGGCGCGGCGCGCCCACCATCGGGTGACGCGCTGTCGGCGAGGCGTCCGCCGGACGGGGTCCGCCACCGGCCCGCCCATCGTCCGGCGGACCCGCTACCAGCGGGGGCGACCGTCAGACGGCCCGCTACCGGTGCGCCACGGGCCGGCGGACCCGACGCCGGGCTGCCGGGTGCCCACCATCGAGCGGTGAGGCTGGGGAGGTGGGTGCACCGATGAGCGTGATGCCTGTGGGTCATATTGATGACTCACAGGCATCACGCTCACACCCGTCATTGCCCGCCTTCGGGCATCCGGGCCGGCCACCGAACGGCCAAGTGTCAGGGCCAAGCGTCAGGGCCAAGCGACAGGGCCAAGCGTCAGGGCCAAGCGTCAGGGCCAAGCGACAGGGCCAAGCGTCAGGGCCGGGCGTCAGGGCTTGGCGTCAGGGCTTGGCGTCGCCGTCGTCGTCGGTCTCGTCGGACTGGCCGGGAGCCTTCTCCTCCGCGCCACCGGGGGCGGTGAAGTCGAAGCTGTCCAGCTCACTCAGGTCCATGTCGTTCATCGCGAAGGCGACCGGGTCGGCGAAGTCGTCGTCCGACGGGAGCAGGTCGGGGTGCCCCCAGACGGCGTCGCGGCCCTCGATGCCCCGGTGCGTGGTGAGCGCGGCCCAGAGTGCCGCGGCCTCGCGCAGCCGGCGCGGGCGCAGCTCCAGACCGACCAGCGCGGCGAAGGTCTGCTCGGCGGGACCACCGGCGGCCCGGCGGCGGCGGAACGCCTCGCCCAGCCGGACGACGTTGGGGAGCCGTTCGCTGGCGGCGCTGTCCACCACGTGGCACACCCAGCCCTCGACCAGGGCCAACGCGGTCTCCAGGCGGGCCAGGGAGGCCTTCTGCGCCGGGGTGTCCTCCGGGGTGAAGATGCCTTCCAGGGCGATCGCCTGCATCGACTCCGGGTCGGTCGGGTCGACCCGGCCCATCGCCTCCTCGATCGCCTCCCGGTTGACCCGGATGCCCGAGGCGTACATCTCGACGGCGCTGAGCACGTGCCCGCGCAGCCACGGGACGTGCTGGAACAGCCGCTGGTGGGCGGCCTCACGCAGGGCCACGTAGAGGCGTACCTCATCCTCGGGGAGCTCCAGGCCCTCGCCGTACGCCCGGATGTTGGCCGGGATCAGCGCGGCCGTGCCGGCCGGGCCGAGCGGCAGCCCGATGTCGCCGGCGGAGAGCACCTCCGCGGCGAGCGAGCCGAGGGCCTGACCCAGTTGGCCGCCGAAGAGCGCCCCGCCGAGGGTGGCAACCATCGACTGCATCGGGCCGAGCTGGGCGCGCGCCTCCGGTGGCACCAGGTCACCCATCGCGCCGACCATCCGGCTGGCCACCGGGTCGCAGAGCTTGCGCCACACGTCGAGCGTCTTGAAGATCCACTCGTTGCGGTTCCAGGCGACCGGGGTCTGAATGCCCGACGGCCACGCCGAGGCCGGCTCCAGCCACAGGTCGGCAAGGCGTAGCGCCTCCTCCACCGCGTGACGCTCGTACGGTGACACCGCCGGGTCGCCGGCGGCCGCGAGCTGGCTGGCGGCCACCTGACGGGCCAGGTCCCAGTTGACCGGACCACTGCCCGGCGCGGACAGCAGGTGCTGCAACTGCGACATGAACTGCTGCATCTGCGCGGGATCGTTGGGGTCTGGTGGTTGCCCACCCGGGAGCGCGAAACCGAACGGAATATCAGGCACGACGTCTACGGTACGCGCGCCGCGCCCCAGGTCGCCGCTGCTGGCGTTGCGCTGAGGGCGAAGTCGTGTGGCGCATCCGGCGGGCGGCCGTCGACCGGTCGGTACGCTCTGCCGCATGAGACGTCGTGGCCTGACGGTCCTGCTCGGTGCCCTGTTCACCGCCCTGCTGAGCATCGGGGTGCTCCGGGTGCCGATCCCGTACGTGGTGCTCGGTCCGGGCCCGACGGTGAACACCCTCGGCACGGCCGACGGCAAGGAGGTCATCAAGGTCGCCGGGCGGGAGACGTCCACCTCCGCGGGCCAGCTCCGGTTGACGACCGTGGGGGTGCAGCCGACGGTACGGCTCCGGTCGGCCATCGCCGGTTGGTTCTCCGACGACGAGGCGGTGGTGCCGCGCGAGCTGGTCTACCCGCCGGGTGAGTCGACGGAGCAGGTCGAGCAGCGCAACGCCGAGGACTTCAAGGTGTCGCAGACCAGCGCCGAGACGGCCGCGCTACGCGAGCTGGGTTTCCCGGTGCAGGTGGTGGTGAAGACCGTCGCCGCGGACGGCCCGTCCGCCGGGGCGCTCAAGGTCGGCGACGTGGTCACCTCGGTCGACGGTCGACCGGTGCCGGTGGCCGCTAAGGTCACCGAGCTGGTCCGGGCCAAGCCGGCCGGTACGGCGTTGACCATCGGCTACACCCGCGACGGCGTGCCGGCGACGGCGACGGTGACCAGCCGGGAGCAGGACGGCCGGCCGCGGATCGGCGTCGAGATCGACCAGCAGCAGCCGCACCCGTTCACGCTCGACATCGAGTTGGAGGACATCGGTGGGCCGAGCGCCGGCCTGATGTTCGCCCTGGGCATCGTCGACAAGCTGACCCCGGCGGACCTCACCGGCGGAAAGGTCATCGCCGGCACCGGCACCATCGACGACGAGGGCTCGGTCGGCCCGATCGGCGGGATCGCCCAGAAGCTGGTCGGCGCGAAGCGCGCCGGTGCCAAGGTCTTCCTCGTCCCGGCGGACAACTGCGCCGAGGCGGTCCGCAATCCGCAGCCCGATCTGCCGCTGCTGCGGGTGGGTTCGTTGGACGAGGCGTTGACCGCTCTGGAGACCCTTCGTGCCGGAGGCCAGCCGACCCGCTGCTGACGGTGTGACCGTGCCCCGACACGTTCAGGAACACCCCGTACTCTGGGTGCCTGATCGGAGCCGATCACATCGAGCGTGCGGAGCCAACAGTGGTAATGCGTAGCAGCAGCCCCCTGCCGAGGATGAGCCGGCGCGGACGCGTCACCATCGCTGTCCTGGTCGCGGTGTTCGTGCTCTTCACCCTGCTCGGCTGGGGTGTCCAGGCATGGACGGACTGGCTCTGGTTCGACGAGGTCCGCTACACCGAGGTCTTCACCGGTGTGCTGCTCACCCGCCTGTTGCTCTTCCTGGTCATCGGTTTCGGCATGGCGGTGATCGTCGGCGGCAACCTGTGGTTGGCGTACCGGCTGCGTCCGCGGCTGCGCCCGCACTCGGTGGAGCAGGCGACCCTGGAGCGTTACCGGATGGCGCTCACGCCGCGCCTCGGCACCTGGATCGCGCTGGCCTCCGCCGTGATCGGACTGTTCGCCGGCCTCTCCGCCCAGAGCCGGTGGAGCCAGTGGCTGCTGTTCCGCAACGGCGGCGACTTCGGGATCAAGGACCCGGAGTTCGGGGTCGACCTCGGTTTCTACGTCTTCCAGCTGCCGTTCTGGCGCTACCTGCTCGGGGTCGGTTTCACCGCGGTGGTGCTGGCCGTGATCGGCGCGCTGGCGGTGCACTACCTGTTCGGTGGCGTCCGCCTGCAGGGTGTCGGGGACCGGATGAGCAACGCCGCCCGCGGCCACCTGAGCAGCCTGGTCGCGGTCTTCGTGCTGCTCAAGGCCGTCGCGTACGTACTGGACCGGCGGGCCATGCTGCTGGAGTACAACGAGGGCGCCAAGCTGTACGGCGCCGGCTACGCCGACGTCAACGCGTTGCTGCCGGCGAAGGAGATCCTGGCGTACATCTCGATCGTGGTGGCGATCGCGATCATCGTGTTCTCCAACGCCTGGATGCGGAACCTGGTCTGGCCGGGTATCTCGCTGGCCCTGCTCGGCGTGTCCGCGGTGGCGATCGGCGGCATCTATCCCTGGGCGGTGCAGACCTTCGAGGTCAAGCCGAGCGCCAAGGACAAGGAGGCGCCGTACATCCAGCGCAGCATCGACGCGACGCGGGCGGCGTTCGGGCTGGCGGCCACCGAGACCACCCCGTACGCGGCGAACAACTACACCCCACCGGCGAACCTGGCCACCGACACCTCGGTGGTGTCGAACGTCCGCCTGCTCGACCCGCAGCTGGTCAGCGAGACGTACACCCAGCTCCAGCAGGTCCGGGGCTTCTACGACTTCGGCCCCAAGCTGGACATCGACAGGTACGGGGTGAACGGCAAGACCTCCGACTACGTGGTCGGCGTCCGGGAAATCAACTACGGCGAGCTGACCGACCAGCAGAACACCTGGATCAACCGGCACACCGTCTACACCCACGGATACGGCCTGGTGGCCGCCCCGGCGAACCAGGTGGTCTGCGGCGGACAGCCGTTCTTCGTCTCCGGCTTCCTGGGGGAGCGGACCCAGGAGGCGTGCTCCTCGCAGACCGAGCAGATCCCGGCCAAGCAGCCGCGGATCTACTACGGCGAGCGGATGGCGGCCGACGACTACGCGATCGTCGGGCAGTCCGACCCGAACAAGAAGGCCGAGTTCGACCGGCCGGTCGGCGAGGGTGGCGGCGAGTCCTACACCTACACCGGCGAGGGCGGCGTGAAGATCGGCTCGTTCACGCGCAGGCTGCTGTACGCCATCAAGGAGCAGGAGTCGAACTTCCTGCTCTCCGAGGCGGTCAACAAGGACTCCAAGCTGCTGTACGTGCGCAACCCGCGGGACCGGGTGGAGAAGGTCGCGCCGTTCCTCACCCTGGACGGCGACCCGTACCCGGCGGTGGTCGACGGCCGCGTGCAGTGGATCGTCGACGGCTACACGACGGCCGCCACCTACCCGTACGCCGAGCGGGTCAACCTGCAGACCGAGACCACCGACGAGCTGACCAACCGGGGCACCTTCCAGCTGGCCCGGGAGAACGTCAACTACATGCGCAACTCGGTGAAGGCCACCGTCGACGCGTACGACGGCACCGTGACGCTCTACGAGTACGACGACACCGACCCGGTGCTCAAGGCGTGGAACAAGGCGTTCGGCGGCGACCTGATCCAGCCGAAGGCCGAGATCCCGGTCGAGCTGACCGAGCACCTGCGCTACCCGGCGGACATGTTCAAGGTGCAGCGCAACCTGCTCACGAAGTTCCACGTGACAAACCCGGGCGACTTCTACTCCGCCCAGGACTTCTGGCAGGTGCCCAACGTGCCGGACGCACCGGACAGCGGCCAGAAGCAGCCCCCGTACTACCTGTTCACGCAGTTCCCGGGGCAGGAGGGCCCGCGGTTCCAGCTCACCTCAGCGGTCACGCCGAACGGCCGGCAGAACCTGGCCGCTCTGATCTCCGGGTCGTACATCGACGGGAAGCCCCGGCTGGAGGTGCTGGAGCTGCCGGACCAGACCCGGATCTCCGGCCCGGTGCAGGTGCACCAGCAGATGACCAACAACGCGAACATCCGTCAGCAGTTGACCCTGCTCTCCAGCAACCAGGCGCAGGTGCAGTACGGCAACCTGCTCTCGCTGCCCTTCGCCGACGGCATGCTCTACGTCGAGCCGGTCTACGTGAAGAGCAACCAGCAGGACGCGTACCCGCTGTTGCAGAAGGTGCTGCTCTCGTACGGTGACGGCGGCTCGTTCGTGGCGCTCGCCGACAACATCAACGACGGCATCAAGCAGTTGGTCGAGCAGGGTAAGAAGGCCGGGCAGGGCACCTCGCCGCCCCCGACCACCGGGGGTAACCCGACCAGCCCGACGCCGACGCCGACGGGTACGCCGTCGCCGACGCCGAGCACCAGCAACCCGCCGCCGACGGGCGCGCTGGCCGCCGCCGCGGACCGGGTGCAGGCCGCCATCACCGAGGTCCGCGCCGCGCAGACGTCCGGTGACTTCGAGCGGTACGGTCGCGCGTTGAAGGCACTGGACGAGGCGCTGACCGCGTTCCAGCAGGCGCAGCAGGCCGCTGGTGCGCCCAGCGGCGGCCCGACGCCGAGCGTCAGCCCGAGCGCGGGCGGCTGACCCCGGCCACCGGCACCATCCCTCGGAGCCCCCGTCGTCGGACCACATCCGGTCCGGACGACGGGGGCTCCGCCGTTGCCACCTGTCGTCTCTCCGACAGGGGTCGACAGGCCCGCAACCTGCGGCAACGCTCCGCCGTCCTCACTGCAACGGGGCGCTGACGAGGGGGGACGGTCGTGAGGGACGCGCACAGCTTCGACGACTTCTACCGCAGCACCGCCCGGCGGATGCTGCGGTACGGCTATGCGGTCACCGGCGACCACACCGAGGCGCAGGATCTCGTGCAGGAGGCGTACGCCCGGGCCTGGCGGCAGTGGGGGCGGCTGTCGGCGCATCCGGCGCCGGAGGCGTGGCTGCGGCTGGTGGTGGCCCGGCTGGCGAGCGACCGCTGGCGGCGTCTGCACCGCTGGCGGTCGACGCTGAGTCGCACCGGCCCGCCGCCGGACACTCCGCCGCCGAGTGAGGACGGGGTGCTCCTGGTCCGCGCGCTCCGCCAACTGCCGGCCACCCAGCGGCAGGCGTTGGCGCTGCACTACCTCTTCGACATGTCGGTGGAGGAGATCGCCCGGGAGACCGACGTCCCGGTCGGCACCGTGAAGTCCTGGCTGTCCCGGGGTCGCACCCGGCTGGCCGCGCTGTTGCCCGACCTTCGTACCGCGACGCTGGAGGTGAACGATGCCAGTTGAACTCTCCGATCTGTACCGGTCGCTCAGCACTGTCGCCGACGACCAGGATCCGACGCATCCCGAGCTGGTCCGCCGGTACGCCGACCGTCGGGCGCGGGTCCGGGCCGCCGGCACCGGGCTCACGGTGGCGTTGCTGCTCGGCGGGGTCGCCGTCGGCGGTCGGTTGGTGTTGGCGGCGGACGGCCCGCCGCCGTTGCCGCCTCCCGCTGACACGCCCGGCCCGACGGCGACCGGGTCGGTCACCCCTCCGTCCCCGACTCCGTCCGCGACGTCGTCCTCCGCCACGTCGACGCCGTCGTCCGTGACGCCGACACGGACCACGCCGAGCGGTACGCCGCCGGCGCCGACCACGGGGGCGGCGACACCCCGGCCGCCCACCTCCATCCCGGACCGGGCGTTCTTCGTGCTGGCCGCCGCGAACCGGACCGGCATGGAGTCTCAGGGGGAAGGGGCCATGTTGCCGATCCTCTGCGGGGCGCGGCATGCCAGCGACTCCGCCGTAGTGCAGCGCCGTGGCCGGTACCTCGCGTACAAGCTGGCCGGCACTCCGGCGGGGAACGTCCCGGACGGCAGCTACCGGCACACCATCACCATCTACCGGCCGGGTCGTGCGGACGACGCGCTGCGCGAGTTGCGGCAGGCCGTCCGCGACTGCCCCGACCAGAGGTTGCCCGACGACACCAGGACGTGGCGTCAACGGCTGTTGACCTCGGGGGCGTACGGGGACGAGTCGGTGCTGTTCGAGATGCGGGCCCCGTACCCGGAGGGGATGGGTGACCCGGGCGCGGAGGAGGTCCGGCTGGTCCGGGCGGTCCGGATCGGCGACGTGGTGACGGTGCTGTGGGAGCAGGGCTGGGAGCACACGGCTGCCGTTCGGTCCCAGGTCGACGCCGACAGCCGCCGGGCGGTGGCGGCGATCGAGAACTGGCTCGACTGACAGCGGAATCGGAGTCGTTTTGCGGTGCCCCGGGTCGGTGCGCTACGGTTAGCGAGCCGACGCGGGGTGGAGCAGCTCGGTAGCTCGCTGGGCTCATAACCCAGAGGTCGCAGGTTCAAATCCTGTCCCCGCTACGAAAAGATCGAGAGCCCGTTTCCGGTTCGCCGGAGGCGGGCTCTCGCCGTTTATGGCCGTCGGCGATCGGTGCCAGTTCGCTGGCGTGCCGGAGGACGGCGTCGCGTCCGGTCATCGCGCCAGGTCTACCCGAACGTGCCTGCTCGGTCGAGCCGTGCGTGACCGAGCGCGTCCGCTTCGTCGTCTCGCAGCCGTGCGAGCCCGGACGTGCTCGCGTCTCGATCGGCCGTGGCTCGCTGCTCGGCGCCGTCGCTCTGGCGCTGGCCCTCGGCGAAAGACTCATCCTGCCCGCGACCGGCGCACCGGATGGGCAGCCCGGCACGGAGCCGATCAGAGGACCGGCAGTCACCGGGTCGGCAGGGCCGTGACCCCACTGATCATCGCCGAACGGGATGGGTTAGACTTAACCAGTCGACGCGGGGTGGAGCAGCTCGGTAGCTCGCTGGGCTCATAACCCAGAGGTCGCAGGTTCAAATCCTGTCCCCGCTACAACAGAAACACCAGGTCAGAGCCCGTCTCCTGCAAGTTGAGGAGGCGGGCTCTTGCTTGTCGGGTGGGCAATAGGTGGGCAAACGAATCGTCACGACGTGGCATTCTGCGGCAGCGGACGATTGTGAGCGCTGAGGCACGCGTCGGGTGCCGGACCCCGACGACCGCAGGACCGTCTGGGGAGAACCCGTGCCGGCCAGCCTCGCGTTCCGCGTCAAGGTGGAGCAGAGCTGGACGGGGACCTGGAACGCCTCACTGGCGGAATGACTGCCGAGCAACAGTACGAGGCCTTCGGCGTGATGGATCGGTGGGGCCAACCTCTCAGCGGGTCACGATGGCCGGCTAGCACGCCGCTCCAAGATCACCGATTCACCCCTGAGGACGACACTCGAAGACTTGGTAGGAATTGCCGCCAGCTCTGGTCATCGGCGAAGCCTTCGCCGCCAAACTGACGCAGGCGGGCGTGCCGACGATGAGGGCCAACTCCTCGGACGGTGCGTCCATGAGCACGGTTAGCACCGCCCCGTCGGCCGGCGCACGCGCAGTCCCCGCTCACGCAGCCGACGTTGGTCCGGTGGTGGCTGGCCCGCGCCCACCGGCAGTGTGTGTCCCAGAGTTTCCCACCGGTACCGCCCGTAAGGCCATCACCCGCGCCGAACGAGCCCGTGCGTTGGCTGCTGAACCCCGCGCGCTTCGGTAGCGCGCGGTGCCAGTGGCAGTGGATTTCCACGATGGGACGCCGAGGCCGACCGAACCTGGGCGGCACGCCTCAAGGCTTCGCCGGCATTGCTCAAGGCCGACGGCCTGGCAGCAGACGGAGTCGCCATGCTCGCGAGCCTTGACGCCTGAAGTCGACCATACGCAGTCTGAGCGCAGCTTTCGATTTCCTGGGACCGTCGCATGGCTCGATGAACGGTATCGACGCCGCCTGCGTGATGCCGCAGTTCATAATACTGACTGCCAAGAGCAGAGTTCCGAGCATTAAAAGTGGTATGAATCTCGAAGTAGTCAGCGCTGCTTATATAAGGCACGCCGCCCTGATCGTACGGGCCATATAGGGCGTTGTTCGCGAAGTCATTAAGGGCAATTCTCCGCCCTGTCGCCAGTTGCTCCAGCAGCCCCGAAAAGACGTCTACGTTGCCATCGCCGCTGTCGAGTATGCCGCAGTTACGCAACATTTTGTTGATGGCCACGTGGTTGGGCTGATCCGGACGGAGAAGCCCCTTTCCGACTAGTGCGTCCCCCACCTTTTGGCCAGTTCCAGATCCAAAGTATTCCACGTTCACGGTGTGTTTTATGTCTTCGCCACGAAGCTTCAGGAAATTTTTTAGGGTTGGCGGAAGTTGATCGTGGAGTGCACCGAAGTCCTTTCTTGCGAGAACCGGAATTAAGTCCTTCGGGAAGCTCCCATCAAAGCCCTGTTCAATATTGACCAGGCTTATCGTCGGAGCCGCCCAGTGAGATATAGCAATTCTGAGATGGTTTTCGAGCAACTTGCGGTCATTCTCCGGCTGCCTACCCTTGGATTCCTGCCAAAATAGCGCACCATATACGCGAGCAATGCGGTCGGCGGTTTCATAGTTCTCCTTCCAGGGGCCGGCTTCAAGGTAGCGCTCGTTGACGTCTTGAAGAAATTCTGCCGCTGCGTACTGATCGATGGACTGAGTGAATTGGGCGTGGACCGAACCGAAGGCGCGGGGAAGGGTTCGCGCTCTCGCCTTCTTGAATATGGGGTTCAGTTGCCAACCATCACTCGACTTGAACAAGTCCTCTAGCGATTTTCCCCGCGGTCCGGCGGACAGGAGTGCGCTGTTCAACTGGACGACAGCCTGATCTACTATGGCTGGTTCCAGGAACGGCTCATCCGGACGCGATTTGATCGCGTCGGATACCATCTCGGCGATGAACGCAGAATCCATCGCTGTCCGGTCCGTCACCAGGGCATTCGCAAGATCGAGCTATGACCGGATATTCGGTTATGTGATAGTCACGCCGGTTCCGGTGGGTACGTAGAAGAGCGCGGCCTTCTGGC
>NZ_JBFAHZ010000089.1:0-5204 GCF_040654415.1 Micromonospora sp. NPDC050695
CCCGATCCAAATCGGCAAACGCTGGGTCGTGGAGAGAACCAACTCCTGGATGAACGGCTTCGGCAAGATCCGCCGCTGCACCGACCGCAACGCCCAGATCATCGACTTCTACCTGTACCTGGCCGCAGCGATCGTCACCATCCGTCAACTCATCCAACGAGCCCGCACGCTCTACCGCTGGGACACCCGACCCACCACCCGCCGACTCAAGTAACGCCTATTGCCGGTCGCTCTAAATTCCCACCCCAACCCCGCCCTACCCTGCCCCGGCCCAATCCAGCCCATACCGAGCGCTAACCCAGCCCGGCCCAGCCCCAAACCCGGCCCGGCCCGCGCCGGCCCAACCCAGCCCACCTCAGCCCAGCCCGGCAAGCCCCACCCCAGCCCCAGCATGGCAAGGCCAAGCCCTAACCCAGCCCGGCCCGGCCCCAGCTCAGCCCCGTCCGGTCGATCATGGAGTTGTGGTGGGGGACAAAGGTGACCGACCGGGTTGAGTCAGGCACCACAACTCCATGATCGACGGAGTGGGGGCGGGATCCCGGGCACGGGTGGCGGGCAGGGACGGCGGGCACGGACGGCGGGCACCGGCGGCGGGCACCGGCGGCGGGCACCGGCGGCGGGCACGAGCGGCGGGCACGGGCGGGGGCGGGGGGCAGGGTGGTCAGGGTTTTGGGGGGCCGGGTGGGATGAAGGGGAGGTCGGCGGGTGGGCCGGTCTCGATGAGGCGCCAGAGGGCGTCGGTGTCGAGGTGCTCCTCGACCAGGTCGCCGAGCAGGTCGAGCGAGCGTTCCCGGGCCGCGGCGAAGCTGGTGTCCGGTGCGACGCGGAATCCGGTGCGCCCGGCCAGCCGGGCTGCCTCAGTGAGGAACCAGCGGCGGAACGCGTCGGATTCGAACGCTCCGTGCCAGTGCGTGCCGTGCACCGGCCCGAGCACGGCACCCTCGCCGACACCGTCGACTCCGGTCAGCAGCGGGGTCAGCGTGGGGTCGGTCTGCGAGACGTACCCGTGGTGGATCTCGTAGCCGCGCACCGGAAGGTCACCGTGGGCGGTGCCCACCGACTGCCGCACGGTTTTGCGGGGGTCGAAGGTGATCTCGATGGGCAGCAGGCCGAGGCCCTGCACGCTGCCCTGCCGGCTCTCCACCGGGTCGTGGATGGCGCGGCCGAGCATCTGGAAGCCACCGCAGAGGCCGAGCAGCGGCTTACCGGCCGCCGCGTGGGCGGCGACCGCGTCGGCGAGGCCGGTCTCGCGTAGCCAGGCGAGGTCGGCGACGGTCGACTTGGAGCCGGGCAGGACGACGAGGTCGGCGGCGGCCAGTTCGGCCGGTTCGACGGTGAGGCGTACGCGGACGCCCGGCTCGGTGGCCAGCGCCTCCACGTCGGTGGCGTTGCTGATCCGGGGCAGCCGGACGACGGCCACGTCGAGCCATTCGGTGCCGTGCGGGGCGGCCGGCCGCCCCAGGACCCGGCCGTAGGCGAGCGAGTCCTCCGCGTCGAGCCACAGGTCGAGTGCCCAGGGCAGCACCCCGTACGTGGGGCGGCCGGTGACCTGGCGCAGCATGTCCAGCCCGGGTTGGAGCAGCCCGAGGTCGCCCCGGAACTTGTTGATCACAAAGCCGGCGATCAGCGCCTGGTCGGCCGGGTCGAGCAGGGCCACCGTGCCGAACATCGATGCGAAGACGCCACCCCGGTCGATGTCGCCGATCACGATGGTGGGCAGGTTGGCGTGCCGGGCCAGCCCCATGTTGACGTAGTCACCGGCCCGCAGGTTGATCTCGGCGGGGCTGCCGGCGCCCTCGCAGATCACCACGTCGTACGTGGCGCGTAGTTCGGCCAACGCCGCGTACGCCGTTTCGGCGAGACGGGGACGCAACTGCCGGAACGTGCCGGCGGTGATCGTGTCGACGGCCTCGCCGAGCAGCACGACCTGGCTGGCCAGGTCACTGCCCGGCTTGAGCAGTACCGGATTGAACCGCAGGTCGGGGGCGATCCCGCAGGCGGCCGCCTGCATGGCCTGGGCTCGACCGATCTCGCCGCCACGTCCGTCCGGCCCGACGACGACCGCCGAATTGTTCGACATGTTCTGTGCCTTGAAGGGCGCCACCTTCACGCCCTGCCGGTGCAGCCAGCGGCAGATGCCGGCCGTGAGGACACTCTTCCCGGCGTCGGAGGTGGTGCCGGCGACGAGCAGCCCGCCGCTCATCGCCCAGTCTCCCGTCGCACCAGCCCGGCGGCGTCGAGCCCACGGCGACCGGCGGCACCGACCAGGCGTCCGAGGGTCACCGGGTAGGCGGCGGCCAGCCCCACCGCGGCCAGCCCGACGACTCCGGAGATCCGGGCGGCCCGCTTGAGGTGCCGCGCCTCGGGACGAGGGCCGTCGCCGAGGAAGGGACGCACCTCGGAGCGGCCAAAGTAGACGTTGCGTCCACCGAGGCGGACACCGAGTGCACCTGCCATCGCCGCCTCGCACTGGCCGGCGTTTGGGCTCGGGTGGTCGTTGCGGTCCCGTCGCCACACCCGCCAGGCCCGCTCCCGATCGCCGTTCGCCACCGGTGCGACGGCGATGGTGAGCAGCCCGGTGAGCCTCGACGGCACCAGGTTGAGCAGGTCGTCCAGCCGGGCGGCCGGGGTGCCGAACCGCGCGTAGCGCGCCGACCGGTGGCCGACCATCGCGTCGAGGGTGTTCGCCGCGCGGTAGCCCAGTAGGCCGGGCAGGCCGGCGACCGCACCCCAGAGCAGCGGGGCGACGACCGCGTCGGAGGTGTTCTCGGCGACCGACTCGACGGTGGCGCGGGCCAACTCCGACTCGTCCAAGGTTGACGGGTCGCGACCGCAGAGGTGACCGAGGCGTCGGCGGGCAGCGGGCAGGTCGCCGTCACGCAGCGTACGACCCATGACGGTCGCTTCGTGGCGCAGCGTTCGACCGCCCAGCACGGCCCAGGTGCCGGCGGCAACGAGCACCGCCCGGGTCACCGGCCGACGTCGGGTGGCCGCCGTGGCGACCACCCCGAGCAGCACCGGCCCACCCACGGCCAGCGCGGTGAAAGCCGTACCCGCCGCCCGGTCCGGCCGGTAGACGCGACGCTCCAGCGCGCCGGCGGCCTGCCCGAAGCCGGCTACCGGGTGCCATCGGCGGGGGTCGCCGATCAGCCTGTCCAGCGCGTACCCGGCCAGCATTCCTACCGCGTTCGCCACCGGCGCTGTCCGTCGCACACGCACCACCTCCGGCCGGCCAGCCTAGACGAGCGGCCCGTGCACGAGCCGGGCCCGCCGCACATTCCGCCGGGCCCAGCCGCTGCCGCCGCGCTGCCCGCCGATGAAGGCGGCGGGGTGGACGGTGGCCACGCGGGGTGACGACGCTCATCGCATCGCCACCCCGCCCCCGTCGTGCCGTACCGCGGGAGCACCACCCCTGATGTCAGACGGCCGGCCTGCCGCCTGACCCGCGATCGTCGATCAGATCCGTCACGCCGGCTGCGGAATCCGTCCGCGACGCCGCCGGCCGGTCGGCGCGGCCTCCGGCTCCTCCTCGTCCGGTACCGGCCCCAGCTCGTCGTCCGGTTCGTCGTCGCTGGTGCCGTCGGTCACCTCGCGAGGGAGAGCCAGTTCGTCGTCGTCAAGCCCGGCCGGGTCGTCGGCCTGCCCGCCCGGTGCGTCACCGAGAGGGCCGTCGAGGGAGCCGCCGCCGAGCGGGCCGCCATCGAGGGAGCCGCCGCCGAAGGAGCCGCCGCCGAGCGCGTCGGCGCCGAACGGGTTGGTACGCGGGGTCGCGAAGTCGGACGGCTCGAAGTCGTCGTCCAACGGGCGGTCGTCGGGCAGCACGGGAGCCTGCCCGGCGGGCACCGGCTCGGTGGGCTCGCCGTGCACCCGGCTCTCGGCCTCCGCGTCCTCCACCGTGCTGGTGGTCACGCTCGGCCGGTTACGCAGGAAGCGGGCCCGGCCGCGGGACAGGTCGTGGCCGACGGCGACCGCCTCCAGCTCGTACACGGTGCGGTGGTTGCCGGCGTCGTCGGTCCAGTCGCGGGTGTAGAGCCGCCCGCAGACCACCACCGGATCGCCGATCATCACCGAGGCGGCCACCCCTTCGGCGAGCTTGCGCCAGCAGTTGACGCGTACGCGAAGGGAGTTGCCGTCGACCCAGCGGCCGCTGTCCCGGTCGAGGCGGCGGGCGGTGGAGGCGACCTTGAAGTTGGCCACCAGGGTGTTGCTCTGGGTGGTACGCCGCCACTCGGGCGTGGTCAGCACATTGCCGACGATTGTGACGTAGGTGTCGAACATCGTCCCTCCAGGGAGATCGGGGGCCTGCCAGCGCGAGTCGACTCGCCACCGAGCCTGGGCGCCGGAGACGGACCCCGCCAGCACGAGCGCCCAACCTGTGGATGACGAGCCCGCCTGTGGACAACGCCCTGATCACGCCCGGATGTGGTACGGCCGACCCGCCCGGAACGGCGTCGGCGGTTTCCCGCGCTGGCCGAACTGGGTAAGCACTTGATCAACGCAACACCGACAGCTCCACGTCGACGAGAGGCCAGCGCCATGATGATCACCACCATCGGCTCCGCAACCGCTTCCGAGGCGCAGCGATGAGCGCCGCGGCGAACCCGGCCACGGTGGCCGAGTGCCTGCGGGTGGGTGCCGGGTTCTCGCAGGGCGACCGCAACTGGATCGCCGAGCAGTTCACCACCCTCGACGCGCGGCTGGCCGGCTTCCACGCCGACGCCACCGAGTTGGAGGTGTCGGTGAAGGACCGCGAGGCGCGGGGGCAGAAGGTCACCCTGGAGTGCTGGATCGCCGGTCGGCAGAAGATCGTCACCACCTCCGCCGAGGAGGACCTGCACGCGGCCCTCAACGACGTCCGCGACGACCTGCGCCGGCGGCTCAACGACTCGAAGACCCGCCAGGAGCCCCGGCACAACAAGCACCTGCGCGACATCCCGCAGCCGCAGCCCGAGGTCGACCCGACCGACGAGTCGGACGCGCTGCCCGTCGCCGACCCGAGCCGCGCCGACGCGGAAACTGCCTGACCCGCCCGCGCCCACCGCAGCCACCGCAGCCCCCCGCGATCTTGCACTTTCGGACCCCGTTTCGCACCTTTTCAAGCGTTATGGCGCGACAGAAAGTGCAAGATCGCCGGGGGGCGGGGGCCGAGGGCCGAGGGCCAGGCGCGAGAGCCGCGGGCCAGGCGCGAGAGCCGCGGGCCAGGC
>NZ_JBFAHZ010000089.1:5300-12395 GCF_040654415.1 Micromonospora sp. NPDC050695
AGGCGCGAGGGCCGAGGGCCAGGCGCGAGGGCCGAGGGCCAGGCGCGAGGGCCGAGGGCCAGGCGCGAGGGCCGAGGGCCAGGCGCGAGGGCCGAGGGCCAGGCGCGAGGGCCGAGGGACCGGGAGCGCGGTACAGGAGCCGGGGGGCGGGCACGGGGCTACCGCTCGGTAGGTTGCCGGCGTAGCGTCGCCCTCGTGGAACCGGACGTGTTGGGGCCGCCCTACGAGCGGCAGACGATCGACCTGGGCACCGACGACGAGGGGTCCGTCATCGCGACCCTGGTCCGGCGGCGGGCCGAGCGGCCCACCGGGCGGGCCGTGCTCTACGTGCACGGCTTCGTCGACTACTTCTTCCAGACCCACCTGGCCGACTTCTTCGCCGAGCGGGGTTGGGATTTCTACGCCCTCGACCTGCGCAAGTACGGTCGCAGCCTGCTCCCCGGTCAGACCCCGAACTTCTGCCGCGACATCAGCGACTACTTCCCGGAGCTGGACGCCGCCGCCGCGATCATCCGCACGGAGGACGGGCACGACACGCTGCTGGCGATGGGCCACTCCACCGGCGGCCTGATCATCTCGCTCTGGGCGGACGCCCGCCGCGACGCCGGCACCATCGACGGCCTGGTCCTCAACAGCCCCTTCTTCGACCTGAACGCTCCCTGGGCGGTCCGTCGACCCCTCGCGGCCGCCGTCTCCCGCTTGGGCCGCAGGGCGCCGCACCGCATTCTGCCGTTCGGGCTGGGCACGGTGTACGGCGAGAGCATCCACGCCGACCACCGCGGCGACTGGAGCTACGACCTGGCGTGGAAGCCGCTGGCCGGGTTCCCCGTCCGGGCCGGCTGGCTGAACGCGATCCGCACCGGTCAACGTCGGCTGCGCGCCGGACTGGACATCCAGGTGCCGGTGCTGCTGGCCTGCTCGACCCGTTCCTTCCGGGGCACCAAGTGGCACGACAACGCGACCCTGGCCGACGCCGTGCTGGACGTCGAGCACATGGTCCGGTACGCGCCCCGCCTCGGCCGGCACGTCACCCTCGCCCGCTTCGACGGCGGGTTGCACGACCTCACGCTCTCCGGCCCCGCCGTCCGGCGGAAGGTCTTCGACGAGGTCGGCCGCTGGGCCGAGGCGTTCCTGGCCGCCGGCCCCACCGCCCCGGCAGCCGCCTCGGCCACCGACACCATCCCGAACGCCGACGAGCCCCGACTGCCGGACCCTCGGCAGCCGGCAGCCGACCCGGCAGCCGCTTCGACGCCCGGCCGCTGACCAAGAGGCTCAGGCGTCGCCGGGCGTGGCCGGGAGGGCGGCCTCGATCCGGTCGAAGGTCGCCACCGGGTGACCGTCGACGCCGGGCAGCACCAGGCCCAGGCAGTACAGCGACACGTCCCCGTCGGTGTCGGCCTGGACGACGAAGACGGGTGCCCCGACGTACCCCGCTGGCAGCTCCCCGGTGATCCGCACGTCGTCCCCGTCGCGGACCACCCGCTCGATCGCGACCTCCAGTGGGCGCGACCCGTCCTCGCGTACCCCATGGGCCAGAATGAAGGCGGAAGCGGCGTCGGCGCCGAGGCGCGCGACGGCCTCGGGCCCGGCGGCGATCGCGGCGGGCACGGGCTGTACCCGCCATCGCCAGCCACCGTCGCCGGCGTACCGGTGCAGCCCGGCGGTCGGCAACACCGCGACCCCGTCACCCGGATAGCGGGCCCAGCCGGGCAGGATCTCGGCGTCGGAGACGGCGTCCGGGGCCACCCCGTCCGGTTCGGTGACGCTCCCCCGCAAGCTCAGCTCACCGCCCGGGGCACCGACCAGGTCGGCCGCCGTCAGCAACGCCTCCCCCACCGGGTCGTCACCGCTCTGGAAGAAGAAGGCGGTGCCGACGGCGTCGGACGTGCGGTACGGCAGGATGGCGCGGCCGACGACCTGGCACAGCTCGTAGGCGACGCCGCTCTCGGCATCGGGATCCAGCAACACCAGCCGAGGGTACGGTCCGCCGCGGGGTCGGCCTGCGGGAACCCGGATGCCGGCCGCCCCACCTCCGTGAGACCCTGCTCGGCAACGTGGACGCGGGCACCCTTTACACCGGCGCGCCGTGGGTTGGCGGTACCCTTCTGGCGCGACACCCACGCCGCGCGCCCGTAGCTCAGCGGATAGAGCAGGGGACTTCTAATCCCAAGGTCGTAGGTTCGAACCCTACCGGGCGCACAGGTACCTCCCCCCGGGTTTGACCTCAGCAACACCGGCCGATGGATCGGGCACAGTATTGGTCCGGCGCGGTAGGTTCACCTCGTGCTGCCGATGACCCTCGAAGAGATCTCAGCCGCGATCGGCGGAGCCGTCCACGACGCCCCCGACACGGTGATCGTCACGGCCCCGGTGGTGTTCGACAGCCGGCGCGTGGAGCCCGGCGGGATGTTCGTGGCGCTGCCGGGTGAGCGCGTCGACGGGCACGACTACGCCGCCCAGGCGGTTGAGGCCGGTGCGGTAGCGGTGCTGGCGTCACGACCGGTCGGGGTGCCGGCGGTGGTCGTCGAGGACGTGCCTGCCGCCTACGGACGCCTCGCCCGCGCGGTGGTCGACCGGCTGCCCGAGACCACGGTTATCGGTGTGACCGGCTCGGTAGGCAAGACATCGACCAAAGACATCCTGGCGCAGGTGCTTCCGGTGTTCGGTCCGACCGTCGCCAACCGTGGATCGAACAACAACGAGCTTGGGTTGCCGTACACGGTCACCCGCGCCGCCAACGGCACCCACTATCTCGTCTTGGAGATGGGCGCACGCGGCATCGGACACGTGGCCTACCTGACCCGCATCGCCCCGCCCGCCGTCAGCGTCGTCACCCGTGTCGGGCACGCGCACCTGGGCGAGTTCGGTTCGGTGGCGAACATCGCTCAGGCCAAGGGTGAGATCGTGGAAGCGCTGCCCGCAACGCACGACGGCGGTCTCGCGGTGCTTAACGCCGATGATGAGTTGGTCGCCGCGATGGCGAGCCGCACCCGCGCCCGCGTACTCACCTACGGCATCGACAACCCGGCGGACGTGCGGGCCGAGAACGTGACATTGGACGGGCTGGGCCGCGCCAGCTTCCGGCTCGTGCACGACGGCCAGACCGCCGAGGTGCGGTTGCGCCTCTACGGGCTGCACCAGGCGTCCAACGCCCTTGCTGCCGCGTCCGTCGCTCTCGGGCTGGGCCACCCAATCGAGGCCGTGGCTGAGGCAGTTTCTCGCGCCGAGGCCGTGTCACCAGGCCGGATGCAGGTCACCACCCGCGCGGACGGGGTGACGATCATTAACGACGCCTACAACGCCGCGCCCGACGCCATGCGCGCCGCCATGCGCGCCCTGCACGGCATGACGAGAGACGGTCAGCGGGCAGTCGTCGTGTTGGGCGAGATGGCCGAGTTGGGCGAGCACGCCCCGCAGGTGCACCGCGAGATCGGCCAGCAGGTGGCCGAGATCGGCGCCGGCTGGCTGGTGGCGATTGGCGGGACGGACGCCGACCAGTACGCCGCCGGGGCCGCCGGCAGCGGCACAGTGGTTGATCGCGCCGCGGACGTGGCGCAGGCGTGGGAACTGCTGCGCAGGGGGGTACGACCGGGCGATGTCGTGTTGGTGAAGGCCTCGAACAGCGCCGGGCTCCTCGCGCTTGCGAACAAGCTGATCGAGGAACCCGGCGCTGTCACCGCTCAGGCGTAGGGATCACGCGGACAACGCGACCTCGGAGCGCTGGCTCAGGGCGTCCCGGATCACCGCGCCGTAGCCGGTCACATCACCGGTGCCCATCGTCAGCACCACGTCACCGCGACCAGCCATCCCCCCGACGATCCGGGCGACGTGATCCGCGCCAAGCGGCAGGCAGTATTGACCGTCACGCAAGTGAGTCACGATGACCGTTGCGTCGGCCGCCGGCCGCACCTGAGGCACGGTGCCGTGCACGTCGAGCAGCAGGACGTAATCGGCCTTGTCCGCCAGGAGCCGGCCGATCCGCGAACTGAAAGCCAGCACCCGGGCATGCCCGGATGGCTGGAACACCACGATGACCCGGCCGCGAGCCAAGGTGCGCGCGGCTTCCAGGTCGGCCGCAATCTCCTTCGGATGGTCGGCGTAGGAGTCGATCACCGTCACACCGGCCCGAGTATCGACGTGCTCGAAGCGACGGCGTACCCCGGTGAAGGTGCACGCCGCTCCCGCCGCGTCGGCGGGGTCCAGGCCCAGGGCCACCGCGCACGCCACGGCCCCAACCGCGTTTTCCAGGTGGTGCGCCGCCGGGGTCGGCAGGGTCAGCCGCACCGTCGTCCCGTTCGGCATCCGGACGGTCGCCGAAACGCTCCACCCCTCCGCGTGCACATCGAGCAGGCAGATATCGGCCGTGCGGCTCCGGCCGTAGCGCAGCACCGTCAGGTCAGGTCGCTCGTCAGCGATGACTTCGGCAGCCACGTTCGCGCCGACGCAGTCAGCGTTCACGATCAGGAACCCGTGATGAACGATCCGGGAGCCGAACTCGACGTAGGCACGCATCACTGCGGCGTGGTTGACGAAGTTTTCCGGGTGGTCGTCAGTGACGTTGGTGATGATGGCGATCGACGGGGTGAGGAAGTGGAACGATCGGTCCGACTCGTCGGCCTCTGCGACCAGCAGGCGGGACCCGCCGAGACGGGCGCCAGAGCCCGGCCCGGTCAGGTCAGCCCCGATCAGGTAGGTCGGGTCCTCCCCGAGGGTCCGCAGGATGTGGGCCAGGATGCCGGTCGTGGTGGATTTGCCGTGTGAGCCGGAGACCGCGACGAGCCGCCGGTTGGCGCTGAGCGCGTCGAGAACCTGTGCCCGGTGGACCACCGGGATACCGGCGGCACGGGCCGCCCTAATCTCCGGGGCGTCTTGGGCAACGGTGGTGTAGACGACGCAGCTCGCGCCCTGCACGTGGGAAGCTTCGTGCCCGACGTGCACCCGCACGCCCGCAACGACCAAGGCCGCGAGTGTGGCGGAGTCGTTCAGGTCACTGCCGCTGACCTGGTGGCCCAGTTCGGCCAGCAGTCGGGCCAGGCCGGACATCGCGGACCCACCGACGCCCACGAAATGCGGACGGGACAGGTCAATGGGTCCGGTGTAAGCCTCGATCGTCGGGTTACCAGTGATCGTGTCGGTCATGGTGCTGTGTCTCCTTCGATGTGAGAGCTGACGGGTTCCGTGCCGTGAGCTGACGTGCGAGGGGGTCCGCTCCTTCCGACGGGTGCGATTCCTTGCGCGCGGCCGAGGCGTCCTCGGGTCACCGCCTCGGCCGCGCGGGTCCAATCGATATGCGTCGGCCTTTAGGGCGAGGCCGGAGACGGTGGCACGCCACTGCCGGGAAACGGCAGATAGCCAGTAGCCGGCGGCGCAGCACCGAACGCCTGTTGCTTCCGCTCTCGCCTGCGCGCTGCGCGGCATGAGGGACACGCACACGGGCGGCCACCAGGGAAGCGGAGTGACCGGTGCGGGCGATGCCTTGGTCGGATCAGATCCGCGTCGTCGTCATCCACGTGCGACGTCACTGCTTCCCCAGGGTGGGGTGTTCACGGCGCCCCCGACGACGGCACGAGACGATGCGCCGAAGAGTGCAGGGCCGCCGACCCGACGCGCGTTGATCAGCTCAGGGCGTGTCGCTCCCGGGTTCCGCCTGGGTAGACGCAGTGAGCGGCGGAATACTCGAACGGCGTCTTCGCGTTGCGGGCATGACCCCGACTTTCCGCAGCCGGCGCAACAACCGTTGGCGCTCAAAACCGTGTGCCGATCCAAAACCAGTTGTGCCCTGTCGATCTGCCCGCCGCCGGAGTAAGTAGTCACGCGATTTCACCTCCCGAGGGGGCAGGGCGACGCCGCATGAGTAACAACCTCTCGTCCACGCGGCGCACCCTGCCCGTCACCCACCACTACGGCGCACACCGCTCGTAGCAATGGGGATTCCGTCCAGATTTCAGCCACACAAGACCGACGCGACGCAGGGCTAATCAATTTGCCGATTCGTCGTCGTCTTGCGTACCTACAGCGAATCGCAAATCACCGCCGTTAGGTACTCTGTGACGCACGTCGAAGCGGTGAACGTGGTGAAAGATCGACTTCTATGCGGGGGTACACAGTGCCGCAAGCGGGACCCGGCAACGCCAAGCTCGCAGCCGTGATCGCGGAAGCTGGGATGTCCCATGCCGAGGTGGCACGAGCACTGGTCCGCGTCGCTCAGGAGAGCAACGTGGACGAGTTGACCGGGGTCGGCCGTTCCCACGTCTCGCACTGGATCGCCGGCTCGAAGCCCTCTGGACGAGCACCCGTGCTGCTCTGCGAAGCGTTGTCACGCAAGCTCGGACGCGCGCTGACCTTGGAGGACATCGGTCTACCGACTCCACTGCTGTCCTCATCGGACATGCTTGGGTGGCGAGTCGATACGCTGGCCGCGCTGACCGAACTCGGGAGAGTCGCCAGCATGACCGTAGGCAAAGGCGACGTTGACGCGGTACAGGACATGGTGTCGCTGTTCTCGCGCGTCGACCAGCGCCGAGGCGGCGGGCACGCCCGGTCAGCAGTGGTCCAATATCTCAGCTCAGACGTTGCGAGTTACCTATGCGGACGCTACGTAGACGAAAAGCTGAGACGCGACATGTTCAGTGCGGCCAGCGAGCTTTCGTACCTTGCAGGATGGATGGCGTTCGACAATGGCGAGCACAACGTCGCGCAGCACTATTTCACCGTCGCAGTGAAGTTAGCTGCCGAAGCCGACAACCCGGCAATGGCGGGCCACGTCCTCCGGGCGATGGCACACCAGGCGATCGACCTGGGGCACCACAAGCACGCTCTCGATCTCGCCAATGCCTCGGTGCACGGCGACCGCTACGAGACGGCTGCTCCACGGGAGCGTGCCCTCATCGGGGTGGTCCATGCTCGCGCTCTAGCAGTGAATGGCGAGACCCAAAGCTCCGCCCGCGCGCTGCTCCGAGCAGAGGACGACCTTGCCGCCGCGCAGGGAGACGACGAGCCCGCGGAGCCTGTCAAGTCAACTGAGACATTTTCTTGATTTTGTTTAGCTTTGTGCTGCTGGTTGGTTAAGCACAGGCGAGGCGGTGGTCTGTGCGG
>NZ_JBFAHZ010000090.1:0-11847 GCF_040654415.1 Micromonospora sp. NPDC050695
ACTTCGACGTCATGCTGATGATCTCTCCTCAGAACCGTCCAGGAAGAGTATCCCCTGGTAGACGAGCTGTCTCACATCAGCGTGACAGGGAGGGGCCCGGCCGGGTGTCGACGGCCTGCGCGCCTGCTACGCGGAGACAGTCGTTGGGAAGAATGTGTACACCCGGGGCCCGAACCACGACCCCGGCAGCCCGACCGATGTACAAGCCGAAGTGCTGGTCGTTGCGCCGGTGCCAATGTCGGCGATCCGTGCGATCGTGTTCCCCAGCAAGGCAGCAGCAGAAGAGGAATACGGACGTTTGGACCGCTTTGGTGTAGCCCCGCCCGGGCACGCGAACTACGTGATCTCACCCGACATGTTCAACAAGTGGAAGATCACCGACGCTGTTCAGAACAGCCAATACTTCAGCGAGACCCCCTGGTCTCCCAAGGCGGCATGATGACTGGAAACACCCGCCTGAACGCGCAGGTCGCGACAGGCATGTTCCTGGGCGCCGCGGTCGGCGACGCGCTCGGCTGGCCGCAGGAACCCCGTGGCGGCCTGGTCGGCGGCCAGAAGGAGCGCGACCGCGCCAACCCGCAGATGGCCTTCCGCAGCTGGATCCGGCACGCCGGTCACTACTCCAGCCGCTACCGCGACCCTGTCCAGCCAGGCGAATACAGCGACGACACGCAGCTGCTACTCGCCACCGCCCGTGCTTGCCTTGCCGGCGACCGCTGGTGGCAGCGGCTCACCGAGGCCGAACTCCCGACCTGGCTGCTTTATCAGCGCGGCGGCGGCGGAGCAGTACTGCGCGCTGCCGCCGCATGGGCTTCCGGCCGCCCACCCTGGGACGCTGGAAAATCGGCCCGCGCCCAAGACGCACTGGCCAGATACCGCAACGCCGGTGCCAACGGCATCGCTATGCGCATCGCCCCCCACGTGCTGTGGGCCGATACCCCTTGCGCCCTCATCCAGCGTGTCGTGCATGACGGCATCACCACTCACGGGCACCCCCGAGCCTTGGTCGGCGCACTCGTCTACGCCTTCGCTCTACGACACGCCGCCCAGGCACAAGCCACCCACGGGTTCGGGGACAGCATCGAAGCCGCCGCCGGCGGCCTGATCGACGCCGACCAGATCCTCCTGGAACTGCCTGCAGGCTGGGCCACCAGCAGCGAGCTCGATCAGTTCGCCGAAGCCTGGCGCGACACCAACAAAGAAACACAGCAACTGTTGGAGATCATCGCGGATTCGCTACACCAGGGCGCCATGAGTAATCCCGAGACCACCCTCGAACGAATTGGTTGCACCGACCCCAAGGTCAACGGCTCCGGCACCGTCACCGCGACAGCCGCCATCTACCTGGCAAGTAGATTCGCTGCCCGCCCTCAAGGCGGCCTGCTAACTGCGGCGTTCCTGCGCAAAGCCGACACCGACACGCTGGCATCAATGACCGCCGCGATACTCGGGGCTCTGCACGGCATCGACTGGCTCGGCGATCTCGCGCTCACCGTCCAGGACGCCGCCTACCTCACCAAGATTGCCCAGCGCAGCCACGCGCAACTGGTGGACCCCGATCAGTGGCCGAACCTTCCGCCACGTCACCTACGCGATGAGCTGCAGTTCACGTTGCTCACCGCACACACCAACAAGGGTTTTTCGAAACTGCACGAGTTCCCTGACGGGCGCCGTTACCGCATCGCCGACCTCGATGCGCTCGACGACCGCGTCTTCCGCGCACGACTGCAGCTCAGCGACGGTCAGACCGTCCTCATCGACGCGCCGGTACCTCATTCCCCATTACCCCGCGCCGACGAACAGCCCGCCACACGCCATGACACCCCGGATGTGCACACGGCAGGCAACCCCACAAGTGCCATCGACTCAGCGAACGAAGACGCAAGACCGGAAGCATCTGTTATCCTCGTCGCCCGGAGCCTCACCCGGTCGGCGGCGTTCTACGCTCAGCTCACCGGCCGCGACATCCCCGTACGCTCCGGCACCGCCCACGTCGGCCCAGGGCTACTACTTCAACAACAGGCCGCGGACACTCCGATCGACACCGCATCGGTCAGCGTGCATATTACGGTCGGCCTACTTGCCGACGTGGCACGACGGCTCGGACTGGAGACCGAACGCAGGGCGAACGTCCTCGAAGTCAAGGACCCAGATGGGCGCACCGTGCGGGTCAGCCAACACCACACGCATGCCCAAAGGGACATGAAGTCAGAACGTTGAGAGGCCCGGCCGGACAATGTTGTTGTGACAGTAGGGCTGAAGCATCGCAACTAGGGTTGCACCAACGCGAGCTGCAACACCACCGGGCGCTCAGCAGAAACGCCCATCAGTTGGACGGGCCTCAACGCCAGGCAGCGGCCCGGCGCCTCGTTTCTTGCTCCAACAACCTGATCCGCTTCCGCGTCTCCCGCAGCTCGGCGTAATACGCGCCGACCGTCCCGGGCGTGACCCCATTATCCATGTCGGCCTGGCGCAGCCACTTGAACAACGTGGCCTGCTGGACCCTGCGTCGGCACCGGTCGAGCGCGTCGCCGGCCAAGCGGACCACGTGGAAGGGATCCATCACCCCGACCGCGTCAGGGAGCTCTCCGGTGGTGGCGATCTTGAAGCCGCTGAACCCGTCCAGGGCCCGCCACGCTTCGGTGACGTCGCCACGGTTCATGTGGGTTCGGACCAGCGCCCAGCGGGAGTTTTCAGGCGGAGCCGACACCACCACCACCGTCGCGACCAGGGTGCAGCGCGAGGAGCGACTTGGTTGCGACTGTTGGCCGGGCTCGATCAGGAACTGAACCTCGCACCGGATGCCTGCGTCGAGGGGATCTGTGTTGCGACCACGCATGGCAAGATACGCCCGTGCGTCCCCGGCTGTTCCTTCTGTCTGCTGCGGCTACGTGCGCCGCCGTCCATGTTGCAGGCGTCCTGACCGCCCGTCCGGTCTGGCCTTACGCCGAGGTGCTATGTATCGGTTTGCTCCTTGCCTACGCCGTGGTCAAGCGATCGCCGAGTTCCCGCTGGGCGCTCGGAGCAGCCCTCGCGGTCCTGTTTGTGGACGCGGTCCAAACGATGCCGGCAGCTGGCGACAGCGATGGCTACGGCTGGAAGATGCTCGTGCCCGGCTCGGGACGTGAGACACCGTCCGCGTTCGAGTCGGGGCTCGCCCTTTGTTGGCCTTCGTTGATCGCGGCGTTGGTGTTGCTCGTTGCGTGGCACCGCGGTGGCTGGAATCGACAAACGGGGACACCGGCTGTCGTGGCGGCAGTGCTGATCACCGGGTACGCAGCCGTCCGAATTGTCAGTACTTGGCGTACGGTTGCTGCTGCACCCGCGAGAGCGGCCGGGACCGAGGTGGCCGATCTGATGGTGGCCGTGGGCATGGCGGTCCTGCCGCCCCTGGTCCTCGGGATTACCGCGCTGGCGCTCGCCTCGGTGCTCGCCGGCCACGATCGACGGCTCGCCTCGATCGGCGCGACGTTGCTGACCCTCATGGCGCTGCTACTGATGGATACAAGCATTGACATGGTCCCGATGCCCTTGCCTGTAGGCATTGACGTCGGCCTGTTCGACTGGAATGGCATCACGCCCACCCTGTCCATGCCGCAACCAATGTTGGCGCTGACGTCGGTGGTCGAACTGACCGCGTACCTGCTGCTCGTCGCCGGCCTTACTGATTCACCCGGCCTGACGGGTGCGTCACCGGCCGAGGCTTGAGAGCGTCGGCTCCGGCCAAAGACTGGTGGAGCCCTCGCGTGGCTCCAGCGGCCTGGGGGCGGTTCAGTCGATCAACACTCGTCTTGATGGGCCTCGTCGTCGTCATCGTCATCGTTAGGCAAGGGTTCGGTGAACCAGACGCGGATCAGGTACTCCTCGATCCCGTCGTAGGGCGCGAACAGGGTCGTCCATGCCGAAGCCGTTGACGCCGTCATGGGTTCATCCAGACGCCGCAGCGCCGCGAGGGCCTCGGCCCGACCGCGGATCTGCACCTGCGTGGTGTATAGACCGGGTCCGGTCGGGAGGTGGATCCCCCCGATGGAGGTGCCGCTGCCGTCGGCCATTTGTAGCGTGCCACTGGGGCATGTCAGCTTGAAGGCCGAGACGTCGTCAAACCCGGTTGCCGGGCCGGGCGGCCCGTCCCACACTTCCAGGCAGGCTCGTACCTTGAGAAGATCCTGAGCGGCGGTCACGTATACCTCGTACTCCCGCGCCGCGGCGCCGCTCTCGTACGACCGGGCTAGTGCCTCTTGTCCGCCCTCTGCAGCGTCGCATTCCTCATCGCGCACCGTGAAGAATCGGTAGTCGGGTCGAAACAAAAGCTCGTGGTGAGAGATCCGGCTGGTCATCCTTCTCCCTCCGTGCCTACGCTCGCCAGGCCTGTGAGGCCGACCCGGCGAGCGTAGCGCTTATTACGGGACCGTCGTGACGTGGAAGGGGTCGCAGTCGAGTAGCCGCTGCGCCCCGTAGAAGACTTTCAGCTCGTTACCGCCGATGCCGTTGTCGAGACCGGCAATGGGCCGGGCTGAACCGTGCCAGCCCCATGGCTCGCCGGTGGTGAAGCCGCAGATTTGCAGGGGGGTCGTGTTGGCGGCGCCCTCGTAGGTGGTCTTGAATGGGTACTCGTCGCATTCAAGTCCGCCGGTGGTGTACGTCGGCCCCCACACGTCCCTGCAGACCTTTACAGCTGCGTTGTGGTTCGAGTCCTGGTTGGTCTTGTCCATGAGGCGGTGCAGTGGCCGGGAGGAACCGGGTGGGAACTTGCCGATGAAGCTGGGGAACGTCCGGCTGGGGTTGTACAGGGCATCATCGATGTGCCGGGCTTCTTGCCTGGCTGGTCCTGTGAGGCTCAGCGAGAACGTGGGGGTGTGATCCGGGAACACCGTGCCCTTGTGCTTGCCGCCTAGGGCCGGCCCGGCGCTGTCGAAGCGCACCTGGTGCCGAGCAAGGTCCTCAGTCCAGGGGATGGTTCTACCATCTTTGTAGCGAACGCTAAACTCAAAGGTCGGTGTGAAGGCGACGGTAAAGAACGGGTCTGCTCCCACGTCGTCCGGGGAGGTCACCACGATTGTGTCCGCAGTGGGCCGTTCGTACCACTGGCGTATGAGGTCTGTTCGACGTGTTGGCCCTGGGCAGACCAGGTCCGCGCGTTCGCAGCCCCGCAAAGACATTTCCAACTCCATGATGCTCTCATCTAGTTGGGTTGCCATCTTAATGTCTTCCAGGCTGGCGACGTAGTCGACGCGCCGGCTGCCGTCGTAGGCGAAACCGAGGATCCAGATATCGGCCTCGACGAAGCCGATGTACTCACCGTTGGTCTCGCGCAGGTTGATCCGGTAGTTGTCGCGGCGATGGCACTGTTCGAAGCGGCTCAGCGACCAGCCGGTCGGGGTTACCGCCTCAGCTCGCGTTGCGCACTCCTGCTTGAGGTCCAGTTCCGCGAAGGTTCTCATCAAGCCGCTGCCACCTACGGTGGATGCTGGGGCAGGTGGCCCGGCGGCCGATGCAGTCACGGAAGGCGCAACTGCTGTGAGCGCGAGAGTCGCCACCAGGGCGGCTGACGCACACCGGAGCGTGCGTCGCAGCGCTGAAGCTGATGAGAGATGCTTTTTGCGTTGAGTCATGCTTGTCCTTCAGTTTTTCAGACGTTCCGGCAGGTAACTGCAGGGCGGGACATGTGCCCAAACAGGCGTGGAGCAAGGAGCCTTTTGTGGAATCAAAGGCGAGCCGCTAGTTGTAGCACTCGATTTGGCGACCAAGCAGACCTCGGACGTTCTCCCGCCCCTCGCGGTCCTCCGGTTCCGGCTCTGCCCCGGGCGAAGGCCAGTCTGTACGTGAGTCTTGTGGTAGAGGTGGCGTATACGAATGCGCACTGCTGAACTCGAACCTCCACCGTTTTGTATGGCGGCAAGACCACCATCCGGAATGTATGCAGCAACCCCTACGGGTGATCCATCGGTCATGCCTGTAGCCGAGGGTGCTCGCTGTTCGTTAGCTACGAGTATGCCGATAGCGAACGCCTTTCAAATTGAAGCTGACGCTGGAGCCGCGAGGTAAATCAGGGGTCCTGGACAACTGAGGCCGCGATCGAAGCGCGCGCCATTCATCGTCGCATCGATGAGACATAAGCCGTTCTTAACACCTAGTGTGATCCTCCCCCCGGGCGCGGTGATATAAGCGATCACCACCCATCATCAACACTCTTAGTGATGAGTACGTCACGCCTAACGAGAGGGAACTATCGCACGACTAGCGACGGTGATCAATGCAGCCTGAAAGTGATCTTGTCCACAGCAAACAAACCTTGACGATAGGCATTCTTCACAAGTATGGACACTTGCGACGTGGTTCCGTATCGTTCCCGGCTGGACAACGCCTGAATAAACAGACCGTGTGACGTGCAGATACGCGGTCACGTGGCTGGACCAACGTGATTCTTTGACACCGGCCATCCTGCGGGTCACCGACGCTGAGCACGGGACGGGATGTCGTGACAGAACAAGGGGTAGGCCAGGTCCGCCTGAGAACTCCAGCGGGGCCGCATGCCCTGTCGCCGAGCTGCGTGAGCTAACGATGCTGCTAGGCCGTGATTTAGAACTTTGACAGCGCGGATCTCATCACGGGCGCATGTGAGGACGCCTACATGGACCGAACACTGAGTCGGCGGGCGGCCTCGGACGCGGTCAGCGACCAGGATGGCGGTATTCGCTGGGCGCGTTGCGTACGTCGGAGATTCATCGACGAAGAAGAACCTGAAACCGGACCACCATGCCGGTGACGAGGCAGATCGACCTGACGGACGTGCCGTGGGCGGTGCTGGAACGACTGCTGTCTGTCGGGCGTACGTCAGGACGTCCGCCTAAATGGACGAAACGGCAGCTCATCGGCGATATCCGATGGCGGACCCGGGTGGACTCTGGGTCGGGACGTGCCCCCGTTGTGTTGGCCGTGGCAGACGATCTACGGCCTGTTCAGGCATGGGGCCCGAGCGTTCGACCTTGGCAGGCATCCCCGCCCAGGCGTGAGCATGCGGACGATCTCGAGAGTGTGCGCGGGATGTCGCGGGTCCAGTCGACGAGTCGTCCGGTGAAGCCCCGGCTGAGGAAGACGTGTCGGATCGGGGTGGCCATGTACGTGCTGAGCAGAGCGGTCTTGGCACCGTCGCGGTCCTGCCAGCTTGCGCGAGGATGGTCACGGTGTCCAGCAGGCCCAAGGTGTCGGTGACGATGAACCGCTTGCGGCCGTTGACCTTCTTCCCGGCGTCGTAGCCCCGGCTGTCTCGACGATGTCAACCTTCTTCACTGACTGGGGGCCGATGTGTCCCGCCGACGGCTGCGACTCGCGGCCCTGCGGCACCCGCGCCTTGATACGCAGCGCCGCCAGGGGCTTCTCGGTCACGCCAGCGTTCTCGCACCGGGTGAAGTGCCAGTACCCCGCCACGGCGGAAGATCCGCCGAGACATGCCGCCACGGACAGCCAGCCCGCACCACGTACAGGATCGCGTTGACGATCTCCCGACGAGGACGCCTCTCCCGCCGCCCGTCCGTGTTCGGCTCCGGCAGCAGCACCTCGATCAGCGCCCACTGGGCATCGAGCAGGTCCAAGGGATCACCACGATGAGCAGAGACTCGAGCCACCCTGCCCGCCGAAGATCCTCGGCATCACGCCAACACCCCGTCCACAACAGACCTGCTCAGGCGCGCTCTCAGACATCTCAGATCTTCTCAGATCTGAAGGAACTTTCGGAATTCCGGACCACGGCGCCGAGCACCCTCACCAGCGGGCAACGGCCAACGCGCCCAATCCCTCCAATATTGTCCTGATTATCCAATGTCAAGAAGCGATCTTCATGTAAAAACTCACACTTCGACTTTGTTGATTATCCATCGATGATCGTGCCATAGTTTTGGCCGCTACTGAGTCTTGTCTCACTAATCGTATTGATGTGAGAATACCGCGTCGCGTACGCCATCCTGGGGAGGATTAAGTCTAGGTGTTTAGATATACCGTTAAAACGCATTCGCGGCGAATAACCGCACAAATCTCGGTCATAGCCCTAGTTGTCGCCGGGGCTATAGTCTGCTTTGCAGGCCCAGCCTCGGCGGCGAGTTCCGAGGAATTTGCAATTGGCATGTTTGGGCCAAGTGAGCAGCGAGTCCTGGTAGCACGAGGAGAAACTGACGGTTCAGCAGTAGAAATCGCCCCATATGTTACAGAACCGGTGCCAAGCCAGCCCCCGAGCCCATTAGTACAGGCGCAGCGTTGGAAGTTCGAGTTCGTAAGCACCCAGCCATATACGCCGCCGCGACATGTCTACCGGATAATTCATGCAGGTACTGACCTCTGCTTGGGTCGAGCCGCTGTAGGGGATGCGATTCAACTAAGGTCCTGTGCGGCACCGGGAGCAGTTCTCTGGCACACCCAGCTACCAAAACTAGGTGGCGGCGGGATCTGGCTCCGCGACTTGGCGAATCAGGGATGTTTGGATGGGCTGGGTCCATACCAGGACATTCAGGTTGTAACCCTCAACAACTGTTGGGATATCCCGCCAGGGAGCAAGCCCGCCCAGCTTTGGGCTCTGCGGACAGGGCCATTCGAGTGCGCAGCGGAGGGGACCGTGCTCTGCATCCGGCCTCAACAGCCGGCGTTCGGCCTAATGGACATCTGGCAACAAAATCCCATCAGCTACAGCGGTGCCACCCCTAGTGGTATGGCGAATTCGTTGCAGTGGCAGACTTTGGATGACCAAGGCGTTAATAGCCGCTCGGAACGTTTTGAATTCGGTTGGGAATCAAGGTACGACAACCTCCCGGACGATCGCGCATATTGGCTGGAGCAGGACGCAACGTCCTTTAACTATCGAACCCTGGAAGGCGTTCCTGGCGGATCTGGTTCAGACGGACGGCTCCATACCTATATGGTAGTGCCAGGTGAGGGCTCCCAGCTCGAATTGTACTTCGACTTCAACCCAGTCGCCACCACCACAAAGGCCGAAGGCACTAGAATCGGCGAGAGCAGCGGCGGCCTCGTCGCTGAGACCATTGAGGCGGCCACCTTTACAGGTCCGTTCGAGCACCGGATGCAACTGCTGGATGGAAACCACGTTTGGCGGCGCCCCTGGGCGGCGGAGACCTCGACGCGCGAAATATACCCCTGCGACGCTCCACGGAACGCCCCAGCTACGGGGGGCCCAAACACGCCGCCTCGATGCCTCAACGCTTCCATCATCCGGGGGGCGAATGCGACGGTGGACTACTTCCAAATCGATAAACCTTCACCGGCCGCATTGCAGACGAATCCTTCTCGCGTAAACGCTGTCGAAGCAACTGGTAGCTTTAACGGTGTTGACCAGCAGGCGTTGGCAGGCTGTATGGCTTTGGATCCAAGCCACTGCATGAAGGATGTGGCAGGCCTTGCCGCATGTGTCGCGGCGCACAAGGCGTGCAACATCACCGGTTTACCTGCACAGCCCGACCCGTCGGCCAAAAGAACAGCAATGATGAGCGAGAAGCAGGCTTTGCAATTAGCGCGGAAGTCACTAGTAGTTTCCGGTGGTGGATCACTTGCAACCGCCAGCGCTCGCACAGTTTCTGCTGAGGACTACGCTGTTGCAACCGGCGATTCCACCCTCAAAGGCACTGACGGAAATGTGATCGTCGTCACCGGCAACGAGCCAGTGCAGCGCCTGCTTGGCAGACCGACTGAGAGATACCGCGGATATCGGCTTGTTTTTGATACCTTGAGAGGCGCCTTGATATCCGCCTGCCTAGGCTCATGCCCTGGCGCGCGCTAATACTCAAGCAGGAGATCCGTTCAGGTCCGTAGTGGCATGTGGTTTTGTCCGTGGACGCCAAGCAGCCACCGTCGAGTCTCCAAGGTCGTATGGCCTCAAGAGATGCGGCGGTGGCTGCCGCCTATAGGGACTGATGCAAGGCCATTCACGGCACGGCATGGCACAGCAGTAATCCTGCCAGTTCGCGCGGTCATTGTTAAGCGAGTCGCCCGGTCGCCCTCCGAGCCAGGAACGGCGCCGCGACGAGTATTTGGCTGGCGTAGGAGTCCACGGGAAGGCACCGCCGGCGACTGCTCTACGCGAGAGACCAGTCGGCGTCGCCGTCCTTCACGCTGGCGTCGCTGTAGGTGGATAAGTTGGGCGAGGGCCACTTGCCGCCCGGGAAGGACCGGCTGTCCACCGCCTCGCCGTGCAGGTTGACCATGCTACTAGACGCCCATTGCATCCATGCTGGCCGATGGTTGCGGACCCCGTTGAAGAAGATCGGCACTTTGTTTCGGCACCAACCCCGGTGACGCTGCCATGAACAGCATCTTGTCCGGCACCAGGTGCAGCACTCGGCGCTGAGACCGGGGCCAGCCAGTGTCGACGTAGCTGAGGGTCGTCTGCACGACTGCCACCCACGCTCGACTATGACTGGTTCGGGTACGAGGCGGTGCCCACGGCGGTGAAGCACACCGCGGCCACCGCCTCGTCAGCGCCGCAGCCGACACCCCGACAGGTCAAAGGTTCATGGCCTCAAGCCTGTGGGCCCTCGTGATCAGAAAGGCGCTCTGCCGTTGACTCTCCGCCAACGGCAAGGCGTGAATCTGGTTAGCGCCGCGTCCGACCGCGGCGAGCACCTGCTCGGTGAACGGTGCCGGACGCCGCCACAGCGCTCGACGTCGCGGCGGCGCGGTCGCGGCGAGGACCGTGGTGGAAATGCCGACGAGCTCCAGGTGGAGGTCTTCGTAGGTGGCATACAGCGCGACCCGGGCCAGAAGATCCGTGATGGCGGCGTGCGCCTCTGCCTGGCTGCGGACGAGGCCGTCAGCGGTCCGCCGCAGGTCGGCAACGACGCACCGTACCGCGTGCGCGTGGGTACTGCGGTGATCGGTGGCTGCCGGGTCGATATCGAGCAGCACCTGGCCAGCGTCGCAGAAGTTGTAGTCGTCGCGGTGACGATCCATCCGCACCCTGATGGTGAAGTCGACGTCGTCACGATCAGGACGCTTGTCCACGGACACCTCCACGAGCCGGCCGGGGTAAAGCCCGTCGCGCCCGTGCAAGGGCGCGAGAACCCGGTCGAGCAGCCGCAGCCCGCGTGTGGTGGCCAACATCGCGGCGCTGATGACGTGCACCGCGTGCTCACAGGCCCCCCGGGCGGTCACGAGCGGATCATGCCGGCGCAGGTAGGTCTGCCAGTCCGCCCGCTGCGTACCAGCCAGCGCGGCGTCGAGCCACCGAGACGTGCCGGCGACCAACACCAACTTCTGTCGAAGCGCCGCAGCCCCCACCGCCTCCGGTGCGCGGTTGTCCTGATCGACGATGGCATACAGGACCAGGGAAAGGACATCGGCTGCTTGAGCCAACGTCGCCGTCCACTCCGAAGACTGCTGCCGGCCCGCCGCAATAGCCGTAGATGCCAGGCTGGCAGCCACGGCGTCAACGGACCTCCACTGGGCGGCTTCCTCATCGAGCACGACGAAACCCTCTCATAGTTCGCTGCCAGCGAGGCGGTCGCCGACCGGCCAACACCGCATGGCCCACTCCTTTCCTGATCAAGTAACGCTGCACCCCTCGATCGGCAGCTCGACGGGCCAGTGTTCGGTGGGTATCGCGCGGCGGACCGGGCTACGGCCTCGATCGGGGACGAAGGCGCTCGTTCCGCCCGGGGTTGTTGGTGTGGCCGGCGGCGGGACGGGGGACGGCTCGCCGCCGGCCACGTCGGTGGCCTTCTGCTCTGGCTCTTGAGCAGGGGAGGGGCGACCGCAGGGCATTCGCAAGATCGAGCTATGACCGGATATTCGGTTATGTGATAGTCACGCCGGTTCCGGTGGGTACGTAGAAGAGCGCGGCCTTCTGGC
>NZ_JBFAHZ010000091.1:0-11499 GCF_040654415.1 Micromonospora sp. NPDC050695
TCCCGAGGATGTCGCGGTGCCCGTCGACGGTGACCGCCATGACCACGTAGATCGGCCGGTTCGCGACCTGCCCGTCCCGGATCTTCACGTTGATGACATCGATGAACACCACCGGATACACCCTGTCGAGGGGCCGGTTCTGCCACTCGACCATCCCGTCCATCACCTTGTCGGTGATCGTGGAGATCGTCTGCTTCGACACCTCGGCGCCGTACACCTCGGCCAAGTGCGTCGATCCACCCGGCGCCGTCCGGTGGCGGGGTGGGTGGCGGCAGGTCGAGTAGATCAATCTTCTGCCGGTGGCGGCCTCGGGCGCAGACCGCGACGATGCTGTCCGCGGTCAGGTCGACCTTGCGCACGGTCACCTCGACGCCGAGGACGGTGGTGGTGAACGGCACCGCCAGATGCTCCTCGATCATGGTGAACAGGCCGGCGAGCTGCTCGTCGTCGCCGTACGCGTCGACCGTGGCTTCCTCAATCATCGCCTCCAGCGCGGCGTTGCCCTTCGATGCCATCGGCGGAGGATAGCGGACCGGTGTCGGGGTGCTCGAAGCCCGATCCGCGAGGATGGTCGGCATGAGTTCGGTGGCCGAGTTCGTCGATCTTCAGCGGGAGGTGGAGCGGTTACGGGCGCATGACGCCCGACTGGCACGTCTGCTGGACCTGCGCGGCGAGGACACCACCGCGGCACCGGAGCAGTTTCGCACCGGTGGAGCCGCCGGGCCTGGTCACCATGGCTTCGCCGACTCGGGACAAGCTGGCGTTGTTCGCCGACCGGTTCCGGGTCGACCTGTACGCCGTGCGGCGCAAGAACAGGCCCACTTGAAGATCCGAAGGTACAGCCGGACAGCTCGCGTACATGGCCAGCCTGTCCGATCTCGGGGCTACCGGTCGCGCCGGCCAGGGCTGCGGGTCACAGCGCCTACCCAGGCGCAGCAGCTCTGGACGCAGGTTCCACGATCACCTCGGAGACCGCCGGTGCCCCGCGCGCCTCGCTGCCCTTCGAGACCGGGTGGGTAGGGTGGGTAGCCGTTCGCGTCCTGGGGAGGAGAACGATGACCGCGCAGCCATCCCGACCCACGTTCGGTTTGGACGACTTCGGGCTGGACGACCGGATGCGGCTGTTCGGTTACGTCACGGCGGAGAACCGGTTCGCCTACCTGTGGCTGCTGCGCGCGTTCGACTCGGCGCGGTCCAGCTACCACGTGGTGCTGCACACCTCCGACGTGGCCGCCGCGCTGGCGGGGCTGCACGAGACGAACGCCGACTGCCCGGACCCGGCTGGGCTGGAGTTGCCGCGGCTGCTCGACGCCCTGGTGGAGTGGGGGGTACTCGACCGGGGGCAGGACGGTTCCCGGGCCACCACGCTGGCGGAGTACCGCAACCGGCACTCGGTATACCAGTTCACCGAGGCCGGATACCGGGCGCACCGGGCGGTGGAGGCGGTGTTGTCGGCGAGCATGGACGACTCGACGCTGTCCCGGCTGGTCTTCGCCGACCTGCTGGCGGACCTCAATGCGCTCGCTGCGGCCAATGAGGCCGGGGATGCCGAGGAGGTCTACCGCAAGTTCAACCGGTTGGACCGGGCGTTGGCCGACATCGCCGAGCGGGCGGCGCGTTTCTATCACATGTTGGGCGACCTGGGCCGGACCAACGACGTGCGGCCGGAGGTGTTCCTCGCCCACAAGGACGCCCTGCTGGCTCACCTGCGGGACTTCCACGACGAGTTGCAGCGGTACACGCCCCGGCTGCGCGCGGCGGTGCACGAGGTCGAGGCGACCGGGCTGGACCGGCTGATCGAGGCCGCCGCCGAGGCCGACGAGCGGCTGTTCCACACCCCGGTGCAGCGGCTGGAGGACTGGCGGCGGCGCTGGGCGGGGCTGCGGTCCTGGTTGGCGCCGCCGGGCCCGGAGCAGCCCAGCGAGGCGGACCGGTTGTCGGACGCCACCATCGCCGCGATCGGTGACGTCCTGGCCCTGCTGCGCCGGGTCACCGAGGCGCGACGTGGCGGGGTCAGCCGGGAGTCGCAGTTGCGGCACCTGGCCGCGTGGTTCACCCACACCGGCACCCAGGAGGCCGCGCACGCCCTCTTCGACGTCGTGTTCGGCCTCGGCGCTCCGCGCCACGCCGGGGTGGCGCACCCGGATCCGGAGGCGATCGCCAGCCGGCTGTCGTGGTGGGAGGCGCCGGCGGTGGAGTTGTCCCGCACCCTGGTGACCACCGGCCGGGCACCGGGTCAGGGTCGGGGACGGCCGGCCCGGCTGGACCGGGTCGACGAGCGCCGGCACCGGCTGCGCGGCGATCAGCTGGCCCGGGAGCGGCGGTTGGCCGACGCGGCGACGGTGCTGGCCGGCGTGGGCGTCGACGATCACCAGTTGGATCGGTCGCAGACCCAGGTCCTGCTGCGTCTGCTCGACATCGCCCTCGCCGCTCGGGTGGGTGGGCGAGCCGGGGTGCCGCTGGCGGCCGCCGCGCACGGAGTGCGGCTGACCCTCACCCCGGCGCCGGGCCGGTTCACCACGGTGCGCACCGCCGAGGGCCGGCTGCATCTGGACGGGTACGCGTTGACGGTCACCGCCGCGCAGCACACCGCGGTCCGCCGTCCCGAGCTGGTGCCGGCGTGACCACGGAATCCAGCGCTCCCCGGCCCGCGGTCCACCGGTTCGCCGTCGACGTTCCGGAGTGGGAGTTGGCCGACTACCAGCGGGCGGTCCGGCTGGTCCTGCGCCATCCGCTGATCACGGCGACCTGGCCGGACGAGCGGGCGCTGCCCCGGGTGCGGCGGTTCGCCGCCACCCTGCGCCGGGATCTCGCCGAGGCGTTCGGCTATCGGCTGGAGCTGCACGGTTCCACGGCCCGGCTGGTGCGGGCGAAGGACCGGCTCGACGGCACCCAGCCGGCGGTGTCGCGCACCGGGCGGCCGTTCGACCGGCAGCGCTACGCGTACCTGTCGTTGTGCCTGGCGGTGCTGGGCCGCGCCGGGATCCAGATCACCCTCAGCGAGTTGGCCGACTCGGTGGCCGGCGACGCGAACCGGATCACCGGCCTGGGGTTGGATCCGGACCACGGCCCGGACCGGCGGGCGTTCGTGGACGCGGTCGGCTGGCTGGAGGAGCGGGGTGTGCTGCGGCTGGCCGACGGCTCCAGCGCCGCCTGGGCCAGTGACCCGGGGGCCGGGGAGGCGCTGTACGACGTGGCGCGGGACGTGGTGTTCGCGCTGTTCCGGCCAACCCGGGTGCTGCAGCACGTCGAGTCGGTGTCGGCGCTGCTGGACCGGGCGTTGGGCAGCAGCGGCAACGCCGAGCGCCGGCAGGCGGCCCAGGCGGCCCGGCGGGCGGTGGTGGAGTCGCCGGTCGTCTACCACGTCGACGTCGAGCTGGCGGTCGCCAACCATCTGCGCGGCTCCGCGTTCGCCGCTGACCTGGCCCGGCTGACCGGGCTGCGGGTGGAGCGGCGGGCCGAGGGCGTGCTGCTGGTGGACACCAGCGGGTTCACCGTGGAGCGGTTCCCGGGCACCGGTTCGGTGGCGCAGGCCGCGGTGCTGCTGGCGGTGGAGATGGCCGACCGGGTTGCCGATCCCGACGGCCGCCGGGTCAAGCGGCTGACCCCGCCTGACGGGCACGCCCGGCAGCAGGCGCTGGCGGGCCACATCGACGCCGGCCTGCCCACGGCCACCCTGGTGCGCCTCGACGACGCCGGTCCGGACAAGCATCGGGCCGTCGAGGGCGAGACCGGCCACGACGAGGCCGACCACGCCGAACGCTTGCCGTTCATCACCGACAGCTTCCTGCGTACCGCCGTCGGGGAGATTCTCCAGCGGTACGGGACCGCGTTCGGAGCCCAATGGCACGCCGACCAGGAGCGGCTGCGCGGCGAGGCGGTCGCGCTGCTGGAACGGTTCGGCGCGGTCACCGCCGTGCCGGGCGGGGTGCTCGTCCGGCCGCTGGTAGGCCGCTACCGCCACACCGTCGCCACGGTCAAGCCCCGAGCCACCACCGAGACCCTGTTCTAAGGAAGTCGATCGTGATCGAGCAACGCGCCGTGCGCCGCTTCGCTCCCACCCGGGCCGGGATCATCAATCTCTGGGACTACCGGGACGAGGAGTTCAGCTTCGTCGACGGGTGGCTGGTGCTACGCGGGCCCAACGGTTCCGGCAAGACCAAGGCGCTTGAGGTGCTCTTTCCGTTCGTCCTCGACGGGCGGATCGAACCGCGCCGGCTCAACCCGTTCGCCAGCGAGGACCGGACGATGAAGTCGAACCTGCTCTACCGTGGGCAGGAGGTCACCCACGCGTACGTGTGGATGGAGTTCGGCGACGGCGAGCGGTACGTGACCGTCGGCATCGGGTTGCGGGCGCACCGGCACGTCGACCGGGTCACCCGCTGGCACTTCGTCGTCGACGGCCGGGTCGGGGTGGACTTCTCGCTGCTGGACGCCGACGACCGGCCGCTGACCCGCCGCGATCTGATCGACCGGCTGGGCGCCGAGGCGGTGCGGGACTCGGCGGAGGACTACCGGCAGCTCGTCGACGGACGGCTGTTCGGTCTCGGCCCGGCCCGCTACGAGCAACTGCTGGACCTGGTGCTGACCCTGCGCAAGCCGCAACTGGCCAAGGACCTCAACCCGGTCGAGTTGTCCCGCACGCTGCAACGAGGGCTGCGCCCGGTCGAGGACCACCTGCTGGTGGAGGCCGCCCGCTCGTTCGACGACATGGAGGCGGTCGCCCGTACCCTCGAAGGGCTGGTGGCGGCGGACGCCGCGACGGCTGCGTTCCTGACGGTCTACTCGACCTATCTGCGGACCCACGCGCGGGCGGCCGCCGACGCCCTGACCGCCCGCCGCGACGCGGTCGCCACCCGGTCGACCGCACTCGACGACGCCCGGCACACGGCCGACGCGGCGGCCGAGGCGGAGTCTGCGGCGGGCGAGCGGCTGCGGGCCGTCGAGGGCGAGCCCGGACGGCTGCGCGCCCACCTTGACAGTCTGAAGACGTCGGCGGCATATCATTCCCACGAGCAGCTCGCCGACCTGCAACGGCACGTTCACGACCTGGCTGAGGCGGCCGGGCGGGCCGACGAGGCCGTTGTCGCCGAGGAGAGCACGGTGGTGCGGCGGCGCACCGAATGGGAACGGGCGACGGTCGCGGCTCGGGACACGAGGACGGCGGTCGACCGGCTCGCCGCCGATCTCCTGCTCGACGCCGAGGCGGCCGGGATCACCTGGAGCGCCGACGACGCCGCCCCGGATGACCTGGCGGCCCGGATCACCGCCCGGGCCGCCGCCCGCAGCGACGACGTGCGCGCCGTCCGCGCGCAGGTGGCGCGGCACGACCAGGCCGACCGGGACCACGCCTGGGCCGCCGCCGACGCGGCCGGCGCCACGGCCGCCGCCGACGACGCCGAGCAGGCCGAGCGGCGCGCCGAGGACGCCGTCGCGCAGGCCCGCGCCCGGCTGCGCGCCCAGCTCGAGCAGTGGGCGCAGGGCAACGCCGGGCTGCTGGCCGACATCGCGCACCCCGACCTGGCGGTTGTGCTGGCCGCCGTCGTGGACACCACCGGCGAGCCGGGCGCGCGGACCCTGCGCGAGGTGTACGCCGACGCCACGGCCACCGCGGTGACCCAGCGGCGGGACCGGCTCGCGGCGCTGGCGGCGCAGCGGGCGGCGCTGGCCGACCGGCGGGCCGAGGTGGCCGCCGAACGGGACCGGATCGCCGCCGAGCACGACGACGCCCCACCCGCCCCGGCGACCCGGCCCGCGCCGCGCGCCGGCCGGCCCGGCGCGCCGCTGTGGCGACTGGTCCGCTTCGCCGACGGGGTGACCGGCCAGGACGCGGCGGCCGTCGAGGCGGCGCTGCACGCCGCCGGGCTGCTGGACGCCTGGCTGCACCCCGACCCCGGGACCGCGACGGCCGCGCTGGCCGGCGACGACCTCGACGGCTACCTGCTGCCACTGCCGCCGCACCGGCGGCCCACCGGGGCCACCCTCACCGACGTGCTGGCCCCCGAGGAACAGGACGCCGTGCCCGCCGCGCGAATCACCGAGGTACTCACCTCGGTGGCGCTTGCCGACGTGACCACGCCCGACGCCGCGCCGGTCACCATCGGCGTGGACGGCCGGTACGCCCAGGGCATCGCCGCCGGACGGTTCGCCAAGGCCTCCTGCGAGTACATCGGCGCGACCGCCCGGGCCACCCGCCGCGCCGCCCGCGTCACCGAGTGCGAGCGGCTGCTGATCATCATCGACGCCGACCTCGACGCGGTGGACCGCGACCGGGCGTCCATCGAGGCGCTGCTGGCCGCGGTGGATGCGGCCGCCACGCACCTGCCGGCACCCGCACCGGTCCACACGGCGCTGCGCGAGCTGGACCGGGCCGTCGCGACGCTGGGCGCCCGGCAGGAGGCCAGCGCGGCCGCCGCCGCCCGCCTCGACCAGGCCCTGGCCGAGCGGGCCGCCGCCGCGGCCGCGCTGCGGCGGAGCACGGCGGAGCGGTCACTGCCGGTCGATCGGCTCGACGACACCGCCGAAGCGGTGAGCCGCTTCGAGAAGCGAGGGGTACGCCTGGAGGGCGCGCGGACAGTCGCCGCGCGCGCCGCTGAGCAGGAGGAGCAGGCCCGGCAACGGTGCGACGAGGCAGTCGACCGGTTCGCCGCCGCACAGGACACGGCGCGTGCGGCCTTCTCTCGGCACCAGGAGAAGGCGGAGGCGTACCGGACGTTGCGCGCCAGCGTGGGCGCCGACGCGGAACGGGTGCTGGCCGACGTGGCCCGGACCGCCGACGCGATCATCGAGGCGGAGCAGACAGTCGAGCGGGACCGTACCGCACTCGGCACCGCCCGGGAGCGGCGTGCCGCCGCGCTGACCCGGGTTGAGCTGGGCGAGCAGGCCCTGGTCGCCGCCGTCGCCGAGGCGCAGCACGACGCCCAGCGGCTGCGCCCGTACGCCCAGCCGGACCTGCTGGGCCTGCTGCGCTGCCCCACCGACCTGCGCTGGCCGGCACAGAACCCGGACGACGAGCTACATCCGCAGGTGGCGGCCCTGCACGAGGCGATTCTCGCCGCCACTCGGGAGCTCAGCCCCACCGAGACGTCGCTGAAGCAGAGCGCCACCCGGCTCACTACCGCGCTTACCGAGCTCCAGGCGCAACTTCCCGCCGCCGGCCTCGACCACCGACCCGAGTGGGACACCGACGACGGGGTGATCGTGGTCCGGGTCGCAGACGAGCAGGGCCTCACTCCCGTCGCCCACTTCGCCGAGCGGATCGCCCGCGAGCGCCGCGACCAGGAGCAATTGCTCACCGACTCCGAGCAGCGGGTGCTGGAGGACGCCCTGCTCGGGCAACTCGCCCGGCAGATCCACCACCGCACCATCGAGGCCCGCGACCTGGTGGCCGCGATGGACGGCCAGATGCGGGCCCGCCGGATGTCTTCGGGGCTCACCGTGGGCGTCGGCTGGCGGCTCGCCGACGACCTCGACGCTGAGCAACGCGAAGTCTGCAAACTGCTCGAACGCGACCCGGCCCGGCTCGGTCCGGCCCAGCTCACCGCCATGCGCCGGCACTTCGCCGCCCGGATCAAGACGGCGCGGGCCGCCGCGCCCGAACGGCCCTACCGGGAACTGCTCGGCGACGTCCTCGACTACCGGCAGTGGCGGACGTTCGCGTTCACCCTGCACCGGCCCGGCGGCGGCGCGGAGGCGCTGACCCGGGCCCGACACAGCCAGCTCTCCGGCGGCGAACAGTCGGTCTCGCTGCACCTGCCGCTGTTCGCCGCCGCCAACGCGCTCTTCGGATCGGCCCGACCTGACGCACCGCGGCTGCTCGGCCTCGACGAGGCGTTCGCCGGCGTGGACGACACCGGCCGGGGTGAGCTGATGGCCTTGGCGAAACAGTTCGACCTGGACCTGTTCATGACCGGCTACGACCTCTGGGCCACCCACCCGGCGGTCAGCGGTGCCGCACACTACGACCTGTCGCACTCCGCCGTGGAACACGCCGTGTCGACCGTGTTGCTGGTCTGGGACGGCACGACCAACATCGCCGACTTCGACGGAACCCTGGCCCGTGCGCTGGGCTCCCCGGAGACCCGCCGCGCCCTCGGTGTTCGCGACGAACCCGAGCGGGCCGGCGTGCTGCTCGACCTCACCGAATGACCGACGGGCACGGCGAACGGCCGTCGGATCGGGCCGCCGCACACCCGTCGCTGGTGCCGGCCGAGCGGGATCGGCCGGGCGGTCCGGCGGATCTCGTCGAGCAGCCCGGCTGGCGGAGATTGCTGGTGGCCGCCCGGCGCAGCCTGGAACGCAGCGGTGGCCGGCTCGACACCACCGTGACGCTTTCCACCCCCACCGGCGACGAACGTCTCGTGATCATCGGCATCACCGGCACCCACCGCTCCGCCGCAGCGGCACGCCTCAGCATCCGACTGAGCGACCTGGACGAGCACCTACGCGCCGCGCACGGAATCGGCCTGATCGACGTGCTCACCACGACGGCCCCGCTGCGCAACCGACCGTCCGACCTCAAACGCGAGGCGGTGGCCCGCGACGCCGTCCTCGCCGCGGCCCATGAGGGTCGGCACGCCGGCACCGCCTGGTACGCCGAGTGGCTCGACGGGCTGCGCCGCGACGGCACCCTGACCCGCATCGTCCGCGCCGGACTGCCGTTCGAGGATGTGGTCCGCGTCCTGGACGCGCTGCCCGCGGCCGACGAACCGATTCCGGTCTTCGCCGACCGGGTGCTGGACGACACAAAGGCCCTCACCGACGGGCCGCTGCGCGGGCTCGTCCTCCGTGCCGTCGCCATCTGGCAGCATGCGGCGCTCCCGGTCGACGGCGAGCGGGAACGGGCGTTGTGGGAATCGGTTGGTCTGGTCCCGGACGACCTCGCCAGCCAGGTGCTGGTGCTCAACGTACGGGCCACCGGCGGGCTGGTCGGGCGGTGGCTGACGGAGGCCGCGCAGGCGGGTGTGCCGATGCGGGTGACCCTGCACCAACTGCGCCTGGCACCGCTCACACTGGACTGCGACGAGGTGTACGTCTGCGAGAACCCCGCGGTGCTGCGCGCGGCCACCACAACGCTCGGTGCCCAGGCCCCACCGCTGATCTGCACCGAAGGAGTGCCGTCGGTCGCCGTCCACACACTGCTCGGCGCCGCTCACGGAGCGGCGATCCGGTGGCGCAACGACTTCGACTGGACCGGCGTACGACTGACTGCGGCGGCTCTCCAGCGGTATCGGGGCGCGGTGCCGTGGCGGATGACCGCGGCTGACTACCTGCCGAGGGCGGGCACCGGCACGGCACTGATCGGTACGCCCACCCGGACACCGTGGGACGAGTCGCTGGGCGAGTCGATGCGGCGGACCGGCCGCGCGGTGATGGAGGAACGGCTGCTCGACCTGCTGATCGCCGACCTGCGCGTGACCGGAGCCGGGTAACGGCTGGCAGGAGTTGAGCAACCTGCTGGATGCCGTAGGTCGAACGCCGCAGGCCCGCGTATCGAACACGGATGTATCCGCAGATCGAAAGAGCGCCTCCTCGCAGATCGAACGTGCGCTGGTTGAGTAGACAGGTCATCGACGAGGTACGACTCGCTCCGGAACCACTGCTGGCCATCAAGGCAGCCGTCGGTGAGGACCCGCGTCCGAATGACAGTGAAGCCAAGCATGCTTGGCCTAGCGTAGTAGGCTGACAGGTATGAGCCGGTTCTCCGAGGACGAACTGCACGCGGTTGTCTCCCGGTACGAGGCGACGCGGGCGGCTGCGTTGACCGAGCGGGACGAGCAGCTACGGGCGTTTCACGCGGCCGGCTGGCGGCCGGTGGATCTGCAGCGGGTAACCGGATACAGCCGAGAGACCATCCGTCAGGCGCTCCGACCAGAGGTTCGACGGGCAACCAACCTCAACCGGCGCCGAACATCACCCCAGCCGCCGGCGGACTACCGGCCCTACGGTGACCGGAAGCCCTACGTGGTGGCCGAAACCCTGGCCGCACTGCACGGCCCGACCGAGGGCACGGTGACGCTTCCGCGTCACCTCGACTGGTCCGGGCACGCCGAATACCACCTTGAACGGCCCGCCCGCCTGGCCAGCATGTACAAGGTGGTCCTCACCGAGGCCAGCACCGTCGAGGATCTGCACACCTGGCTCGACGCCGATCTCCTCCGGCGGCTCTGGCCCACCCTGTGGCTGCCATCCCAACTCCGCCGACGCTGGGAGGACGCCTTCCCCGAACTCGCCGCGACCCGCAGCAACGCGGCGTAGTGGTGGACCCCTTCCACGAACGCCTCGCCCGCACCGGCCTCGCGGCGGCCGATCGATACGGCTTCGCGCTGGCCGGCGGCTACGCGGTCGAGGCAGCCGGGCTTGTCGAGCGGCCCAGCGAGGACGTCGACCTGTTCACCGCGTGGGACCGCCGCGACGAGTTCACCGCCGCGGTCGCCGCCGTCGTAAACGCCTACCGAGACGACGGCCTCACCGTCGAGACCGAGCGGCAGTACGACACCTTCGCCCGGCTCGCAGTCACCGATGGCGCGCGGGTTTCCAAGGTCGAACTCGGCGTGGACTGGCGTGCCAACGAACCGATCCTCATGGCGATCGGACCCGTACTCCACCCCGACGACGCGGTCGCCAACAAGATGAGCGCACTCTACGGACGAGCGTTCGCCCGGGACTTCATCGACATCGACGCCACGCTCCGATCCGGCCGCTACACCCGCGACGCCCTCCTCACCCTCGCCCAACGCGCCGACCGCGGCTTCGACCCGCGCATCTTCGCCGACGCCCTCGGACAAGCCGCCCGGCTCGACCCCGACGACTTCGCCCAGTACGGCGTCACCGGCCCAGCGCTGGACGATCTCCGAAGCCGGTTCGCCGAATGGCGCCGTGAACTGTTCCGCGAGGAGGAAGCCGTCAAGGATGACCCAGCTCTCGACTCGCGGGAGCAGTAGGCCGGCACACGAGGCAGGAAGCGGAAGCCCGCAGGTCATCAGCCGGCGAACACCGGCGGCGCGCGGGCTGTCGCCGGTCAGGCAGGCGGGGGCGGCGGTGTGGCCGCCACGAGCAAGGTGAGTTCCCGGACGAGGTCGTCCAATGACTGACCGGTCTGGGCGCGGACCAGGCCGAGAGCGAGGTCGGCAAGCAAATAGAAGCCAAGGGTGCGGGCCTGTTCGGTGTCGAACGAGGCCAGCAGCGCCTCCGCACCGGCGAGATCACCGCGGTCGCGAGCGGCGATGACCCCGGCGGCGCGTTGCACGAGGTCGGCGGCGACCGGAACCGGACCGGTCACGCCGGTCAGAGCTTCGGGCTCGTGGCGCGGGCGGCGTCGAAGCGGGCGGTCACGTCGGCCCAGTCGACGAGGTTCCACAGCCGGTCGACGTAGTCCGGGCGTACGTTGCGGTACTGCAGGTAGTGGGACTGTACAAATAACGGCTGATCGACCGATCAAGGGAGAGACGCCAGATGACGACCGAGACGACCGTGGGACAGCCGGCCGCCGAGCCGGTG
>NZ_JBFAHZ010000092.1:0-9634 GCF_040654415.1 Micromonospora sp. NPDC050695
CGTAGAGAACTCCGATGATCAACCTCCCGTGCCTGCTTGCTACCCCCGGGTATCCAACTGTCCGAATCTTGGATACCTATTGCCGGTCGCTCTTACTCTCACGCTGGCCACGGCGGTGTCATACGTGGTGTTACTCGTGGGAACGGTGCTCGTCGGGGCACTGCTGATCGACACATCCGTGCTGGAACAGACTTTGCAGCAGTCGGTCGGTCTCAGCGACTATCTGACGCTCGCCTGGATCACCAGCTCGCTGGCCACTGTGGGAGGCGCGATCGGCTCCGGCCTGGAGAATGAGGAGACGGTTCGGGCCGCCGCCTACGGCTACCACCCGCAACCCGACGGCTGGCAGGACGAGAAGGCCGGGCGGGTGCACAGCGGTAGCTGAGTCGACGCGACCCCGCTCCGCACAGGTCGCAGGGATGCTCGATGCACGGGCTCACCTCACGCGCGATGATCCCGTTCGTCACCAGCTCGACGGCGATCTCGCCTGGTCCCGCCGGAAGGGCCGCTGGCCCTACAACATCTCCAGCGGTTGTGGGCCTCCCGGCGGCGGGAACGCCGTGTCGAGTGCCGCCACGTCCTCCTCGGTCAGCTGTACGTCACGCGCTTCGGCGTTTTCTCGGGTGTGTTTCGCATTGGACGATCGGGGGATGGCCGCGACCATCTCCTGCCGCAGCACCCAGGCCAGCGCGACCTGAGCGGCTGTGGCCTCGTGCCGGGCGGCGACCTCTTCGACCTGGGGGTGACCGAGTAGCCGCCCCTGCTCGATCGGCGAGTACGCCATCACCGGGATGCGGTGCTCGCGTAGCCAGGGCAGGAGGTCGTACTCGGGACCGCGGCGGGTGAGGTTGTACAGGATCTGATTGGTCGCGCAGGCATCTCCGCCCGCCTCAAGGAGTTCTGTCATGTCCGAGAGATCGAAGTTAGTCACACCCCACTGCCCGATGTCGCCGGCGTCGACGAGTTCGGCGAACGCCTCGATCGTCTCCGTGAGTGGATGCGTGCCGCGCCAGTGCAGCAGGTAGAGGTCGATGTGGTCGACGCCGAGTCGTTGCAGGCTGCGGCGGCAGGCCTGCACGGTTCCCTGTCGGCTGGCGTTGGACGGCAGCACCTTGTCAACTAGGAACACGTCGGCTCTGCGTCCGACGATCGCCTCGCCGACGAGTTCCTCGGAAGCGCCGTCACCGTACATCTCCGCAGTGTCGATCATGGTCATGCCCAGGTCGAGCCCGGTGTGCAGGGCGGTCATCTCGTCCCGCCGCCTCGCGGGGTGCTCGCCGAGGTACCAGGTTCCCTGGCCGAGCACGGGCATGGTTTGGCCGGACGGTAGCTCGATCGCGTCGGCAGGCATCGTCACGTCGATCTCTCCGGGTAACAGTGGGTGGTCTGGGTTACCCGCCGCGAGAGGCAGCACACGCGCGTCGCGGCCCTCTCCCCGCAGGCAGCGGCCGCGCAACGGGCACCTCCGGATTGTCCGCCCTCGAGCGGGCCTCGCTGCCCAGCTTGCGGGTTCCCGTACCGGGAAGGTGACCGCGATCTAGCGATGCGCCGCCGCGGCAAACCCTGACCACCACCCGCATCCGGCTACCGTGGCACGCCTGGTGGCCGGATGTAGCGTATCCGAAGGCATCGATCTGCAGGCGCACGCATTCGCAACCGAGCTACCCAGCTGTTTGCCGCAGACGACCCCGGGTAGGCGCAATCGGTGAGCGGGCCAGACACGGACCTAGGCACCCGATCGGACACCAGCCGCGCCGTCGCGTTCAGCGATGCGATCTTCGCCATCATCATCACGCTGCTGGTCCTGGACCTCCGGGTGCCGGACGTCCCGCCTGGCCACCTCCTGTCCGGCTTGCTGGCTCAGTGGCCGTCGTACGTCGCCTATCTCGCGTCCTACTCGTACGTGGCCGTCGTCTGGCTCAACCACAAGGCGGCGTTCAACCGCATTCAACAGGTCGATCGCGGTCTGCATTGGATGAACCTGCTCGTGCTGTTCAGCACGGCGCTGCTGCCGTTTCCGACCATCGTCGTGTCGCACGCGCTGCAGGAGCACAACAACGCTGACCAGCGTGTGGCCATCGCCTTCTACGCGCTGATCGGCGCGTTGCTGTGTGCGACGTGGCTGGCGTTCTACCACTACCTGGCCCGGAACCCCGACCTGCTGAAGGACCAGGCCAAGGGCGGCTTCTTTCCGGTCGAGCGGGTCCGGGCCCTCGCCGGGGTCGTCCTGTACCTCCTTGCAGGGGTCGTGGGCTACCTGGTAGCGCCCTTGATCGGCCTGGTCATCTTCCTTCTCCCGCCCGTCTTCTACGCGATCACCAGCGCCGGCCTGTATCAGTTGCGAGTGACCCGACGTACCAACCACCGCCCTCCCCCACCGCGTTGAGGGCGGGCGATCCGCCGTTTCACCCGGGCGCAGGCGGGTACCCGCGGCAATCCGGTTCGAAGGGGGGATCCGAGGTGAACTACAGCGAGTTCATTCAGTCTGTGGCAGCACGGCCCGAGGTTCCGCCGGGGCAGGCCGAACCGATCACCCGCGCCACGCTCGAGACTATGGCAAACCGGATCACCGGCGGCCAGGCAAGGGACCTCGCCTCCCAGCTCCCCGAGGAGCTACGAAGCCTGGTGTCCAGGCCCACCGAGGATCCGGAACGGTTCGGACTCACGGAATTCCTCGAACGGGTGCAGTCCCGGGCAAGGGTCGATCGCCAGGTGGCCGCCGACGGAGCGCGAGCCGTGCTGGACACCCTCCGTGAGTCTGCCAGCGCGAAGGAGTACGGGGACTTTGTCGACCAGTTGCCGCAGGAGTTCTGGCAGTTGACCGGGCCGGGGTCGGGACAGCTCCAGCCCCGCCGGATCGGCACCTAGTACTCCAACGTCATCGTCTAGGGCTCGAGCGTGGCGGGCATGCTGAAGGCGGCGACGTGACGGGCACCGATGAAGGCGTTGCTCTCTACGATCTTCCCGTTCTCGATCCGGAGTACGTCGACGACCAGCGCCTCATAGTGCGGGCTGCCGGGCCGGCGGAGATAGTTGATCAGTGCCGGGCGCCCGTTGGCCGAGGTGGGGAAGGTACGCCAGTCGAGCGGTCGGCCGAGGAACTCCGCGGCCGCGTCGATCCCGACGACCGGCGGCTCGGGCGGCATCGTGATCCGTACGTCCTCGGCGAGCAGTGCCCGGACCGTCTCCGGGTCCTTCGCGTTGGCGTAGCGGCGCAGGATCTCTTCGTCCTCACTGGTGAGCTGCGGGCGGCGCCAGTCCTGTGGGTCCGACGGAGCGCGCCGCCGGAGGGTGTGGCGGGCCCGCTGGATGAGGCTGTTGACGGCCGCTACGGCGGTGTCGAGCGCGCCGGCGATCTCCTGCGGCGTCCAGCCGTAGACGTCGCGCAGCACGAAGGCCGCCCGCTGCCGCGGCGGCAGGTACATGAGCGCTGCGATCAGGGCCAGCTCGACGGTCTCCCGGGCGGCGAGACCGGTCTGCGGATCGTCGGCCAACAGGGCGTCTGGGTAGGGACCGAGCTCGGTGGACCACTCCAGCGGGTCACCATACGGAACCGTCCGGTGACCGGCCGCCTTGCGGCTGTCGAGGAAGACGTTCGTGGCGATCCGGTAGAACCAGGTGCGCGCCGACGCCCGACCCTCGAAGCGGTCGCGAGCCCGCCAGGCACGCAGGAAGGCCTCCTGCACCAGGTCGTCCGCGTCGGTGACGTTCCCCGCGAGGCGGTAGCAGTGCACGTGTAGCTCGCGCCGGTGCTCGTCGAAGGCGCGCTGCAGCCAGACCGCCTGCTCGTCAGGCGAGTCGGACATGTGATCTCCCCAGGGCTGAGTGGTCCTCACAACCGTACTGACGACCGCGGACCCCATCCGTCATCGGTCACCGATGACGATCGCCGACTCGGTCGTCTGTACCTGTGACCAATCCCCACCCCACGAAGGAGACAGCCATGACGGCAACCCCCGCGTCCGGCGCAGCCACGCCCCCGGTCGTCGACCGGGAGACCTGGCTGCGCGAGCGCAACGAACTGCTGGCCCGGGAGAAGGCCCACACCCGCGAAGGAGACGCGATCGCAGCCGCTCGTCGTCAGCTGCCGATGACCTTGATGCCGACGGTGACGGTCCAGGGCCCCGGCGGGGACACCCCGCTGGTGGAGGTTTTCGAGGGCCGCCGGATGCTCATCGCCTACTTCCACATGTGGCACGACGGCAAACCGTACGGGGATCAGTGTGAGGGGTGCACCTTCTCGACCTGTCACATGCAGATGCTGGACTACCTGCATGCCCGGGACGTCACCTACGCCGCGTTCTGCCAGGGCCCCTACGACGAAAGTGCCCCGTTCGCGGAGTTCATGGGCTACCCGTTCCCCTGGTATTCGGCGAAAGACTCCGACCCGGCTCTGGCCGACGGTCGCGAATTCGGGTTCATCGCCTGCTACCTGCGCGACGGCGACCAAGTCTACGAAACCTACTGGACCACCGGGCGGGGCGTGGAGGCGTTGACGACCAGTTACCACACCTTGGACCTCACCGTGTACGGCCGGCAAGAGAACTGGGAAAACTCACCCCAAGGTTGGCCGCGGGTCAGTGGTCACCCGTGGCGGCTCAACGGCCGCCCCACCGCCCAATGGTCACGCCCCGGCGTTACGCCGGCGGTGACGTCCTGACGCTCGAGATGATCATGCTCGGGTCGGCCGCGGTGTCGGCCTGCTGCTGCGTCGTGCCGCGGGCGGGCGCGTCCCGCAGGGCCCGGATGCTCGCGGGTGCGATGGTGGCTGTCATGGTCGCGGTGACCGTCGACGCCGCACCGGTTGTGCAGTACGCGGGCGCGCGCTGCTGCTCCTCGCCTTCGCGGTGGCACTCGTCACCAGCGGTCCGACCGAGCGCGGCCCGGAGGTGGAGTGGCACCGTACGGCCGGGGCGGTGCTCATGGCGCTCGCCGTGCTGATGCATCAACACGGCGGGTCGATGGCTATCCACCACATGGCCGCCGGGTCCCGGATGGACCACGGCACCGTCACCGGCCATGCCGCGGCGCTCGTGTTGCTACGCGCCGCCACGGCGGCTTACCTCTGCTGGATGGCGGCCGCACTCGTCCGGCTGCGCAATCGACCGATCACGGACCTGCTCCGTTGGGAGCGCCTGGCCATGGGGGCAAGCCTCGCGGCCATGATCTTCTTCATGAGCTAGCCGAGTAAACCAGCCGGCAGATCAGGTGACGTTGGAGTACTAGGCCGCAGACCGCGCGCAGGTACAGCAGGTGTTCGTCGATGGCCGCCTCCAAAGGCTGCCGGCTCAGCATCCGCTGGGCGCACCCGCCGTCCATGATCGGCGAGACCTCTACCAGCTCCCACGAGCGCCGCGCCGCGTCGGACGAGCCCAGCGTCCCGCTTCCCGATGGCGAGCACCGCTTCCCCGATGATCGCGTCGGGCGGGGCCGCCAGCCGGTTGGTGACGGTCATCCGGTCAGCGACCCTGGAGATGCGGACTGGTTGGGCAGGGTGAGTAGGCTCTGCGCTGCTCAGCAACGGACAGGGTGTGCAAGCTCGGCGGGACGCGGTGGCGGCGCTCCCGCCCGGACGGGGATGGAGTCGGGATGGTCAGCGGGCAGGAGGCCGACACGGACGTACGTCCCGGCAGCGATGGGCACCGCGACCCGGGCCCGGATCCGCGGGCGGACGACGGCGCGCCCAGTCCGGGTGGCCTGGTGATGCCCGAGTGTGTGGACACGCCATCGGCGGCCGCCCCACCAGCGGGGACGCTGGTGCGGTGGCTGCTGCGCCATCAGGTGCAACCCGCCGGTCCTGAGGCCGGCGAGTCGCACGCCACGCCACACTCGTGGTGGAAGGTGATGTGCCTGACCGGAGTGGACTACTTCTCCACCCTGTCCTACCTGCCCGGCATCGCGGCCCTGGCCGCCGGCGCGCTGTCGCCGCTGGCAACGCTCCTGATCGTCGCGTTGACCCTCTTCGGGGTGCTACCGATGTACCGGCGGGTGGCTCGCGAGAGTCCCCACGGGCAGGGATCGGTGGCGATGCTGGAAAAGCTTCTGCCGTTCTGGCGGGGCAAGGTGTTCGTGTTGGTCCTGTTGGGTTTCGTGGCGACGTCGTGGATCATCACGATCACGCTGTCGTCGGCGGACGCGACCGTGCATCTGCTGGAGAATCCGATCCTGCCGCAGGGCTTCCCTCACGGGCAGGGCGCCGCAGTGCTCGTCACGGTGGTGTTGCTACTGATCCTGGGCGCGGTGTTCCTGCTCGGCTTCAGCGAGGCGGTCGGAGTCGCCATTCCCCTGGTGGCGATGTTCCTGCTGCTGAACGCGGTGATCGTGGCCGTCGGGCTGGTCGAGGTGATCGGTGACCCGGCGCTGCTCTCGGGCTGGACCGACGCCCTGACCGCCGGCACCGGTGGCGTCGGCGACGTGGTGGGCCCCGCGGTGCTGGCGTTCCCGCTGTTGGTGCTGGGCCTGTCCGGCTTCGAGACCGGCGTGAGCATGATGCCGCTGGTCAAGAGCGACGGCGACGACGCCAAGGCGCGTTTCGACGCCCGGATCCGCAATACCCGGAAGCTGCTCACCACCGCCGCGTTGATCATGTCCGGTTACCTGCTGACCACCACGTTCGTCACGACGGTGCTGATCCCCGCCGAGCAGTTCGAGCCCGGCGGCGACGCCAACGGGCGGGCCCTGGCCTATGTGGCCCACCAGTATCTCGGTGAGGGCTTCGGCACCGTCTACGACATCAGCAGTGTGCTGATCCTGTGGTTCGCGGGCGCCTCGGCGATGGCCGGTTTGATCAACATCGTGCCGCGCTACCTGCCCTCGTACGGGATGGCACCCGAATGGGGCCGGGCGGTGCGGCCTGTGGTGATCGTCTACACGGTCATCAGCATCGGCATCACCGTGGCGTTCGGGGCCGACGTCAACGCTCAAGCCGGTGCCTACGCCACCGGCATCCTGGCGATGATGGTCTCCGGCGCGGTCGCGGTGACGATCTCGGCGCTGCGCCGCCACCAACGCTGGGCCACCACCGGGTTCGCCGCGCTCACGCTGGTGCTGCTGTACGCGCTGATGGAGAACGTACGCGAGAAGCCGGACGGGATTGCCATCTCCGGCCTGTTCATCGCCGGCATCATCGCGGTATCGCTGATCTCCCGCGTGTCCCGCACGACCGAACTGCGGGCCGAGCGGATCGAGTTCGACGAGCTCGCGCGCCGGTTCATCGTCGACTCCATCGAGTTCGACGGACGCCTCGACGTCGTCGCGCACCGCCCGCACTCCGGGACGAGCGCCGAGTACCGCGCAAAGGAACGCGCGCAGCGCGGGATGAACCCGGTACCCGGCGCCGCCGACGTGATGTTCCTGGAGATCCAGGTCATCGACCCGTCCGACTTCAGCGACGTGCTGCGGGTCCGCGGGGTCGAGGTAGACGGCTACCGCGTGCTTCGGGCGCAGAGCCCGGCAGCGCCGAACGCCATCGCGGCGATCCTGCTGGCCCTGCGCGACGCCACCGGCCTACGCCCCCACGCGCATTTCGAGTGGTCCGAGGGCAATCCCATCGCGCATCTGCTGCGGTACCTCATCCTCGGGCGGGGCGACACCCCACCGGTGGTGCGGGAGATCATCCGCAAGGCCGAGCCTGATCCCGCTCGCCGACCCGGGATCCACGTCGGCGGTTGACGAGGCCACCCCCCTCCCGACGGCAGGGCGCCGACTGACGGTCATGCCGCCAGTCGGCGCCCCACGGTCGTTCAGTGGGCCGGCGCGGCCTCCGACCCGGCTTCCATGGCCGGGCTGGGCGTCGCCGACGGGTCCGACCGGGTGGCGTCGCCGTGACCCGGCCACCAGGCGGCGTGGCCGAGCATCGCGGTGAGGCCGGGGACGAGGAACAGGGACATGACGAACGCGGACAGCACGATTCCCACCGAGACCGCGAAACCCATCTCGGTCAGGAACGACACCCCGGCGAAGAGCATCGAGGTGAACGTGCCGGCGAGGATCAGACCGGCGGCGGCCACCGACGGTCCGGCGTGCTGGATCGCCAATGCTGCCGAGGTACGGGGATCGTTGCCGGCCCGTGCCCCCTCGCGTAGCCGGGCGATCATGAGAATGTTGTAGTCGGTGCCGATCGCGACCACGAAGAGGTACAGAATGATCGGCAGGAAGAACGACAAGCCGGACCGACCCCCGACACCCTGGAAAGCCAGGACGGTCGCGCCGAGCGTCGCCACGAAGCCGAGGCCGACCGCGATCATGAGGTACACCGGGGCGACGAGGCTGCGCAGGAGCAGGCCCAGGATCACCGCGATCAGCACCCCGGCCACCGGGAAGATCACCCACAGGTCGCGGGTGTTCGCGTCGCGAATGTCGGCGAAGACCGAGCTGACGCCGCCGACCAGCGCGGTCGTCCCGGCCGGAGCCTGGGCGTGGGCCACCTGCCGCTGGTCGTCACCGGCGAGGTCGAGCGCGTCATTGGAGTACGGGCTGGTGTTCAGCAGCAGGTTGATCTGTGCGGCGGTGCCGTCCGAGCTGATGGTGGCGGGATTGCCGGCGGGTCCGGGCATCAGGCTCCCGACGCCAGGGTCATTGCGTGTTGGTGTAACTGCTGGTCACGGCGTCGATGAGGTCGTGTGATCGGCGGTCGGAGCGGCGGTTGGCGCGGGCGATGTTGGTGTCGCCGTTGATGCGGTGCCAGCCGATCGCGGTGTTACGCAGGGTGGCCATGACGGCGGGTCCGGTGCCGGTTCGGGCTTGATGCAGGTCTTCACGGAACGTGACGTCTCTGACGTTATGGACCTGGTTCTCGATCAGCCACTCTGCCCTCGTCCACCTCTGCAGGTCAGCGGGTTGAGCGTCGGCGGCGGTCAGGGACGTGACCAGGTAGGCGGTCTCCCTGCTGGTCTTGCCGTCCACGGTGCGGGTCCGGATGATCCGGGCGGCCTGCTGGGCGCGCGGAAAGGCGATCCCGCCCGGGATGTGCAGGGTGACAGCCTTGACCGTGCGGGTCTCCTTACGGCCGTGTCCGCGGTCGCGGGTGCGGTCACCGACCGGGATCTGCGCCCAGGGCAGGTTCTTGAGCTGGGCATGAAGAGTGGGCTGGTTGCCCTTTGCCTGCAGGAGAAGGTGTGCTCCGCGGTTGGTGATCTGCTCGGCGTGACCGGTTTGGGTATGCATCGCGTCGGCGACGAACAGGACCCCGGTCAGGCTGCCCAGGACTTTCTCGACGGCGTTGAGCAGGGGTGTGAAGGCCGGAATCTCGTTGCTCTTCGTGTCGACGGTGACCTGGGCCAGGACGATGCCGGTGCTGGTGTCCAGCGCGGACAGCAGATGCACCTGGCGGCCGGCGGGCAGGCGGGCGCCCCGCAAGGTTTTGCCGTCGACGGCTATCACTGTCCGGTAGCGGCGCGGTCGGGCGGGTGCCGGCGGTGTCCGCGACCGCAGCCAGCCGGCCAGAACAGCGCTGAGCAGGGCCGCGTCGAGGCGGGTCAACAGCCGCCACATCGTCGTGCCGGCGGGCACGCCCCGGGTGAACCCGAGCCGCCGCTGGTCGGTCTCGTCGAGGTCATACAGCCAGTCGACGATCGCGGCAAACGAGGTGGCACCGGCCAGGACCGCGCAGACCGCGACGGTCAGCAGCGCCACA
>NZ_JBFAHZ010000093.1:0-9301 GCF_040654415.1 Micromonospora sp. NPDC050695
TATCCATGCTCCCACGGAATGACGATCTCGGGCTCGAACCGTTCGCGCGAAGGCCCATCTTGGCGTTGCTTTTGGTCTGGAAGCTACGACGAGGCTTTGAGGGAGTGGTCGAAGCCAGGCCGGCCGACCCGCCCGGCGTTGTCGTCTTCGTGCTGCCGACCGCCCGGCGGATCGGCGCACAGCTCCGCGTTGGTAGCGGACCGCACCTGGATGAGGTGCGCTTCGCCGCGCACCTGCTGCTCGGTCTCAGGGCGAGGCCACCTCGCCGATGACGGAGTCGGCTCGCCCGGACGGGTTGGTCATCGCGCGTGGTCGTGGTCCATGCCCCGCTGGACGGGCGCGGGAGAGACGGGCGCCGCTGTGGTGGCGGCGGTGGACGACGCGGTCTGCCCGCCAGGGACGAACGCTTTGGCGGCGACGGCGGCCGCGGTGGCCGGCAGCGAGGTGGCCTCGCCTGGCTGGCCGGGTTGCCGTGGCGTGAGCTTGGTCCAGACGAGGTTGGTCAGGCCGGCCCTGAACGCCTCGTCGCCGTGCAGCTCGACGAGCCGCACGACGTCGGCAGGGTTGTCGAGCTGGCCGATGGCGGTGGTCATGGCGGCACCGAACGCGGCGGCGAACGCGGCCTCGTCGCCGGCGCGGGCGGCGGCCTGGACCTGCTCAGCGCGTACCGCCTGCCTGGTGCAGGCGTCCAGCAACGCCCGGTCCTGCTGGGTGGTGGCGGCGAGGATGGCGGCGGGTGTCAGCGGGGTCGCTGCCTGCTGCTGATTCGCCGCCACGGTGGGCTGCGCGCTGGGCAGCGAGTCCGGCGACGGTGGTGGTGTCGCCCGGACGGCGTCGTGGACGGCCTGCCGCGCGGCGTTGAAGAAGCTCGCTCGCCAGTCGGGGTCGTCGCACTTGAGGAAGATCGCCACTGAAAGGCCGGGCTCGTTCGGGTCGCCGAGCATGGCGGTGAGGGCCTTGTCGAAGGTGACGGCGAACGCGGCGACGTCGTCCTGGGCGCGGGCGGCGCCTTGCAGCGTGCCGGCGTTGGCGACGCGGTGAACCCGGGTGGCCAGCCAGGTGCGTTCGTCGTCGGTGAGGCTGTCGCGCACCTGCTCGGGCATCCAGGAGTCGTCGAGGGTGACCGGTACGGCGGGTGCGGCGGCGGTGTTGACCGGGACGGAGTCGAGGTCGGCGATCGCGTCGACGGCAGCGGAGACGGCCCGCATCCGGTGCCGGGTGTTGACGAGTTCATCGTGGCGGGCGAAGGGCTGGCCGAGCTGGGTGTGGGCCCGCTCGATCTCCTCCCGTTGGCGTGCGATGTTGGCGACGAGCTGCCCGCGTCGGCCCTCCAGGGCGGCGAGGTGGTGTTCGAGGCGGCGGATGAGGCCGGTGGCGTCACCGGTGGTGGCGTCGGTCAGCGACAGCACGGTGTTCATGCCGGAGTCGTCGTTGACGGTGAGGGAGACCAGGACCCCGTCGCGGCCGTTCCAGATGGTGGCCGTGATGGCGAAGCCGCCCAGCTCTGCCAGTGGCACCCGGTCGCGCTGCTCGGTGGAGCCGAGGCCGGCGGACGCGGCGGTGAGGGCGTGTTGCAGTGCCCGGCCGGCGTCGGGGCGCTTGTCGAGCTGGTGGCCGGCGACGGTCATCCGGAACTTCTCCCCGCGAATGTCCTGGCGTTGGGCGATCGTCTGGTCCAGGGCCTCGATGCGCCGCTCGTCGACGGCGATCCACTGGTGTAGCTCCCGGATCTGCTTCTCCAGTGCGGCGTGGGTGTTGTGGTGGGATCGGTTGGCCCGTTCCAGGCGGGCCAGCTCCATCCCCAACTCCTCCTTCTCGATGAGCAGCGGGTTGCCGGTGGCGATCGCCTTGATCTGGTGGGCCTGGAGGGTCTCGTCGGAGACGTCTTCGATCTCTCGTCCGACGGTGCCGCGCATCATCTGGTCGATGAAGCCGCCCTTGCGGGCGACGGTCTGCCAGGAGAAGGCGTCGAAGGAGCCGGTGACGACGTAGCGGTAGATGCTGACCTCGGCGTTCTGGTTGCCCTGGCGCATGATCCGGCCGTCTCGTTGGGTGATGTCCGCCGGCCGCCACGGGCAGTCGAGGTGGTGCAAGGCGACGGCCCGGTTCTGGATGTTGGTGCCGGTGCCCATCCGGCCGGTCGAGCCGATGAGCACTGACACGTCACCGTTGCGGCAGGCGGAGAAGAGGTTGGCCTTCTCTTTGTCGTTGTTGGCCTCGTGGATGAACCTCACGGACTCGCGGGGCATCCCCAGCTCGACCAGCCGATCGCGCAGCGCCTCGTACGCCGTCCACCGATCCGGGTCCTTCGGCTTCGGGGTGCCCAGGTCGCAGAACACGATCTGCAAGGCACCCGGGGTGGGATGCTCGACTGGGTTCGCGGCGTCCGGGTCGACCAGGTAGCGGGTCTCGCGGTGTGCCTGCCAGATCTCGGCGATGTTGCCGGCCGCCACGTCGATCTTCCCCGGGGTGTTCTGGTCCAGGCCGAGCAGCCGTAGGTCCAGCGACGCGGCCCGCGCCTCCCCGGAGATCTTCAGGATGTTGTCGATCTCCCGTTCTCGGGGGTTGTTGCGGCACCACTCGACGCGGTCGTCGAGTGTGGCGATGAAGTCGACCAGCTCGGGCGCCGGGTCGATGGGGATGACGTGCGGGGCGCGGTGCCCGTCGGCGTTGACGGTGAGCAGCGGGGTGGGTAGTTGCAGGTCTTCGGGGGTGCGGATGTCGCCGAAGGTGCGCAGCATCAGCGACAATTCCGCGGCGTTGGTGTACTTCGCCAGCCGTGACTTGGTCTGGAAACCGCTGCCGGTGGGCGAGATCTCCACCGTCGTGACGACCTTGCCGAACACCGATGCCCAGGTGTCGAAGTCCAGGGTGCCGGTGGCTTCAAGCAGGTCTGGGCGCAGATGCCGAGTGACGACGTACAGCTCCCGCACCGAGTTGGCGATCGGGGTGGCGGTAGCCCCGCACACCACCCGCTGGCCGTAGCGGCGGCGCAGGAAGCCGAGCTTGGCGCGGAAATCGATCGCCCGGTCCGAGCCGTCGTTGCTGGCGTCGACGATGCTGGACATGATCGTGTCGTTCTTCAGGTCGTGCCACTCGTCGCGGAAGACGAAGTCGACGCCGGTCTGGTCGAACGTCACGCCCGGGTCGGTCGGCTTGTCGAACTTCGCCTTGATCTTCTCCTCCCGGCGGACCAGGGCACCTTGCAGACGCTTGACGGCGGCGTTGCGCCTCGGTTCTTCGCCGTTGGCGAGGGCCTGCGCGTGCGCCCGTTCGATCTTGTTCCGGAGTTCATGCAGTTCCCCGTCGAGGAAGCGCTGCTGCTCGTCGTCGGACAGCCGCAGCGTCTCGAAGAAGCTGGCGGCCATGATGACGGTGTCCCAGTTGCCGGTGGCGCAGCGGGCCACGAACCGCTGCCGACGCGCGGCGCTGGTGTCGTCCTGCCCGGCGGCCAGCACCCGGGCCTGCGGGTAGATCTGGAGGAACTCCCGCGAGAACTGTTCGAGCAGGTGCGTCGGCACGACGATGGCCGGCTTGTTGACCAGCCCGAGCCGTTTGAGTTCCATCGCGCCGATCGCCATCACGGCGGTCTTGCCGGCGCCCACGCAATGAAACAGGCCCACCCCGGGCTCGTTGACGATCCGGGTGACCGCCTCGATCTGGTGAGGGCGAGGTTTGAACTCGACCGAGATGCCGGGCAGGCTGCGCCGCGCGCCGACGTACGAGCGGGGCACGTGGGCGTTGAACATCCGGTTGTAGGTGGCCGCGACGCGGGCGGCCCGCTCCGGTTCCTCCCACACCCAGGACTCGAACCGGTCCTCCAGCTCGACGGCCTTGGCCTGCGCGGCGGCGCTCGCCTCCACGTCGAGGGCCCGTTTGCCCTTCTCGATCTCGTAGAAGACCCGGATCGGGGTTTTGGTCAACAAGCGCTGCGCCAAGTCGGGGGCGGCCATACCTTCGGTGCCCCAGGTTGAGCGGGCGAGCACCCCGGTTCGGCTGCCCTTGACCTGCCAGTCCGATCCGCCGGGGTGCGTCACCCGTAGCCGCGGATCGTGCAGGATCTCCTGGAGGAACGTCTGCACTTCGGTGTAGTCGATGAACGGGGCACCGAAGGACACCATGATCTCGCCGGGGCCGACGTCGCGGGGCAGGACCCGTTGCAGGGCGCGGACGTTGACCTCGAACTTTGGGTCGTCCTCAACGGCGACCAGTGCCTGGTCGAGCTTGGCGCGGACGTTGTCGGATAGGTACGCGGCGGCTTCGACCAGGCGGCCGGTGCCGGGATCGTCGTAGACCAGCTCACCGAGGGCTTCGCGGGCCTGGAGCTCGTCGACGCCGAGGAGCCGGGAGATCTCCGGCAGCAGCACGGTGCCGTGGTCGTCGAGGCAGATGGCCAGCGCGTCTTCGGGGCTGTCGGCGCCCAGCCGGGGTGCCCGGGGCAGGATGACCCGCTTGCTGAAGATGTCCGCTTTGGTGGCGGTGCGGGTGTCGTCGTTGAAGTTCTCCAACGCGAACACCGTGGCGGCGTACGGGTCGATTCCACGGAATCCGGCGAGTTGGGGGTAGTTGCGGTACAGCTTCGGCTGGCCGGTCTCCTCATCGAGGATCGTTTCCAGCTCCCCGGTGGCCTTGTTGCGCTGCCGGCGGGTGTAGGTGTCGTAGCGGTTCAGGAAGCCGTACTGCTCGACGTAGGCGTCGTAGAGGGTGTTCAGCCGGATCCGCAGGAACGCCGCGGAGCCGGCCGGCGGGCCGTCGGGGTGTTCGTCGCCGTCGTCCAGCGACGACGACTCCGCTTGCAGCAGGGCCGTGACGGTGTCGCGCAGCAGCAGCAGCGCCCGCAGCTCGTCGGCTTGGGTGGCGGGCACTTTGTGCTCGACGACCTGACCGGCCACGACGGTGGTGAAGCCGCCGTCGTCGAGCGCTTCGATGTGGCCCTCTTCGCGGCCGACGGCGGCCAGGACCGCGACCGCAGCGGCCGGGCCGGTCTCGACGCGCGGGGTCAGGGTCAACCCGGCGAGGCGGGCCTCGTCGACCACGTCGCCCAGGACCCGGGCCAGGTCGGCGGCGGTGTCGCCGGTGCCGGTGACGAGCAGGTCCTTCGCGTTGTGGGCGCCCCGGCCGACGGACAGCTCACCGAGGATCCGGTCGGGCCGGCGGGCGAAGAACTCGTTGACGTGGATGGTCTCGCCGTCGGGTGCGTCGATCTCCTGGGTTTGTTCCCAGGCCATCCCCGCCTGCTCGCGGCCGGGCTCACGCCGGCGCAGGATCAGCAGGTCGGTGACGACCTTGGTGCCGGCGGCGGCTTCGTGCGCGCTGGTCGGTAGCCGCACGGCGGCCACCAGGTCCGCCAGGGCGGCCATCTCCCGCCGGGCGGCCGGGTTCGCGGCGTCCATGGTGTAGCGGGAGGTCAGCGCCACCACCAGCCCACCGGGCCGGGTCAGGTGCAAGCTCTTGATCAGGAAGTGGTTGTGGATCGTGTGCTTGCCCGGGTTGTGCCGCCGGTCGGCCAGCGCGAACTTCCTGAACGGCACGTTGCCGATCGTCAGGTCGAACGCGGCGGCCGGAGCGCGGGTGGCCGCGAACGACTCGGTGCGGATGGTGGCGTGCGGGTAGAGCGCGGCGGCGATCCCAGCGGTGACCGGTTCCACCTCCACCCCGACCATCCGGGCGCCGCCGGGCGCCAGGCCGATGAAGGTGCCCGGCCCGCAGCCCGGTTCCAGCACATCCCCGCCCTCGAACCCGAGGCCGGTGACCGCGTCCCAGATGGCGCGGACGTACGCCGCGTCGGTGTAGTGGGCGTTCAGGGTGTTGCGCTCGGCTGCTGCGTACTCCCGCTCGTCGAGCACCTGCCGCAGTTGCTCGCGGGGCGCCGCGAACCGCGCGTAGTCGCGGTGCTCGGGGCGGCCTTCGAACACGCCGGGCACCGCACCCCACCCCGACCAGCGGGCCAGCACCGCCTGTTCCTCGGCGGTGGCCGGCCGGTCCTCGGCCTGAAGTGTTCGTAGGGTGCGCAGCGCCGCCAGGTTCGCGTTGAGTCGGGCCACCTCACCCCGAGGGGCCAGATCCTGCTGCCCTCTCGGGGTGAACGACACCGGCCGGTCCGGATCGGGCTCCGGAGCTGGTGCTTCGGCCTCAACCGGCGCGGCCGGCTCGGCGGCCGGTGGTTTGGCGTCTAGCTGCGGGCGGGCGGGTCGCTGTCGTCGTTCATCGCGGCCTCCTGCTCCGCGATCTCCTGCCAGCGCGGATCGGTCGGATCCTCCACCATCGGGATCCAGTCGTCCTGATCCGTCCGCGGCTCCGCTGCTGGGGTCTGGGTCGGCGGCGGGCTGGTCTCGTTCGTCTCCGGGTCGAGCAGGATCAGCTCCGGCAGCACCTGTTCCTCGGCCGCCATCCGGGCCTCGTTGAGCCGGCCCAGCTTGTCCAGGTATCCCTCGCCGGCCGGGTCCGGGCCGGCCAGTTGTCTCGTCAGGTCCTCGATCTGGTGGGTCGCCTGGTCCCCCAAAGTCGAGAAGAAGCTGTTCAGGTCCGTCCCGTCGGCTATCAGCGCCGCGTACCGGTTCGGTAGGTACGTCTGCCAGTGCCTCTGGGCTTGCGCCCCGTACCGGTTCATCCTCTGCTGTCTCCGTCTCTGGCGCGGTGGGCGGCTGGTCGGTGTCAGCGCCGACCGGCGGGCCTGTCGTGGTCGCCGCGCCGTCGAGGACCGCCGGCACCGGTGCCGGGACCGCCGTCTGCGGGGTCACGGACGGCCTGGGCGTCGCCGGCGTCGGGTCGACCGGGACGCCGAGGCGGCCAGCGGCGTACGCGGCCAACGGCTCGGCGACGTCGTCAGGCTGCCCGTGCAGCATCGCGCGGATCGACTGAGCGGCGACCTCCCGGCCCGCCGCCGTGGTGAAGGTACGCACGGCCCAGTCGACCCGGGCGGTGACCACGACCTCCACCAGCGGCCAGGTGTCCTCGCCGTCCACAGCGGCGGCCAGCACCGGGCCCGGCCGCTGCGGGTGCCGGCCCACCGCAGGGTCGAGCACGTGGAAGGCCCGTGCCGCGGACCTGCGCCCGTCGGCGCTGCCGTCCTCGTCGACGACCACGGCGACGCCGGCCGCCGGATCCGCCTGCGCGGTGAGCGCCGCGACCTGCGGCCCGGTCAAGGCCGGACCGCACGCGGCCACCGCCAGCGGAGCACCCTCGCCGCGTTCGGCCAGAGCGATGGCCTCCAACGCGGTACGCGCCACCACCGACCGGCCGGTGCGCTCAGGCTGCTCGGCGAGCCCGAACACCACCTCGGCCGGCCGGAACACCACCGTGGCGGGGCTGTGCAGCACCGGCGCCACGTCCGGCACCCCGGGCGGTGCGTAGCCGGCGAAGCCGACCACCGGCCGGTCCGGATCCCGGTGCTCGCGGACGCCGACCATCACCCGGTTACGGAAGCGGTCGACCAGTTGCCCGCTGCGGCCGGTCGCCGCCAGGCCGGACGCCCGGATCTCCACATCGGTGAAGCCCTGCCGCCGCAGCTCGTTGACCAGCGCTGCCGGCCGGTCCGGCGCGTACCCCACCGCCAACCGCCCGTCGACCGGAACGCCCTGGGCAGCCAGCCACCGGGCCGGCGACGCGCCGTCAGGCCGGTCGAGCTGGGCGCGGTAGAACTCGGCCGCCGCGCGTTGAACGGCCAGGAGGCGCTGCCGCCGCACGTCCGAGACTCCTGTCAGACGAGGCGGGCCAGCGACCTGAGCGGCCAGCGACCCGGCACGGCTGCGGAGCGCGGCCGTCCGGTCGACCGAGGCCGCCACACGCTCGGCGACCTCCCGCGCAGGCCTGGCCGGCGGCTGGTCCGGCACCGTCATCACGGCCGCCCGTCGTCAGGCTCGGTGGGCAGCAGCCCGCGCGCTCGCAACGACTCGAACAGGCGTTGGTGGTGCTCCAGTGTGGCCGTCAGGTCGTCGATCTGCGATTGCAGGCCGGCGGCGAGCCCGTCGGGCAGGTCCTCCGCGTCCGGCGCGGCCATCGGCGCAGCGGCGTCGTCAGCCATCGCTCCCCCATGTGATCGCTTGATCACACCGTAACCAGGATGTCGAGCGGGATCGAAACGCGGGCCGGTTCGCTGGGCGCTTCCGGTGCGTCTCACGCCGGCCGCAGGCCGCGTTACCGCCATCGCCGCAGCGAGGGGCGATGCCGCGGAATCGCCGACAGGGGCAGCGAGCCGGCCCAGGGAACGCGGACCGGCACCCGGGGCGCCGTGGTCGTGCCCTCCACTATCGACGCCTCCGGCGGGGCCTCTCTCGGAGATCCGGCAGGGACCACAGCGCCAGGTGGGTGAGTGGTCACCCAGGGGTGGGATCCCCTCGCGCCGGCCGCCCAGAGGGCTACCAGACCACCTCTGAGACGACCAGGCCAAGCCGCTTCGCGGTCGGCTACGCCGAGCCTGGCCGTCCCAGAGCCGGCCCGGTCGATCGGAGATCGGCCGACACGAGGAGATCCCACCCCACCCCCGGCACCGTGCGCGGGCAAGCCCGCAAACCCCGTCCACAAGGGTCTACACCGACCCTTGAGCTGCGTCGTGCCGGTCGAGCACGTACTTGACGCTGCTCTTGGCCCACTGCCCCTTCCCAGACGGCGTCGGCACCTGCTCGGCGTTCAACGCCGCCGCGATCGCGGCCAGCGACAGCCCTTCACCGCGCAGTTCCGCCGCCCGGGTAGCCGAGGGCGGCAACGGCGCTGGCGGACGACCCAACCGCACACCCCGGTCCCGGGCCGCCGCCATTCCCGCCGACACCTCGGGCCGACGCATTTCAGATTCGCTGCTCATGCCCCCCACCGTACGGCAAAAAGGTACAGAAAAAGACCCCCAAGACATCTTTTTCTGTACCTTTTCCTGTACGATAGAGGAGTAAGGAACGGTCCGGCCAGGTGAGCCACCACCCAGCCGGACCAGGAAGAACAGCCCCTCTGTGAAAGGGAGTTCCATGATCCAGCGTACGACGAACTCGGTTCGCCCCATCCAGCTCGCCCCCGTCTGCGTCGGTCGCGGGAAGGCTGTGCACCTGGGCAGCCTGAGCAGCATCACCGGCCCCGACGGCAGTCCTCGCTACGTCGCCGCCTGGTGCGGTGCCAGCGGTCGCGGCGACGACGTCCGCGCCGGCGAGGCGATCACCGACCCCATCGACTGCCGCACCTGCCTGCGCACCCAGCCGCGCCCCATCGAGCTGATCAACCGGATAAACAGGGCGCGGCGGTAACGTTCAAGAAAGGCTTCGGCTTCCACCCACTCGGGGCGTGGTGCGCCAACACCAGCGAATCCCTCGCCATG
>NZ_JBFAHZ010000094.1:0-8662 GCF_040654415.1 Micromonospora sp. NPDC050695
CCCAACATCGCCCGCGCCAACCGACGCGCCGACCGTCGCTCACACGACCTCATAACCGCTGTGACCAGCAGTTACCCCAGAACGCAATAGCCCTGTGACCGCCTCTTCTTCTTAAACCACTCCTCATTAATGTGGAGATTGCCGTCGGCAAGAGTTTCGTAGGGGATTTTGTGCCTGTCCAGCAGCTTCTTAAAATGCTGGCGAATGTTAATGTTCTCAATGGGGCTCAACCCGAAAGAGCTGAGTGCGTTATACAAGACGTCCTCCTCGGGTTCTATGCATTTGCCCTCTGGTAGCGGGATTCGCTCATGAAGTGTCATGAATTCATCAAGCTGGAAAACTCTATTGATTCCTCTGTTTCTCCTGGCGGAATGGTTTTGCCTGGAATCCTTGGACGCTTGCGTAGACATGAATCTCCCGTCTCATTATTGTCGGGCTGTGCAGGGGAAGGTTCGGGGCTGAGGAAGATCGGTACAGGAATTAACGCTAGGGATGATCTTGAATGCCGGTCGGTGGGCGTGGAGTGAGGGCGAGCCTTGCCCTATGGTAGAGATTGTCGGCGAAATTTACCGTTTCCTGTGTGTCATTTGGATCACTTGGCGCAGCCATGCAGTTAACCAACTCCTATGATATTTAGAGCCCGACTGATCGGCAAAAATTTCGAGCCCTGCTACAGAGTCAAACGAAATCCAGGGGCCCCGGGTTCATGTGACATGACTGACCGGGTGTCTCGTCGGCGCCTCGACCCCCGCGGCCGGGTCCGGCACCGTCGTACGCGCGCGTCGGCGCAGCCGCAAGTCCTCGCATGCCGAAGCGGAGCATCACCCGCGCGACCCGCTTACGGTTGTCCGCCAGGGCGGCATCACGCAGTCCGGCGGTGAGGTGGCCCCTCGTGGTGTCGCAGAGTGATCCCCGTCAGCGGGCCGCTGTCGGCGCCGGCGCCGCGGTCGCGGCACGCTCGATCGCGCGGTAGACCGTCGAGCGGGCCACGCCGAAGAGGCCCCGTGTTTGGGTAGCTGTCCCAGCACCGCAAATATTTGATCTTGATAGCCGGTCTCGGCGTTCGGTGCCGTGTGGAGGCGAGGTGTTGGACCGGCGATGGTCGGGCGGGGCGTCCGACCGCTGCGACCAGGGCACCGCTCTAACGGGGCGTTGGCGGCGGCGTTACCGGGCGGCGCTGCCGGAGCAAGAGTTGGAGGAAAAGAATGCCTTTTGGCCGGCGGCGGGCCCAGCGGGCCCTGGAGTGGCTGAAGGGCGTGCCGCTACCTCGAGTGGCCGCGACGATCGGGGCGCGGCTCGGTCCCGACTGGACCGTCGAGGCGACGCTGGAGGCGATCGGCCGGTCCCGGGCCGGCCGGGACCGGCTGGACGCGCCGCTGCGGCCGCTGGGCTACCTGGTGGTGTTGCTCGAGGAAGCGCTGACCGGCGAGCACGAGCCACCGCACCCGGCCCGCCGCTGGGACCAGCACGTCCAGGAGGTGGCGGCCGCGCGCCGGCGCGACGTCGTCGACCAGGCGGCCACGACGGCCGCCGAGCTGGCCGCGACCCGCGCCGGCTGGAACGACCGCGCCGCCGCGGCCCGCGCCGAACGCGCCAGCGGCGGCACCGCTCGGCACGCCGCCCTCGCCGCAGCCCGCGCGGCCGCCCCGAGGCGACCACGCCGCCGCCCGCGCGATCGCGGCGGCCGACGACTGGCCGGAGGTGACACAGCCCGGCGGCGGCCTGCCCACTGGGCTCGCCGGATAGCCGACGGCTAGCTACCTGGCTAGCTATCCACGCTCACAGCGACTCACAGCGCAGGTCAGAGCCGTTCTGTCAGCCGACCGGCAGTCTGTCGGAGCGGTCGCCGGCGGCTGCGAGCATCTGACTGCCGGGGCTTCCGGGGCTGAGGAAGATCGGTACAGGAATTAACGCCAGGGATGATCTTGAATGCCGGTCGGTGGGCGTGGAGTGAGGGCGCGTACGTTGTCTGGCTGTGCCCGTGGAGTTCCGCGATTCCCAGGTCAGAGCCCTACCCGACAACCCGCAATGGCCCTGAGCATCCCCCCCCTCACCGAGAAGGCACCTTGGCGCTCGGCTGCCCAAGGCTTGACAGCGCGGCAGAATGTCCGGGAGGCGCGTCACCCGCTGCCGGGTCGCGAGGAGGCGGCGGGCCGCCAGCTCCGTGCAAGTTGGCGGCGAAAGTACGGGCATCAGAGTCTCTGCTGACTCTCGCGGTTTCGATTCGCACGGAAAGTGCGTCATAGAACCGTTGAGGAAGGGCGGCCGGATTTGCGCGTTCCCGGTTCAGCTGGTCGCGGTAGATCGGGGTATTCGGCGGCACGGGCAGCCCGGTGCGGCGCCAGACCGCCTGCGTATAGGCAGCGGACCAATCCAGGTCTTGCTGAGTTACCAGTCGCGAATCGGGCACCATACTTGGGGTACTAGTTACACGTTTGTGCATTATCGATCCCTTCGTAGCGCAGCGCGCCAGCTTTTGGGTTCCGGCGGGCACTGCTTTCTGACGTCGTAAGGCGGAGTAGGTTGATCGCTGTGTTCCGCAGAGTAAAATCGCCCCCCGTTCACTGGGCACGGCCGGCTGGCGTCTGAGCTGACACGGCCGCAGGGCTGGTTGACGATCCTGCCGCTGGAGGCTGTGGTCCGGGCGCATTCCTCCGATTCGATGACGCGAGGAGCGCAGCAGTGCTGACAGACGCCGGCTGCATTCTCTTTCTATCCAGCTCAGCCCCTAGCGCCCACACAAACTGTGTCGCAAATCGCTTAAGAGAGTTATAAGGACTTCCTGCCGCTTCCTCCAAGACGTGCTTGACCTCTTTGTGGATATCGGTGGCGACCTCGAGCGAGGTAAGGTGCGCGACCCATCGCCCAGTCGCCACCGAATCCAATGCGTTGTCATTGCCTTCTCGGTATATCGCGTCACGACAGCTATAGCCTGTCGTCCTCAGATCAATAAACCATTGGGCAGTCACCTCTTCTCGAGACCTCTTCGCACCATCGGACATGGGGTACCTCCGGTTCCGGTAGGGACATCTAGGCTTAGAACGACGAAGAGACGGCAACTGGTTCATGAGACACGTTGCCAGGGTGCCAGGCCCGCGATCGTGAACACGCGTCTGTCGCGCCGGCTGACCACCGTGGTCGACGCGACCAACGGCGTACGGGCCGAGCGCGCCGAGCTGCTCTCGGCCGCAGCCCGCCACCAGGTGCCCGCGACCGCCGTGGTGTTCGGCACCCCACTGGAGACGTGCCTGGACCGGCAGCGAGCCCGGCAGCAGGGCCGGGCGCCCCGGCTGTGGGAGGCCGACATCGAGGTCAGCTGCGCGGCGGTCATCGAGCACGAGGCGTGGGTGGCAGCAGCTGCGCGGAGATCTGACCGAGGTTCGGGCCAAGGTGGACGACCTGAACGGGCAGCTCGACCAGCGCGGCCGCGAGGTCGAGCAGGGCCGCGCCGAGCGGGACCAGGTCGCCGCGCAGCTGCGCGCCGTCGAGCGGGAGCGGGACCATGCGGTGCAGCGGGTGGAGGCCGTGCAGCGGGAGCTGGACGACGTTCGCCAGCGCGAGCGGGACCAGGCCGCTGCGCGGCAGACGGCCGAGGCCGCCGTGGTGGAGGCCCGCGAGCAGCTGCGGCGGGTGGAGCGGGAGCGGGACCAGGCCGATGCGGGGCGGACGTCGGCGGAGTCGAGGCTGGCCGACCGGGACGGGCAGGTGCAGGAACTGCGCGGGGAGCTGACCACGGCCCGAGCGGCCGAGCGAGAGGCCCGCGCTCAGGCTGCCGACCTCACCAACCAGGTCGCCTCGCTGGCCGGCCGACTCGGGGTGTTGGTAAGAACCGAGACACCAGGGGCCAATTAGTTGATCTCCGTGGGCGGCTGGGGGCGGCCGGCGGGGGTTGAGCTGGTGTCCCGTTAGGGGATCGTCCACCGGGCACCTGCGGAGGTGGGCGACCAGGTCATTCCGCCGCTGGTCGGCGAATCCCGTAAGACCCGCCCGGTGATATGCCCGGTCAACGGGGGCCAAACGGTACAGTGCCCCCATGGACGGCCTCAAGATCGGCTACGCCCGGGTGTCCACCGACGAGCAAGACCTGAGCGCGCAGTTGGCCGCGCTCGCCGAGCTCGGTGTCGGCACCGACCGGATCTATGTCGACAAGGGCCTGACTGGAACCAACCGGGCCCGGCCGGGTCTGCGCGAGGCTCTCGCGGCGTGCCGGGCCGGCGATCAGCTGGTCGTGACGAAATTGGACCGGCTCGCTCGTTCGGTCACCGATGCGCACGACATCGCCACGGAGCTGACCGCCCGGCAGGTCAAGCTCAACCTCGGCGGGTCCATTCACGACCCGACCGACGCGATGGGCAAGCTGCTGTTCACGACCTTGGCGATGATCGCCGAGTTCGAGGCGGACCTGACCCGGCTGCGAACGCGCGAAGGCATGAAGATCGCCAAGGCCAAGGGCCGGCTGCGCGGCAAGGCGCCGAAGCTGAGCGCGAAGCAGGAGGCCCACCTGGTGGCCTTACACAAGGCCGGCGAGCACACCAGCGCCGAGCTGGCGGAGTTGTTCGGCGTGGCCCGCTCGACGGTCTACCGGGCGATCGAGCGCGCCGCGGCCGCGACGCCGGGAGCGGCACGCTGACGCCATCGCCACCACCGCCGCTGGCAGCGTCATGGACGCCCTCTGCGACAACCTACGCACCATCGACAAACTCATCGACACCACTAGCGCGGCCGACCTGTTCCGCGTCATCTAGCCGACATCTAGCCCTCCCGTCAGAGGTGGAGAACTATTAACTATTACCGCGCGGTAATAGGGGTGGTACCGGTAGCTACGGACGCTGGACGGCACCCGCCAGCAACCACTTGACAGCTCATCTCAGTAATACGTCGGCTGCCGCTCTTCCGGGTCCGCATGCACGACGTCGAGGTCCCTGTCCGCGACGAGGCGGTCGACAACCCCACGGTCGGCTCCGATACCAGCCCAATGAGGGTCGACGTCGCTGGCGAAACACCACGCATGGTCCGCCGGCCAGACAAATGCCGGCGCTGAGTGGGCCTCGGAGTCGAACAGATCGCTCCACCCCGTCAAGTCGTCCAGGGTGCCGGTGAACAAGACGTATCGCCGGTGCGGGAGATCCACCATGGGTCCGTCGGTCAGTGCAGGATTCCGGAACGTCGCGCCGCCCTCCCACACGCAGACATAGCAGTCGCGTGTGGAGGAGCTGTAGGCGGCGAGGGCCTCCAACGCCGTTCGGGCCATGTCGATCTCGGTGGTTCGGTGAGATGGCAGCTGCATGTCCGACTCGCGCATATCCGGACGGACCGGATCAGGCAAGTAGCGAAGACGTGCGTAGGCGGGGAACGAGGCCGGCCCGAACGTGATCAACCGCGTCGGGCCGACATCGGTCGCACACAGCCACTGCGCAGCAGAGATCTCGTCAGTGGGCTGCAGTGTCATCGTCGAATGATAGACCGCTAGTTCACCACGCAGTTGACGACGGCCTCCCTGTAGGGGGTGTCGCCGGTGTCGATCTCGCCGATGACGTCGACGTCCTCGTGATTGCGCCAGGAGATGGGCTGGCTGGTCGAGTCACAGGCGTGTCGGGCGTTGGACCTGATCGGTCATCCGCATCAGATCGACGATGTTGCGGTGCAGCGCCCGCGTCGGCGGTGCGTGGCCGGTGCTCACCCCACTGACCAACGCCGCGGTGTTCGGGTGCATCCATCGCGCGGTCAATACCCGGCCAGCGTCGGTGGCCTGCCCGGAGGGGCGCAGCGGTTGGACGCGGCGTGCTTTGGCGCTGGCCATCGCCGGTCCAGCACCTCGCCTCCACACGGCACCGAACGCCCGAGGCCGGCTATCAAGATCAAATATTTGTGGTGCTGGGACAGCTACACAAGCGTGGGGCCTTGGAGGAGCACAGCTTCCCGACGACCAGCGCGGCGGTGGCGTGGCCGCCCTGCACCGAGGCGGCGACGCGCAGCAGGTCGTCCCAGGTGCTCGTGATCAGGTCGGTGTTCAGGCGCCGGGTCAGCAGGCCGCCCGCACGTGGGTAGCGGGCGAGGAAGTCGGCGTTCGGGCCGGTCCGGTAGAGGGTGATCTTCCCGAGGTCGCGGATGCGCGGCGAGAGCTGCTTGCCGACCAGGTCGAACAGGGCGAAGTTGGCCAGGGTCGCGCCGTGAGTGTCGGTGGCGTGCTCGAAGGTCGGCAGGTCGGTCTCGTTGCCCAGAAGCCCGTCGAGCACGTAGTGCGACTCCGGCGCGGTCGCCACGATGACCTTCGTGTCGAACGTCGAGTGCTGGTCGGAGACGTGGGTGTAGGTGGAGACACCCTGCCCGCGGGCAAAGTACCGCGACAGGTGCCGGGCGGTGATCGACTTGCCCTTGCCCGGAAACCGCTGCCCGTCCGACGACGACAAGGTGCCCGACCCGAACGCCTGGGTCAGCGGAAGCCGGTGGTGGTAGTTGACCACCGCGGCGTTGGCCGCCTCCAACGTCTCCGGGCGGAAGTACCACTCGGCGGTCCAGGCCAGGACGTCGTACGGCACGCCGCAGGACTCGGCCATCGCCGACAGACCCATGTTCGTCGCCTCGGCGATGATCACGTACAGCAGGTTGCGTTTCAGCTCCGCCGGCCGGCTCACCTTCCCGCCGGCGTGCACCAGGTGATCGGTGAACCCGGTCCGGGCGTCGACCTCCACCAGCACCGACGCGATCGGCACCCTCGGCAGCATCCCGGCCAACTCCGCGCGCAGCGCGTCGGCCTCGGCGGGCACGTCCTCGGCGGTCAACGGCGGGATGATCAGCTCCCCGTCGTCGGTGAGCCGCACCTCACCCGGATTGCCCTTCGCCAACTGCGTCTCCAGATCCGTCAGGGCGGCGTGCAGCTCGTCGTCAGCCTGCGCGAGCGCATCGGCGGCCTCGACCGGTTTACCGACCAGGTGGCAGAACTCCACCTTCTGCGGCGCCCACGCCGCCGGGGTGAGCAGGAACGACGCCGGATCGGCGTACCGCCGCGACCCGGGCACGAACACGTCACCCGAGCGCAGCCCGTCCCGAAGGCCGACCAACACGGCGATCTCCCAATAGCGGCGGTACGCGGTGACGTCACCGGCCTGCTCCGCGACCACGAGGTAGCCGGCCCACTTCGTCGGGACGAACCCGACCGGAGCACCGGCCGGGACCTTGCGGGCACCGGTGGCGTACAGCTCGGCCAGTACGCTCACCGCCTGGAGCAACTGCTCGGTGCCGGGCCCGCCTGCGAACTGGACCGCGCCCAGCACGGCCGGGGCGAACTGACGCAGGTACGACATCGACGCGTCCAACATGCTGAGCTGGCCGTGGTCGCGTGGCAGCCGCTCGCGGCGCTCGGCCCACGCCCCCCGCATCCGGTCCATCCCGATCCGACCGCGCAGGAGCGCGCCGATCTGCTCGTCGCCGATCCCGGTGTCGAGGACGATGGTCAGGATCTCGTCCAGCAGCGCCTGCCGGTTCTCCCCGCCTTTCGCCCGCTCCGCGAGGGCCTCGACGACCTTCTGCTTCGCCGCCGCTTCCCGGCCGCTGATCGCTTGGTCGAACAGCAGCAGCGTCTCGTCCAGCACGTCGACCGCCGACTGCGCCAGCAGGGTCAGCAGGATCGGATACCGGCGCTCCGGCTCGCGCCGCTGCAACGCCTGCCCCGTCAACCGGCGGCCCACCCCGGCCAGGAACCGGCGCCGTTCCGCCGGCAGCATCGACAGATCCAGGGTGTGCGCGTCCAACCGGCGCAGGTAGGTCAGCTTCTCCAGCTCGGCCTTCACCGCGGCTGGGCTCGACGACGTCGGCCCCACACCCAGCCACGCCAGCGGCGTCCGGCCGAGATAGGCGTCCGGGACCAGCAGCAGGTCCAGCTCCGCGCACCGCCGATCGGTCAGCAGATGCCGCACCCGCGACCACGTCTCACCCCGAGCGCGGGCCCGCGCCGCAGCCACCCGCCGCAGCAACAGGATTACCCCCGGCCGCACCACCCGCGACGACAACAGATACTCGCAGGCCAGCCGGAACAGCAGCTTCGGCGAGTCGTGCTCCATCGCCCGGGCGAACAGGAACTCGTCGAGGTCCTTCCACTCGGCGGTGTCCATCGACCGCCAGCCGGCGTAGCCGGCCACCTCCCGCAGATGCCCCGTCCGGGTCTGCTCCCGCTCGCCGTACCCCCGCAGCTCACCCATCGCGATCCCGAGCCGCTGCGACAACCGGCCCACCACGGCCGCCGGTGCCGCCGCGACGTCATCGGGCACGAACCCGAGCCACGGCAGCGTGCACAACTGCACCGCCACACCCAACACGTTGCGGCCCGTACGGAACTGGCGCACGAACGCCTCGTCCGCACCGGTCAACGTGAAGTACCTGATCAGCTCGGCCCGGTTGATCTCCGGGAACCCCCGAAGCCGCACCAGATCCTCTGCCGAGAACACGTCCTGAGTCGCCACAACCCCACCACCCGAGCATCGACCGTCACCGAACGGGACGGCACGCTACGGGCCAGATCAGAGCTTGATCAACCCTCAGTTCTTAGCGATGCTCCTATGCGTCAAGTCCTAGGTTGGAAGCAGTCCCAGCAGGGGTCATGGCTGCGATAGAAGGGCTGTTCAGCAGGGCTGTAAAGACCTCGCGGGCCAGGTATCGCTTGAGG
>NZ_JBFAHZ010000095.1:0-8649 GCF_040654415.1 Micromonospora sp. NPDC050695
ATGCCGGTCCAGTTGCCGAGCACCTCGGCGATCTGCTCGTCGTCAACCTCGCTGACGACGTCCAGGTCACCGGCCTTCCACTCCTTCTCCCGCTGCGCCTTCTGACCCAGCAGCTGCTTCTCCTTGTCGCGCAGCTGCGCGGCACGCTCGAAGTCCTGGGCGTCGATCGCGGACTCCTTGTCGCGGCGCACCTGGGCGATGCGCTCGTCGAAGTCACGCAGGTCTGGCGGCGCGGTCATCCGACGGATCCGCATCCGCGCACCGGCCTCGTCGATCAGGTCGATCGCCTTGTCCGGCAGGAAACGGTCGGAGATGTACCGGTCGGCAAGCGTCGCGGCCGCCACCAGAGCGGCGTCGGTGATGCTCACCCGGTGGTGCGCCTCGTACCGGTCGCGCAGACCCTTCAAGATCTGAATCGTCATCTCGAGGGTGGGTTCCTCGACCCGAACAGGCTGGAAACGGCGCTCAAGCGCAGCATCTTTTTCTACGTACTTGCGGTACTCGTCACTGGTGGTGGCGCCGATGGTCTGCAGCTCACCACGGGCCAGCATCGGCTTGAGGATGCTCGCCGCGTCGATCGCGCCCTCGGCGGCACCCGCACCCACCAGGGTGTGGATCTCGTCGATGAACAGGATGATGTCGCCGCGGGTGCGGATCTCCTTGAGGACCTTCTTGAGGCGCTCCTCGAAGTCACCGCGGTAGCGGGAACCGGCGACGAGCGCACCCAGGTCGAGCGTGTAGAGCTGCTTGTCCTTGAGAGTCTCGGGCACCTCGCCCTTGATGATCTTCTGGGAAAGTCCCTCCACCACGGCGGTCTTGCCGACGCCGGGCTCACCGATCAGGACCGGATTGTTCTTGGTACGGCGGGAGAGCACCTGCATGACCCGCTCGATTTCCTTCTCGCGCCCGATGACCGGGTCGAGCTTGCCCTCACGGGCGGCCTGGGTCAGGTTGCGGCCGAACTGGTCCAGCACCAGGCTGGTCGACGGCGCGGCCTCACCCGGCGCGGCACCCGCGGCGGCGGGCTCCTTGCCCTGGTAGCCGGAGAGCAGCTGGATCACCTGCTGGCGGACCCGGTTGAGGTCGGCGCCGAGCTTGACCAGCACCTGGGCGGCGACGCCCTCGCCCTCACGGATCAGCCCGAGCAGGATGTGCTCCGTGCCGATGTAGTTGTGGCCGAGCTGCAGCGCCTCGCGCAGCGACAGCTCCAGCACCTTCTTGGCCCGCGGCGTGAACGGGATGTGCCCGCTCGGCGCCTGCTGGCCCTGGCCGATGATCTCCTCGACCTGCTGGCGGACGCCCTCCAGGGAGATGCCGAGGCTCTCCAGGGCCTTTGCCGCGACGCCTTCACCTTCGTGGATCAGGCCCAGCAGGATGTGTTCCGTACCGATGTAGTTGTGGTTGAGCATCCGGGCCTCTTCTTGGGCCAGGACGACAACCCGTCGCGCTCGGTCGGTGAACCGCTCGAACATGCCCTCACGCCCCTCACGGGCACCCACGCTACCCGTCGACGGACGGCACTTGAACGCACCGAAGCGAAGATCATGCGCTGAGTCTGAGACTCTTGGCCACGTCGCAATGGTCGGCGTGGGCAGCCACTCGTGGCGCGGGCAGGCGCTCTACCCAAGGCAATACTAACGCATCACTTGAATCGACACCGGTGCCACGAGTGACTACCGGCGCGGTGTTCCGCTCCGCTCGGCACGTCGAGGCCGACCAACGGCCGACGCCGGGCCGTCGACCAGGTCGGGTGGCAGCTCCGGCCGGTCGGACTGGGCTGCCGGACGATGGCGCCCGAACCGTCGCACCATCGGCATCTCCACCCTCTGATGCAGTGCCCAGGCCAAGGCCAGCGCCACGCCGAAGAGCGCGGCGACCGCCGCTGCCGAGCCGAGCGGCCCGAATCTGGTCTCGGCGCCGATCACCTGCGTACCGGCGATGACCACCATTCAGTGCACCAGGTAGAAGGCGAACGACAGATCTCCCAGCCGCACCATGGCCCGATGGCGCAGGGGGGACGGTCGGTTCCGGAGGTCGGCGGTGGCCGCCGCGGCGATCAGCGGTACAAGCCACAGCGAGGCCAGCCCGCCGGTGGCGAACAGATAGGGAGCGGTAAGGACGAACCCGTAACCGACCACTGCGATGCCGGCCGCAGGTAGCAGGCCGATTCGCGGCCAACGACCGGCCAGCACGAACCGGGCGAGCGTCATGCCGACCACGAACTCAAGCGCCCGCACCGGTGGGAAGAAGTACACGAACCAGATCTGGCCGAACGACAGTGACCCGCTGGCGATGATCGTCAGCCGGGGCTGGTCGTTCACCAGGAACTGCGCGATCAGGGCTGCCCCGGTCATCAGGACGGCCAACGAACCCATCGTCCACCACAGCCGGTTGGCCGGGGTCCGGTCCAGGAGCGGCAGCAGCAGCGGGAAGGCGAGGTAGAAGAAGAGTTCGCGGGAGAGGGATCAGCTGACCCCGTTGAACGAGGTGCTGGTGTTGAGGCTCGGCACCCACGGGTGCAACAGCAGAGGATTCGTCACCCAGTCCAGTAGGCCGGTCGCCCGCCCGGCCACGACGGTGAGCGCGGCGGCCAGGGCGAAGGTCACCAAATGACTCGGATAGATCTTGACGACGCGTCGCCGCCAGAAACTCGTCGTGCGGTCCGCCTTCCGGGCGGTCCAGGTCAACACGAAACCACTCAGAACAAAGAAGAGACCGACACCGTACGGGCCGGCGAGTGGAAACGCGGACGCGACGAAACTGCCGAGCGAACCGTCGATGAATTGCGTGATGACCGCGATGTGGCAGGCGAAGACCAGTGTTGTCGCGACAAATCTCAGGCCGGTGAGAGAGGGCAGTCTTTGGGCAACCGGGTTGTCTGTCATGGCAAGGTGGTCACCAGACGACCGGAAGGGCGCTGATCTCGCGGGCCAGGCCGCCGGACTCCCATTTCACATCCTTCGGCTCGACCGCCAGGCGCAGCGTGGGGAAGCGGGACATCAGCGACCCGAGGGCGATCTGCAACTCCGCCCGGGCCAGGTGCGCGCCGGGGCAGTGATGCGGCCCGTGCCCGAACGCGAGGTGCGGATTTCTGGCCCGGGCGAGATCGAGCACGTCGGGATCGGTGAACACCTCGTCGTCGTGGTTCGCGGAGATGCGCGACGGCAGTACCGCCTCACCGGCCTTACCACCAGCTCGCCGACCCGGATGTCCTGCGTCGCACAGCGGGCGAAGACGGCGGCCTCGTCGGTCTTCGCGTACCGCAGCAGTTCCTCGACAGCCAGGTTGATCAGACCAGGTTCGGTCGCCAGCCGCGCGAGCTGCGCCGGGTGACTGAGCAGGAAGTACGAGCAGTGCGCCAGCTGGTAGCTGACGCTGCCGTGACCGGTGGCCAGCATCAGCCGCGCCAGGGTGATCACCTCGTGCTCGTCCACCCGGGAGTCCGCCTGGTAGCCCTCGATCAGAGCGCCGATCAGGTCATCGGTGGGCGACGACAAGCGCTGGATGAACAAATCCGCGACGTACTCCTGGAGTTGCCGCACATGCTCCTGCGCCACCTCCAGAGGCATCGAGCAGGTCGCGGTCATCGCCTGGGACCACTGCGCGAACTGCGGCCGGTCCGCCTCGGGTACGCCGAACAGGTCAGCGATCACCCCGATGGCAAACGGTACGCCGAAGTCGCCGACCAGGTCCCACGGCGGTCCCTGCGCCGCCATCCGGTCCTACAGGTCGTCCGTGATGCGCTGGATCAACGGGCGCATCAGCCGGACCCGCCGTGCGGTGAAGACGCGCGAGACCAATTGTCGCAACCGGTTGTGGTCGGGCGGATCCAGCCCGAGGATGTTCTCCTCGGGCATCACGGGAGAGGCCCTCGGCTGGTCGCGCTCACTCGCCCCGGCGCGGCTGAACCTGAGGTCATTGTGCACCCACTCGACGTCGGCGTAGCGAGTCGCCAACCACGCCTCGTCCCCGAACGGCATTCGGACCAGGCTCATCGGGGCATCGCGACGCAGGCGGGCGTACTACTCGTGGATCGGTGGCGCGTCGTCCGCGTGGAACGGATAGGGGCGGGCTTCGTCAGCGGGTGCCATGCTCGTCCTCACGGCACCTGAGTGAGTTGTGAGTGCAGGTTACGACCACACATTATTCGGTGGGTGAGAAGCGAGCAATGCTGCGTTTGTCGATGTCGGTGCAGCGTTAGCGGCACATGCTGCGGACGTTGCTCTGCCGTCAATACGAGTGACCTTGCCTGCCCGCGTCCCGGTCCTTTAGGTTAGATTGCGCGTTCAATAGAGATATTCGCGGCGCGGGTAATTTGCAAACTGTCTACCGACAGCCTTGGAGGGCGAAGTGCGAGCAGCGGTCCTGCACCCGGGCGGCGGTCCGTCCCTGGATCTCCGCGACGATGTCACTGCCCTGGGCCCGGACGCGGGCGAGGTGAAGATACAGATCAAGGCCACCGGGGTGTGTCACTCGGATCTGTCGGTGGTAGCCGGTGGTCTGCCCAGCCAGGGCACGATGATCGTCGGCCACGAGGGTGCCGGGATCGTCTGCGAGGTGGGCCCGGGTGTGACCGGGGTCCAGGTGGGCGACCACGTCGTGGTGAACTGGATTCCGGCCTGCGGGCGCTGCCCCGACTGCGTCAACGGCGAGGCCCACCTCTGTATGACCTACATGTCGGACCTCTTCGGTAAGGCGCGGTTCGCGGTCGGCGACACGCCAGCGTTCGGCATGGCCGGCACCGGCACCTGGGCCGAGCAGATCGTCGTCCCCTGGGAGGCGGCCGTACGAATCGACGACGACATCCCGTTCGAGTACGCCGCGCTGCTCGGATGCGGAGTCTCCACCGGCGTCGGAGCGGCGATCAACACTGCTCGGGTTCGAGCGGGATCATCGGTGGCGGTGCTGGGATTGGGTGGCGTGGGGCTCTCCGTCGTCCAGGGCGCGAGCATCGCGGGCGCGGCGCGGATCGTGGCGGTCGACCCCAACCGGGCCAAGCACGGTGTCGCGATGGAACTCGGTGCCACGGACGCGATCACCCCGGATGATCTGCGCACCACCCATGACGCCGTCACCGGTGGGCGGGGCTTCGACTACGTCTTCGAGGCGGTCGGTCGGGCCGCGACCATCCAGGCGGCCTGGGACGTCACCCGGCGTGGCGGAGACACCGTGATCGTCGGTGCCGGCGCCGCGGACGACCTGGTGCAGATCAATGCGTTCGAGCTGCTCTTCCGCGCCCGTAACCTGGTGCCGAGCGTCTACGGCAGCTCCGACCTCCGTCGCGACCTGCCCCGCCTGATCGCCCTGTTCCGTCAGGGTCGGCTGAACATCGAGAGCCTGATCAACCGACGCATCCAGTTCGACGAATTGAACGACGCGGTGTCCGCCCTGGAGAAGGGTGACGTGATTCGCCAAGTGGTGCTCTTCGACGACTGAGCTTGATCTTCAACCCGTGGGGTCTTGCGGGGGCACCGACCGATGACGGTAACAGCCCTTGGTCGATGATCTTCTTGTCCAGGGAGGAGCATCAACTACCAGGGGCTGTTTCGGTGACCAGTGTCCCTGCCTTGGCGGTGCTCAACGCGCACTGGCTCGCGATCGTGCAGGCGAAGGTCGGGTTGGAGCTGCAGGGTCGGGTCCTCGCGACCGGGATCATGCTGAGTTGGCTGATGGTGCCGGTCGGGTTCCTGGCGGCCGGGCCGCTCGCCGGCGGGCTGTTCGAGCCGTGGATGCGCGACGGCGGGCCGCTAGCCGCCACGGCAGGGGCGCTGATCGGCACCGGGCCGGGCCGCGGCATCGCACTGCTGGTGATTCTGGCCGGGCTCGCCTCGACGGCACTCGGCGCCGCCGCATTTTCCACGGCTCACCGAGGTGGGCGTTGCCACCACCGTCATCGAGCCGGGCCTGCGGTATCGCCATGCGCCACGCTGACGACCACGTACACATCGTCGCCACGTTGGCGCGCGAGGACGGCCGTACCGACTGGCTGCGCAACGACTACCCGCACTGCGTCAAAGCCACCTACAACGTCGTCCGCCGCTACAACCGCAGCGTCGGGTCCCGCTGACCGCACCGCGCACCGCCGCCCTCACCCCGCCGAGGTGAGCAAGGCCCGCCGCACCGCCCACGCTCAGACGCCCCGGGATGAGCTGCGGCGGCGGGTAGCCACGGCCGTAGCTGCGGCGGGGTCGCAGGACGAGTTCTTCGCCCGGCTACGCGGGGCGGGGATCCTGGTCCGGCTCCGGTACAGCACCACCAATCCCCGGCGGATCACTGGGTACGCGGTGGCCCTCCTCGGCGTACGCACCGCCGCCGGGCAGCCGGTGTATTTCGGTGGGGGCCGGTTGGCGCCCGACATGACCCTGCCGAACCTGCGGCTGCGGTGGGGCACTCCCACGCTGCTGCCGGCGGCGCCTCCGGTCGGCCGGACCGAACGGGTCGCCGCAATGCGTCAGGCCGCCAAGGTCGTCACCGTGGCCGCCGGCGACATCCGTCGAGACGCCCATGCCGCGCCCGGACGGGCGCAGGCCATCGCGGTCGCCGCGGCGGACCTGCTCACCAGCCTGGCCTCCACGGTGGAGGGCTATGCGTCTTTCAGCAACACAGGCGATCTGGTCGCTCCGACTTTGGCCCGCGCCGCGATCACGGAGAGCAGCTTGGGCGATGCTCTTGAAGACTTCACGCAGAAGCGGCAGGGTAAGTACCACAGGCCGATCGCGGAGTGGGTGCATCGCATTCTTCGGCCCCTATTTTCGATCAACTGCCGGACCAGGACGCCTACGACTCGGAGTTCGATCGCGCCGAGGTCATGCTCGGCCTGCTCTCAACGGATGCGATCGATGTTCGGATTGCTGCATCATTTGAGGATCGCCACTGGGTTCGATCCCAGTGGTTCGGGCGCTCGATGTGGCGGTCCGCCCACCATTACGGCAACGCTGTCAAAGATTTCGCCCAGGAGTTTTCCGCGCAGGGCGTGATGTGGGCCCATTGCGGGCGAACCTGTTTTGTGGGGACGAGGACCGAGTTCGCGCGGCGCTGGAGGAGTACGGGAAGAACTTCAACGAGGGGGCCGGGCGCATGTGGTGAGCCGGGCGCAGGTGGGGCTGACAAACTCACGCACAATCGTGCGCCGAGGGCGCCTTTCGAGCTCGCTCGGTAAAGGACCAAGCCGCGGGCGCACCCATTGCTGATATCCCCTCACGTATACGCATTTGTTGAACTCGAAGAGACGCTGCCGAGTCCGATTACCGTCCGGAATGTGCCGACGTACAACCCGGACGGCCGCGAGTACGACATTGCCACCCCGGTTCCCGCGCGCCACGCAACTGTCATCGGGGCACTTCGAAGTTGAGCGGGGTTTGCGCCTGAAGCCGACCCGAATGTGAAGGGCTCGCAGCTCATCGATGATCATCTGAGTGTCTAAGTCGGATGGTCACGAGTGAAGAGCTGCGAGCATGGTCAACGATACGACCCGGTTGTTGTGGCTGGACGGGCTGGTCGCCGAGCGGGTGGAACTGGACGCCGCGGGTGTCCCGGTGATGGACCTGTCCACCGGGTGTGAGCTGGCACGGTGCTGTCCGCAATGCGGGCAGAGGGCGGTGCGGGTGAAGCAGTGGACGGTGACCCGGCCGCGGGACCTGCCGGTCGCCGGGCGGCCGGCGCGGTTGCGCTGACGGAAACGCCGCTGGTACTGCCCGACCCCGGCCTGTCCGCGCAGGTCGTTCACCGAGCAGGTCGCTCAGGTCCCGGCTCGTGCCCGGCTGACCACCCGGTTGCGGCAGGCGGCAGGTGCGGCGGTCGCCGACGGCGGGCGCACGATCGTGCAGTCGGCCCGGGATCATGGCATCTCGTGGCCGGTCGTCGCCGAGGCGTTCACCGCCCACGCGAACGCGGTGCTGCCGGCCGAACCTGGGCCGGTCGCGGTGCTGGGCATCGACGAGGTTCGCCGTGGCAAGCCGCACTGGACATGGGACGAACAGGCTGGATCCTGGACCACAACCGCAGACCGGTGGCACGTGGGATTCTGTGATCTGTCCGGCGGACAAGGGCTGCTCGCCCAGGTCGAAGGCCGTAACACGGCGGCGGTCACGGGCTGGCTGACCGGGCGCCCGCAAGCCTGGCGTGATCAGGTTCAGGCGGTGGCGATCGACATGTGCACCGTGTTCAAGTCCGCGATCCGGCAGGCGCTACCGCACGCGGTGCTGGTCGTCGACCACTTCCACGTCGTGCAACTGGCCAACCGGGCCGTCACCGAGGTCCGCCGCCGTATGACGCTGACCCAACGCGGGCGCCGCGGCCGTGGCAGCGACCCGGAATGGCAGATGCGTAACCGGCTGACTCGCTCCGCTGCCCGCGTGCCTGGCAAGCACGTCGATCGCCTCGTTGACACCCTCCAAGCCCTGCCCGCCAAGCTCGGCGCCCCGATCCTGGCCGCGTGGAACGCGAAAGAAGACCTGCTCGACCTGCTCTCGACCGCCCGCACCCAACCCGACCGGGAACACGTCCACCGGCTCCTGCACCGCTTCTACGCCCGCTGCGCCGCCTCCGACCTGCCCCACGGCCCCGGCGTTGTTCCGGCTTGAGATGTTCTGTCCAGGTTCAGGATGGGTCCAAGGTAGTTGTGGGACGAGCGCGACTCTGATGATCTTT
>NZ_JBFAHZ010000096.1:0-8439 GCF_040654415.1 Micromonospora sp. NPDC050695
CGTCTACGACATCCACATCGGCACCATCACACCCGGACCCTGACCGCACCCGTCACCCATCAACCCCCGACGGACTTCCGGCTCGGACCACTTAGGGGCCAACTCGGGGGGCAGCGAAAAGACTTCCCGCCCAGGGTGCTCCTCCTCCTGGGTCGCCATCAGCTTGGCCAACTCAGCGACCAACTCAGTGGGCAGCGTATGGATTCTTCGCCCAGGGTCTACCTCCGCTAACTCATCGGCAGGAATTCCGGTGAGTCCCAAGGAACTGACCGGAACATCCCAGGATGCGTTGGGGTAGGCATTGTTTGGTGTGGAGGGGGGCATCACACTCTCCTCGCCATAGGGGAAACGCGATTTCCTTGCGTAGTTTGCACCTGCCGGTATTCTTGCCGAGCAAATTTCGCAGCTCTAATAGGAGAACGGAGGGTTTTGCCGTCGGGTTCATGTACGAGTATAGTGTGATGCTGGTCACACTGAGTAATTGCCCACACGTGGGCGGTGGTAGCCAGGTAGCTGTGGGAATGCCTGATGTTCGTGGAGCGCAACGTCCTGTTCCGCGCTCCTGGTGTGCCGCGCGGCAGATGTCCGTCTCGTCCTGGGCGGACGATCTGATATCACCCGGAAAACAGCACGACGTGATCCCCGTAACACGCGCTCTGTGAGTCGATCTTGTGGGGGCTTCATGAGCGATCAGATGCAGTCGATGGTCAGCCGGCGTGGGTTCCTGCGGGCGGTGGGAGTCAGCGGTGGTGCGGTGCGATGGTAATGGGGCTCGCCCCCAACGCGGCCGCGTCGGTCACCCCGGCGTTCCGGCCGCCGCAGCGGTCCGACTTCACCCTCACCGGGCGGCCGGGTGCCAGCGTGGTCATTCTCGGCGGCGGCATCGCGGGTCTCACCGCCGCGTACGAGTTGGGCAAGGCGGGTTACCGCTGCACGATCCTCGAGGCGCGGCACCGCGTCGGTGGGCGGAAACTGACCATCCGGGGTGGCGACGTCGAGACCGACCTGGATGGACGCACCCAGCGGGCCGGCTTCTCCGACGGGGTCTACTTCAATGCGAGGCCGGGCCGGATCGCGCAGTGGATGGTCACCATGGGACTACTGCCGGGAACTCGGCGTACCCGTCGAGGTCTTCACCAACCAGAACGCGGACGCCTGGATCTACAACGAGTCCGCCGGAATGACCGAGCCGGTCCGGTACCGCACCGCCAGGCCGACGTGTACGGCTACGTCTCGGAACTGCTCGCCAAGGCCACCGACCGGGGCGCGTTGGACGGTCGGCTCACCACTGGGGACCGCGACCGGCTGCTGGCGTTCCTGCAGAGCTTCGGCGCGATCGGTGGACGCACCAGCGACTGGGCGGACACCGGGACCAACAGGCGCGGCTTCTCCGCGTATCCGGGCGCGGGCAACGACGTGGGCAGCCTGCGCTCTCCGACGTTTTCGCCAGCAACGTCGGCCGGCACTTCTCCTTCGAGTTCGGCTACGACCAGGCCATGCTGATGTTCCAGCCGGTCGGCGGCATGGACCAGATTCCCCGAGCACTGGCGAAGGCCGTGGGCATGCACCGGATCCGGCTCGACGCCGAGGTGACCGGTGTGACCGACCGGCGGCATCCCCGAGACCGATCTGGACCTGTCACAGATCTGGTACCCGTCCTACGGTTTCCACGGCAAGCGCGGCCTGGTCGTCGGCTACTAACAACACCGGGGCGAACGCCCGGGCGTACAGCGGTCTCACGCCCGAGCAGCGCAGGGAGCGCGCGATTACGCAGGGCGTGAAGATCCACGGCGACAAGTACCGCAGTGAGCTGGTCACCTCGTACTCGCACGCCTGGGACCGGACCCGCTGCATCGAGGGCGCCTGGACCTCGCCCCGCTACGGCACGCCCGGCTACAACCTGCTGCTCCAGCCGGCCGGGCGGGTCTACTTCGCGGGGGACTGGCTGAGCCACGAGGTGGCCTGGCAGCACGGCGCGTTCGTGGCGGCCCGGTCGGCGGTGTCGGCACTGCACCAGCGGGTGATGGCCGGCTGACGGTCCGCCGGGACCGCACGGCGGGCGGGGGCGGCGGGCGGCGGGACGGGTGCGCGAGGATGGGTCATCCCCGCCCTGAGGAGCGCAGATGGCCACCCACCTGACCGCGCCGCGTACCGCCGCCCGGCCCGACGTCGCGTCGATCCAGCGGCGCACCCTGCGGCTGCTCTTCACCACCCAGATCATCGGCGGCATCGGTGTGACCATCGGCATCTCCGTCGGCGCGCTGCTCGCCGCACGGATCGCCGGCACCGCGATGGCCGGCGTCGCGCAGAGCGCCGGGGTGGTCGGTGCGGCGCTGCTCGCCGTCCCGGTCACCCGGATCATGGCGCGGCGTGGCCGCCGGCCGGGCCTGGTGCTGGCGTACGCCGTCGGTGCCGTCGGCGGCGTGCTGGTGGTGCTGGCGGCGGCCACCCGTTCGGTGCCGCTGATCTTCCTCGGCATGCTGCTCTTCGGCGGCGGCACCGCCGCGAATCTGCAGGCCCGCTACACGGCGGTGGACCTCGCCGAGCCGGCCCGTCGTGGCCGGCAGCTCTCCCTGATCGTCTGGGCCACCACCATCGGCGCGGTGGCCGCGCCGAACTTCGCCGCGCTGGCCGACCGGGCCACCTCCGGTTGGGGGCTGCCGCCGTTGGCCGGCCCGTTCGCGTTCAGTTCGGTCGCGTTCGTGCTGACTGCCGGCGTACTCCTCGGGTTGCTCCGCCCCGACCCGCTGCTCACCGCGCGGCGGCTCGCGGAGGCCGACGCGCCCGTCGCTCCGCCGGCCGCTGACCCGCCGGCGGCGGCCGCGGCCGCCCAGGCGCCGGCCGCCGCGCCGGTCGGTGCGCGCGCGTCGCGCAGCGCCGGGATGCGGCTGGCCTGGTCGGTGGTACGCGGGCAGCCCGCCGCCCGGCTCGGCATCGCCGCGGTGGCGGTGGGGCACCTGGTGATGGTGGCGGTGATGGCGATGACCCCGGTCCGGATCGGCGAGTCGCACGCCGACGCCGACGTGCTGCGGCTGGTCGGCATCGTGTTGAGTTTGCACATCGCCGGCATGTACGCGTTCGCCCCGGTGGTCGGCTGGCTCACCGACCGGTTCGGCCGGCGGGCGGTGATCCTCGGCGGGGTCGGGCTGCTGCTGGCCGCCTGTGCGGTGGCCGGCACCGCCGGGCACCACACGCCCCGGCTCTCGGTCGGTCTGGTCCTGCTCGGGCTGGGCTGGTCCGGGACGATGGTGGCCGGCTCGACGCTGCTCTCCGAGTCGGTGGTGGCCGGTGTACGGCCGAGCGTCCAGGGGTTCTCCGACCTGATCATGGGGCTGGCCGGGGCCGGCGCCGCGGTGCTCAGCGGGTTTGTCATGCAGATCGCCGGTTATCCGGTGCTCTGCCTGCTCGCGGCGGTCGCAACCGTGCCCCTGGTGGCGCTAGCGTTGCGCCCGGTGTCGACCACGGCATCGGACAAGGAGGGCTGATCACGTGCGGCTGACCGACTTCTGGGCGCGGTTGGAGGAGGCGTTCGGGCCGGGTTACGCGGCCAGCATCGCCCGCGACCAGGTGCTGTCCCAGCTCGATGGACGGACCATCGAGCAGGCGTTGGCGTCGGGGGTACGGACGCAGGCGGTCTGGCGGGCGGTCTGCGCCGCATATCCCGACCGCGTGCCCGCGCGACTACGCTGAGCAGCCTTTTCGCCGCTTCCGCGTGTCGCTTGTCTTGTCGTACACCTGTTCGGCTATTGTCCACAGCGGGGTGCTCGTCCACAGCTCGCGGCCCGTCGGCTGGTTTTCTGTCGGACCCAGCGCCTAGCGTGTCCGCGTGACGCGAAGCTCAGCAAAGACGCCGGCGAAGGCAGGGGTGGCAACCATGGCAGCAGGGCCTGACCGGGAGAAGGCACTCGACCTTGCTCTCGCTCAGATCGACAAGCAATTCGGCAAGGGCTCGGTGATGCGACTGGGTGACCGGCCGGTCATCCAGACGGCGGTGATTCCGACCGGCTCCATCGCGCTCGACGTGGCGTTGGGCATCGGCGGCCTGCCGCGTGGCCGGGTGGTCGAGGTCTACGGCCCGGAGTCCAGCGGTAAGACCACGGTGGCTCTGCACGCGGTGGCCAACGCCCAGCGGGCCGGTGGCATCGCCGCCTTCATCGACGCCGAGCACGCGCTCGACCCGGAGTACGCGAAGGCCCTCGGCGTCGACACCGACGCGATGCTGGTCTCGCAGCCGGACACCGGCGAGCAGGCGCTGGAAATCGCGGACATGCTGATCCGCTCCGGCGCGCTGGACATCATCGTGATCGACTCGGTGGCGGCCCTGGTGCCGCGCGCCGAGATCGAGGGCGAGATGGGCGACAGCCACGTGGGCCTCCAGGCCCGGCTGATGAGCCAGGCACTGCGGAAGATCACCGGTGTGCTCAGCAACACCGGCACCACGGCGATCTTCATCAACCAGCTGCGGGAAAAGATCGGCGTGATGTTCGGCAGCCCGGAGACCACCACCGGTGGTCGGGCGCTGAAGTTCTACGCCTCGGTCCGGCTCGACGTGCGACGCATCGAGAGCCTCAAGGACGGCACCGACGTGGTCGGTAACCGCACCCGGGTCAAGGTCGTCAAGAACAAGGTGGCTGCGCCGTTCAAGCAGGCCGAGTTCGACATCATGTACGGCAAGGGCATCTCGCGCGAGGGCTCGCTGATCGACGTCGGCGTGGAGCAGGCGATCATCCGCAAGTCCGGTGCGTGGTACACGTACGACGGCGACCAGCTCGGCCAGGGCAAGGAGAAGGCCCGGGAGTTCCTGAAGGAGAACCCGGACGTGGCCGCCGAGATCGAGAAGAAGATCCTGGAGAAGCTCGGCGTCGGGGTCGGCGCGGGCGACGCCGCCGGTGGCCCGGAGCTGCCGCCGGTCGACTTCTGACCGGTCGCTGACCAGTGGCAGGACGACGCGCCCGTACGGGGCGGGGCTGGGATGCCAGTCCGCCTCGTACGGGTGATGCCAGTGATCCCCCGCGCCCGCGCCGTGGTCGTCGTGGCCGGTCCGAGGCGGGCGATGCGGTCGAGGCTCCGGCGCCACCTCGCGACGGGCCACCTCGCGACGAGTCGGAGGTGGCCCGCGAGATCTGTCTGCGCCAGCTCGCCGTCCGCCCGCGTACCCGGGCGGAGCTGGCCGGTGCGCTGGCCAAACGCGGCATCTCCGAGCAGGTCTCCGCCGAGGTGCTCGACCGGTACGACGAGGTCGGCATCATCGACGACGCGGCGTTCGCCCGCGCCTGGGTGTCCAGCCGGCACTCCGGGCGTGGCCTGGCCCGCCGGGCCCTCGCCAACGAGCTGCGCCGCAAGGGCGTCGACGGCGAGGTGGCCACCGAGGCGCTCGACGAACTGGACGAGGAGACCGAGGCGGAGACCGCCCGTGCCCTGGTGGAGCGCAAGCTGCGTACCGCCCGGGGTGAACCGGACGCGATCTTCCGCCGGCTGGTGGGCATGCTGGCCCGCAAGGGCTACCCGCCCGGTGTGGCGATCCGGGCGGTGAAGGACGCGCTGGCCGCGCAGAGCGCCGAGGCGGCCGAGTTCGCCGAGCAGATCGACGCCGACGCGCTGGCCGACGCGGAAGGTGACCTGGAGCGCGACAACCGCCTGACCGACTGAGCGCCGCGCCGCGCCGCGCCGCGCCGCGCGCCGCGCCGCGCGCCGCGCCGCGCGCCGCGCCGCGCGCCGTGCCGCGCCGCGCGCCGCGCCGCGCCGCGCGCCGCGCCGCGCCGCGCGCCGTGCCGGGCCGGGATGATCGCGCTCGATCCAGGATGTAGTGGCCTCACCGCCGCGAGTACCCCACTACATCCTGGATCGAGCGCGATCTTGGCCGGTGAGCGGCGCGGATCGTGCCGGGGGTGAGCGGCGCGGATCGTGGTGGGGTGAGCGGCGCGATCTTGGCGGGATGAGAGGGTTGGGCCGAGCGGGGGTCGCTGGTGTCACAAAGTCGGTTCACCGCGGGGGTGTCTCCGTCGCTGAACAGGCACGACATCCGGATCGGCGCCGTCGCCTCGCCGCCTTTGTCCCGGTGTGTCCGACACTGCATCAGCTTTGAGTGACGCCGCAACTTCGCTCCGTTCGGGGGGTTTGATCATGAGTCCTTGACCAGACCACCCCCGGCGACCTAGCCTCGCCATACAGGCTCACATTGCCCGACCAGCGCAGGCTAAGCGCACAACATAGATCGCGTAACAACACAGCATCACTTTGGCCGACTCCACGGCCTTTGGCGGCAGTCCGGACAGGCCGGTCCGGTACTCCGCGACAACTGCACCCGGTCGCCGACGATGCCCGAGGGCACCGCCGGCGGAGAGAGCTACCCACGGCCAGCCGCTCCGGTCGGGCGTCCACAGCCGCAGGAGTGTGCCCATCGGGCACGGTCACTGCGGTCGGCAGACGTTTCAGGGGAGGCGGCCATGGTGGGGCGGCGGCACAGGTTCACCGGTAGACCCGACGGGGTTCCGGCATGAACGCCTTCGACGTCGTGCTCCTCGCGGCCGTCCTCATCCTCGCGGCGGTGGTGATCGGCGCCGTGCTGTACGGCGTCCGGACACTGCGCGGAATGGGTTCGGCGCCGGCGCCGGAGGATCCGGCGTTCATCGCCGAGAAGGACCGCCAGGAGCAGTCCCTGGCCGCCCTGCGCAACGCGGCCGACCAGGCGAACAGCACCATCGACGTCGCGAAGTCCGCAGCCGCCGCCGCGCGCGCCGAGGCGGCGGCCGCGAAGGCCGAGGCCAAGGCCGCCCGAGCCGAGGCCCGCCGGGTGCTCGACGATGCCCGCGCCGAGGCGGACACCGTCCTGGAGCGGGCGCACAAGCAGGCCGAGGCGGACGCCGAACAGTTGCGGGCCACGGCCCGGCGCAGCGGCGAACGGGAGGTCGCGGTGCTCGCCGCCACCACTCGGGAGCAGGCGGCCGAGGTGGAGCGCCGTGCGGCCCGGATGGACGAGCGGGAGCGGCTGCACACCGAGGAGGTGGAGCGGTTCGCCGAGCGGGAGCGGCAGCTCACCGAGGCGCGGGCCGCCCTCGCCGCACGGGAGTCCGCTCTCGCCCAGCGGGAGACCGAGCTGGCCGAGGCGGAGGAGTTGCGCCGCCGGGAGCTGGAACGGGTCGCCGGCCTGACCGCCGACGCGGCCCGGCTGGAACTGGTCGAGGCGATCGAGACGCAGGCCAAGCGGGAGGCCGCGCTGCTGGTGCGCGACATCGAGGCCGACGCGCGGGGCACCGCCGAACAGCGGGCCCGCCACATCGTGGTGGACGCGATCCAGCGGGTCGCCAGCGAGCAGACCGCGGAGAGCGTGGTCAGCGTCCTGCACCTACCCGGTGACGAGATGAAGGGTCGGATCATCGGTCGGGAGGGGCGCAACATTCGCGCCTTCGAGTCGGTGACCGGGGTCAACCTGATCATCGACGACACCCCGGAGGCGGTGCTGCTCTCCTGCTTCGACCCGGTCCGCCGGGAGGTCGGCCGGCTCACCCTGGAGAAGCTGGTGCTGGACGGGCGGATCCACCCGCACCGCATCGAGGAGGTCTACGACCTGGCCCGCCAGGAGGTGGAGCAGCTCTGCCTCCGCGCTGCCGAGGACGCCCTGGTCGAGGTCGGCATCACCGAGATCCACCCGGAGCTGGTGGTCCTGCTGGGCCGGTTGCGCTACCGCACGTCGTACGGGCAGAACGTGCTCAAGCACCTGGTCGAGACCGCGCACATCGCCGGCATCATGGCCGCCGAGCTGCGGTTGGACGTGCCCACCATCAAGCGGTCCGCGTTCCTGCACGACATCGGCAAGGCGCTCACCCACGAGGTCGAGGGCAGCCACGCCATCATCGGCGCCGACCTGGCCCGCAAGTACGGCGAGCACGAGGACGTCGTGCACGCCATCGAGGCGCACCACAACGAGGTGCCGCCGCAGACCATCGAGGCCGTCCTCACCCAGGCGTCCGACGCCTGCTCCGGCGGCCGGCCGGGCGCCCGCCGGGAGAGCCTGGAGGCGTACGTCAAGCGGCTGGAGCGGATCGAGGAGATCGCGGCCGGCAAGCTGGGCGTGGACAAGGTCTTCGCCATGCAGGCCGGCCGGGAGATCCGGGTGATGGTCAAGCCCGACGACGTGGACGACATCGGGGCGGCCGTGCTGGCCCGTGACGTGGCCAAGCAGATCGAGGAGGAGCTGACGTACCCGGGTCAGATCCGGGTCACCGTGGTCCGCGAGTCCCGGGTCACCGAGATCGCCCGCTGACCGCCGGTGCCAGCCGCAAAGGTGCACAAATTGGATTCGAGTGCAGCAGCCAGGATGCCAAATTGGCCGTAGCCCTCATAGGGGACTGTAAAAAGAACGGTGTAACTCCTGATCAAGGAGACGCACCTGATGACCATGACGACTGACGCCGTGGATACTGCCGCGGTGGCGAAGAA
>NZ_JBFAHZ010000097.1:0-8181 GCF_040654415.1 Micromonospora sp. NPDC050695
CGGACACGGGCATCCAACCACCCGACCCGAAACGCCACTAGCGTCACCGACCCGACCCCGCGACAGCTTGCTCGTTACCGACCCGCGCTCCTAGCGGTGAACCGGGCGGGTCGTCGCCGGGGAAATCGCTTTCGGCGCGTCGGCGCGCGCCCTACCGTCGGCGGCATACGCGGCACCGGGACGTCGGACGGAGGTGGTGATCATGCCGGCCGTGACACGCGTGTTCCGCCATCACCCGTTTCGACACCGATGAGGATGCCATGACGATCGATCTGACCGCCCTCGGCTGGGACGCCGAGCGCGCGGCGTACGGCACCCGGCGGGGTGAGCACCGACCGGCCCGGGTGGCCCGGGTGGACCGCGGGGTCTGCACGGTGCTCGCCGCCTCCGGCCCGGTCCGGGCCAGCCTGGGCGGAGCGGTCCTGGCCGCCGCCGCCCGGGATCCCTCCACGCTGCCCTGCGCGGGCGACTGGGTGCTGCTCGGGCAGTGGCCCGACGGCCGCGTCACCGTCGAGGCGGTGCTGCCGCGGCGGGCCGCGCTGATCCGCCGTACCGCCGGTAAGGACGCCAGCGGCCAGGTGCTGGCCGCCAACCTCGACGCCGCCGCCGTGGTGGAGCCGGTGCACCCGGAGCCGGACGTCGGCCGCATCGAGCGACTGCTCGCCCTGGTGCACGAGTCCGGAGCCCGGCCGCTGGTCGTGCTGACCAAGGCCGACCTCGCGGCCGACCCGGGCGCGCTGGCCCGGCAACTCGCCGCGGTCGCACCCGGTGTGCCGGTGCTGCCGGTCAGCGCCGAGCGCGGCGTCGGGCTCGACCCGCTGCGCGCCGAGGTGGCGCCGGGTCGCACCCTCGGCCTGCTCGGGCCGTCCGGTGCCGGTAAGTCGAGCCTGGTCAACGCCCTCGCCGGTGCCGTGATGATGCCCACCCAGGCGATCCGGCGGGTCGACGGCAAGGGTCGGCACACCACCACCTGGCGGGCGCTCGTACCGATCCCCGGCGGCGGTGCGGTGATCGACACGCCCGGGGTACGGGCGGTCGGCCTGCTCGACGGCGTGACGGGGCTCGACCGGGCGTTCGCCGACATCGCCGGGCTGGCCGAGGGCTGCCGGTACGCCGACTGCGGGCACGACGGCGAGCCGGCGTGCGCCGTCCGCGACGCGCTGCGCACCGGCGAACTCTCCACCCGTCGGTGGGAGAGCTGGCGGCGGCTGCAGGGTGAGGTGGCGCACGAGAGCCGGCGGCGGGAGGCGCGCACGGCCGCCGAACGACGCGGTGGGTGGCGCTCGGCCCGACGTCGGGCGGCCCGACCGCCGGCGCCCGGCGGCTACTGAGCCCGGCGGTGCGTGCCGCGCTCGCGGGCGCGCGGCCAACCGGGCTGAGCTGGGGGAATGTGCGGGCGCGGGAAACTGTCGTACCTCGGGGCTAGAGTTGCCGAGGCGTGATTTCCGCGCCCGCACAACCGCTCAGAATCACTCCAGAGCGGGACAGATCCTCCGCATCGTCTTCTCCCGGGAGTACACGCACCGTGGCCGACCGACTGATCATCCGTGGCGCGCGCGAGCACAACCTGCGTGACGTCAGTCTCGACCTGCCCCGGGACGCGCTCATCGTGTTCACCGGGCTGTCCGGGTCGGGCAAGTCGAGCCTGGCCTTCGACACGATCTTCGCCGAGGGGCAGCGGCGCTACGTCGAGTCGCTCTCGTCGTACGCCCGGCAGTTCCTCGGCCAGATGGACAAGCCCGACGTCGACTTCATCGAGGGCCTGAGCCCGGCCGTCTCGATCGACCAGAAATCCACCTCGCGCAACCCGCGTTCGACCGTCGGCACCATCACCGAGGTCTACGACTACCTGCGCCTGCTCTACGCCCGCATCGGCGAGCCGCACTGCCCGGTCTGCGGCGAACGGATCTCCCGCCAGAGCCCCCAGCAGATCGTCGACCGGGTCCTCGCGATGACCGAGGGCACCAAGTTCATGGTGCTCGCCCCGGTCATCCGCGGCCGCAAGGGTGAGTACGTCGACCTTTTCGCCGAGCTGCAGGCCAAGGGCTACGCCCGTGCCCGCGTCGACGGTGTGGTGCACCCGCTCACCGAGCCGCCGAAGCTCAAGAAGCAGGAGAAGCACACCATCGAGGTGGTGATCGACCGGCTCACCGTCAAGCCGAGCGCCAAGCAGCGGCTGACCGACTCGGTCGAGGCCGCCCTGGGCCTGTCCAGCGGCCTGGTGCTGCTCGACTTCGTCGACCTCCCCGAGGGCGACCCGGACCGGGAGCGCCGCTACTCCGAGCACCTGGCCTGCCCCAACGACCACCCCCTCGCCATCGAGGATCTCGAGCCCCGGGTCTTCTCCTTCAACGCCCCGTACGGCGCCTGCCCGGAGTGCACCGGCCTGGGCACCAAGAAGGAGGTCGACCCGGAGCTGCTGGTCCCCGACCCGGAGCGCACCCTGCGCGAGGGCGCCATCCAGCCCTGGTCCACCGGGCACAACCTGGAATACTTCCTGCGCCTGCTGGAGGCGCTCGGCGACGCCCAGCACTTCACCGTCGACACCCCGTGGCGGGCGCTGCCGGCCCGGGCGCAGAAGACGATCCTGCACGGCTCCGACGACCAGGTGCACGTGCGGTACCGCAACAAGTACGGCCGCGAGCGCTCCTACTACACCGGCTTCGAGGGTGTGGTGCAGTGGATCGAGCGCCGGCACTCCGACACCGAGTCCGAGTGGTCCCGCGACAAGTACGAGGGCTACATGCGCGACGTGCCGTGCGCGGCCTGCGGCGGTGCCCGGCTCAAGCCCGAGGTGCTCGCCGTCACCCTCGCCGGCAAGAGCATCGCCGAGGTCTGCAACCTGTCCGTGGGCGAGTGCGCCGACCTGCTCGCCGGCATCGAGCTGACCGACCGGCAGAAGATGATCGCCGAGCGGGTCCTCAAGGAGATCAACGCCCGGCTGCGGTTCCTGCTCGACGTCGGCCTGGACTACCTCTCCCTGGACCGGCCGGCCGGCACCCTGTCCGGCGGCGAGGCGCAGCGCATCCGGCTCGCCACCCAGATCGGCTCCGGCCTGGTGGGCGTGCTCTACGTGCTCGACGAACCGTCGATCGGGCTGCACCAGCGCGACAACCACCGGCTGATCGAGACCCTGATCCGGCTGCGCGGGCTGGGCAACACGCTGATCGTGGTCGAGCACGACGAGGACACCATCCGCGTCGCCGACTGGATCGTCGACATCGGGCCCGGCGCGGGCGAGCACGGCGGCAAGATCGTGCACAGCGGGTCGGTGCCGGCCCTGCTGAAGAACAAGGAGTCGATCACCGGCGCGTACCTGTCGGGTAAGCGGTCGATCCCGACGCCGAAGTCGCGCCGCCCGCAGGACGCGGCCCGCGAGCTGGTGGTGCACGGAGCGCGGGAGCACAACCTGCGCAACCTGACGGTGTCGTTCCCGCTGGGTCAGCTGATCGCCGTCACCGGGGTCAGCGGCTCGGGCAAGTCGACGCTGGTCAACGACATCCTGTACGCGGTGCTGGCCAACCAGATCAACGGCGCCCGGTTGGTGCCCGGCCGGCACACCCGGGTCGCCGGCCTGGAGCACGTGGACAAGGTCGTCGGCGTGGACCAGTCGCCGATCGGCCGGACGCCGCGCTCCAACCCGGCCACCTACACCGGCGTCTGGGACCACGTCCGCAAGCTCTTCGCCGAGACCACCGAGGCGAAGGTCCGCGGGTACGGTCCGGGCCGGTTCTCGTTCAACGTCAAGGGTGGGCGCTGCGAGGCGTGCTCCGGCGACGGCACCATCAAGATCGAGATGAACTTCCTGCCCGACGTGTACGTCCCCTGCGAGGTCTGCAAGGGCGCCCGGTACAACCGGGAGACGCTGGAGGTGCACTACAAGGGCAAGACCGTCTCGGACGTGCTGGAGATGCCGATCGAGGAGGCCGCCGAGTTCTTCTCCGCCATCCCGGCCATCCACCGGCACCTCAAGACGCTTGTCGACGTCGGCCTGGGCTACGTACGCCTCGGCCAGCCCGCGCCGACGCTGTCCGGCGGTGAGGCGCAGCGGGTCAAGCTCGCGTCCGAGCTGCAGAAGCGTTCCACCGGGCGGACGGTCTACGTGCTCGACGAGCCGACCACCGGCCTGCACTTCGAGGACATCCGCAAGCTGCTGATGGTGCTGGAGGGCCTGGTCGACAAGGGCAACACGGTGATCACCATCGAGCACAACCTCGACGTGATCAAGACGGCCGACTGGCTGATCGACATGGGCCCGGAGGGCGGCCACCGGGGCGGCACCGTGCTCGCCACCGGCACCCCCGAGGAGGTGGCCGAGGTGGCCGAGAGCCACACCGGCCAGTTCCTGCGCCAGGTGCTCACGCTCGACGGCGAGGCCAAGGGCGCGGCGGCGGCCACGACCCGGGCCGCCAAGGCCAACGGCACGACCAAGGCGCGGGCCAGCCGTAAGGTACCGGCCGCCGCACGCTGACCTCGGCCGGGCTTGGCCGGTTTTTGTGCGGGGCGGGTCCGGTCGGGCCCGCCCCGTCCGCATTTCCCGGGTCGGACAGGCGGCGCGATGAACCATCCGGCACAGTTGCCCGTGTGAAGAAGTGTGGCCGGCTCTCGGACCGGCGCAGCGGGCTAGAGAGAGGCGAGGCATGAGTGACGATCAGGCGCTGACCGGTCCCGGTACGCAGACCCGTCGAGCCCTGCTCACCGGTGTCGGTGCGGTCGGTGCGGCCGTCGTCCTGGCCGCCTGCGGCAGCGACGACGGCAGCGGCAGCGACGCACCCACCAGCGGTGGCCCGGCGGTGCCCAGCACCGGTGACGCCGGCGGCGGCGACCGGCAGAACGCCCAGTCGCTGGCCACCACCGCCGACATCCCGGTCGGCGGCGGCAAGGTCCTCGCGGCTGAGGGCGTGGTGATCACCCAGCCCGCCGCCGGTCAGTTCAAGGGCTTCAGCCCCATCTGCACCCACCAGAACTGCCCGGTCACGAACGTCGACGGCGGCACCATCAACTGCACCTGTCACGGCAGCAAGTTCTCGATCGAGGACGGCTCGGTGAAGGCCGGGCCGGCCACCAAGCCGCTGCCGCCCAAGGACATCAAGGTCACCGGAGACCAGATCTCCCTCGCCTGACGCGCTGATCGACTCGGGCTTCGTGGCCGGGGTGTCCGGCGACACCCCGCCGTCCCCGCAGCCCGAGTTGATCAAGCGCTGACCGTGGGGTGTCGGGAGTGCGGACTAGGATTGTCGGTGTGGCTGACCCCTCGACCTACCGTCCCGCACCCGGCACCATCCCGGAGTTACCGGGGGTCTACCGCTTCCGTGACGGCACCGGCCGAGTGATCTACGTCGGCAAGGCGCGAAACCTGCGCAGCCGGCTCAACTCCTACTTCGGCGACGTCTGGAACCTGCACGAGCGCACCCGGCAGATGGTCACCACCGCCGAGTCGGTGGACTGGATCACCGTCGGCACCGAGGTCGAGGCGCTCCAGCAGGAGTTCACCTGGATCAAGCAGTACGACCCCCGGTTCAACGTCCGCTACCGCGACGACAAGTCGTACCCCTACCTGGCCGTCACCCTCAATGAGGAGTACCCGCGGCTGCAGGTGATGCGCGGCGCCAAGCGCAAGGGCGTGCGCTACTTCGGGCCGTACTCACACGCCTGGGCCATTCGGGAGACCCTCGACCTGCTGCTGCGCGTGTTCCCTGCCCGGACGTGCTCCGCCGGGGTGTTCAAGCGGGCCGGCCAGGTTGGTCGCCCCTGCCTCCTCGGCTACATCGGCAAGTGCTCGGCGCCGTGCGTCGGCTCCGTCTCCGCCGACGAACACCGCGCCATCGTCGACGGTTTCTGCGACTTCATGGCCGGCCGCACCGACACGATGGTCCGCAAGCTCGAACGTGAGATGACCGAGGCGAGCGAGCAACTGGAGTTCGAACGGGCCGCCCGGCTACGCGACGACGTGGCCGCGCTGCGCCGCGCCATGGAGAAGCAGACCGTGGTGCTGGGCGACGGCACCGACGCCGACGTGGTCGCGTTCGCCGACGACCCGCTCGAGGCGGCCGTGCAGGTCTTCCACGTCCGTGACGGCCGGGTCCGTGGCCAGCGCGGCTGGGTGGTGGAGAAGACGGAGGACCTGACCACCGGCGACCTGGTGCACCACTTCTGCACCCAGGTGTACGGCGGGGAGCACGGCGAGAGCGACGTACCCCGGGAGTTGCTCGTGCCCGAGCTGCCGGCGGACGCCGACGCGCTGGCCGAATGGCTCACCACCCACCGGGGCAGCCGGGTGTCGCTGCGGGTGCCGCAACGCGGCGACAAGCGGTCTTTGATGGAGACCGTCGAGCGCAACGCCAAGGACGCGTTGGCCCGGCACAAACTCAAGCGATCCGGTGACCTGACCACCCGGGGCAAGGCACTGGACGAGATCAGCGAGGCGCTGGACATGCGCACCTCGCCGCTGCGCATCGAATGCTTCGACATCTCCCAGATCCAGGGCACCGACGTGGTGGCCAGCATGGTGGTCTTCGAGGACGGGCTGCCCCGCAAGAGCGAATACCGGCGGTTCATCGTCCGAGGCGCCACCGACGACCTCTCCGCGATGTCCGAGGTGCTGCGCCGCCGCTTCGCCCGCTACCTGGACGCGCGGGCCGAGACGGGCGAGGTGGGCGTCGAGTCGACCGACGACCCGGCCGCCCCGGCCGACGCCGCCGAGCCGCAGGTCGGCGTCCTGATCGACCCGACCACCGGACGGCCGCGCAAATTCGCGTACCCACCCCAGCTGGTGGTCGTCGACGGCGGCGCCCCGCAGGTCGCCGCCGCCGCCCAGGCCCTCGCCGACCTGGGCATCGACGACGTGGCGCTCTGCGGGCTCGCCAAGCGACTGGAGGAGGTGTGGCTCCCCAACGACGAGTTCCCGGTCATCCTGCCGCGCACCTCCGAAGGGCTCTACCTGCTGCAACGGGTCCGCGACGAGGCGCACCGCTTCGCCATCACCTTCCACCGGCAACGCCGCTCCAAGCGGATGACCGAGTCGGCACTGGACCACGTACCCGGCCTGGGAGAGGTGCGGCGCAAGGCCCTGCTGCGGCACTTCGGTTCGCTTAAGCGACTCTCCGCCGCCACCGTGGACGAGATCACCGAGGTGCCCGGCCTGGGTCGGCGCACCGCCGAGGCGATCCTGGCCGCCCTCGACAAGGACGCGCGGGCCGACGACGGCGCGGAAGCGACACCCACCACCTGAGCACTGCCGCTCGCTCTGCCGGCTGGGACCGGCCAATCAGCTCACGCCGACTGTCCTCGCTCCGCCCCCTGATGGGGCGCGTCGCGTCGCGCCACGCATGATCGCGCTCGATCCTGGATGTAGTGGCCTCGTCGTCGCGGGGTGGGGCCTGTTTCCTGGATCGAGCACGATCATGGGCGGGTACCCCGGCCGGATGCGGGTGGGAGTGGGCGAACGGTGGAGGCGGGCATGATCCACTCGCCTTCCTTGATGTCGGGGTATCTCCCGCACCCGGACACCCCGCTTTCACGGAACTCGAGTCGATCGCGCCGCGCCACGGCCGCCGTGTTGTAGCCGCCAGGGATGATCGCGCTCGATCCTGGATGTAGTGGCCTCGTCATCGCGGGGTGGGGCCTGTTTCCTGGATCGAGCGCATCTTGGTCTTCGGGCGGGTCGCGGCTGGACGTGGTCGGGGTGGCGCGGGGTGTCCCCGGATCGGTGACCACCCACTGACGGGCCGAGTTGGGTGGGTCGCGAGGTGCGGATCCCTGGAGCCCGTTGCCCGGCGACCTCCGCAGACTCGTGGCACGGTCGCCACTCGTGGTCTGGTCGCGCTCGTCTGCGGTCGGGACCGTCCGCGGCGGGACCGTCTGCGGTCGGGATCCCTCGGGGAGGTTGCTGCCTGATCCTGTCGGTTGGCAGCGGCCTCCCGGGTGGTGCGCGGATCTTGGGTGCCGCCTGTTTGCGTGGTGTGGTGCCGGGTGTCTGGTTCTGGATGGGGTCTGCGGTGGTGGGGTGTCGGGTTTGGGGTGGGGTGTCGAGTGACCGGGGGCATCGCGGTGGTGGAATCGGGGGCCGGGCGGGGTCGTTATACCTGGCATGCCACCGCGACTTCGGTCGCTGGTGTGCGGGCGGTCGCTGGGAACACCGGCCTGACCGCCCCGGGTTACCCCCCGGTTACATCCCCCGGC
>NZ_JBFAHZ010000098.1:0-8115 GCF_040654415.1 Micromonospora sp. NPDC050695
TCACAAACACATGATCAACGGGCGGCTGCGTCCATGTCGGACGCCGCCCCCACCACATCCCAGCAGGTCAGACTGCTAATGGCGGCTGCCGTACTGGGCTCGCCAAGCAGGGCGACGGTCCGGGATGGTCAGCGGGACGGCGTGCCCGAGGTGGGCCAAGCGGCTGAGCTGCTTCGGAAACCGTACGGGCTGCCTCACGAGCTTCGCCGTCGCCACCATTGCCAACTGGAACCGGTAGTTGTTGCGTTCAGGCACGCTGACGCTAGCAGTCTCCGGGGCCAGGGAAGCGTCGATCTCCTTCTGAGCCCGAGCGACCCAGAGATGGATCTCCGATCCGGAGAGGGCATCGATGAAGGTGCAGTTGCGGACCGGACCCGACATTATGAGGAGCGTGGACTCTGCCCTCGGCACCCTGCCGAAAATCGGTGCGCCAGCGATGCGGGCCTTGAACAACGCTGGTTACACGGCTCTGAGTGAGCTTGCCGGGGTGCCTCGTACCGAGTTGGCCAAGCTGGTTTGTGAGGACAGCCGAGCTCATCCCGCCCGCCGTAGCCACCGCGCTGTCCGGCCTGGACGACCCACACGGCGCGAGCGTCGACGACTTCGCGGACGCCGTCTTTCCGAAGCTCGCGACAGACCTGGAGATCGGATACGGGCCCACCGGCACGGAGGAGTTCCGCGCCGCCCGGCGCCAGGAAAGGGCCACCTTCGCGGAGTTCGCGGTCCGCTTTCCGACCGCCACCTACGTGTCGTAGGTGCCGCGCGGCCGGCAGTTCGATGAGCATCCGCACCGAACGCCGGTGACCCTGCCGGGGAAGCCCCCGACCAGCCGAAAACGGCAGGGTCGGGGGCTCTTTCGTGTCCACCGGGATCGCGCCGCCCGCTGCCTGGTGTCCGGACTGACCGGGCACACTTGCGTTGTGGAACGTCACGAGTTCGGTGCCGCGGTGCGCCAGTCGCGGGAGAGTACGGCGCCTGCGGCTGTCGGGCTACCGATCGGCCGTCGGCGGGTGCGGGCGTTGCGGCGGGAGGAACTCGGCGAGCTCGCGGGAATGTCTGCGGACTACGTACGCCGGTTGGAGCAGGGGCGCAGCCATCCGTCGGCCGGGGTGGTGAACGCTATTGCCCGCGCGTTACGGATCGGGCGGGCGGAGTACGAGCGGCTCTGCGCGCTGGCGGGGTACGCCGCCGCGGACGGTCAGGTGCCGAACGAACTCGGCCCGGGTGCGATCCGTCTGCTGGAGCGGTTCACGGACACTCCGATGTTCGTCTCCGATGCGGCGATGAACCTGGTCGCCGTGAACAATGCGTTCATGGCGCTGGGGCACTGGGATCTCACCGGGGACCCGTGGGAGTGGAACGTCGCCTGGCGTACGTTCTGCGACCCGTTCGACGGTTTCAAGCAGTCCACGGCCGACGCGACCGATCATGAGGCGGTCCTCGTCGCCCGCCTGAGGAGCGCGCTGTTGCGCTATCCCGCCGACGGGTCGCTTGCCGCGCTGGTGGACCACATGCGCAGCCGGAGCCGCCTGTTCGACAGCTTGTGGCGTACGCCGCGGCCGGTGGCTGCCTACGAGAGCAGTGCCGCGTTCATCCATCCGGACGGTGGGGCCGTCACGCTCGTGGGCAGCCTGCTCGCCATCCCGGGCGACGACCTGGCGGCTCTGATGCTCACCGCGGCACCGGGTTCGGCCGACGCGGCGCGTCTCGCCGAGATCGTGCACGAGGCCGGTGATCCGACCATCATCAAGGTGGGCCAGCCTGGCCCAGGCTAACCGCGCCGGATCCTGCGAGATTCAGTGACGTCTCCAGCGACCGCGGATCCAGCGGCTGCCTCCGGGTGGCCCTGGTGACGTCGGACTGGACGCCTTCGCGCCTGGAAGCAGTGCCGCAGAGGTCTCCTCTGTGTCGGGACTGCCTCGGGTTAGGAGCACATTGGCGGCGCTAACGGAAGCAGGTCCAGCAATGAAGGCAGTGCGTTTTCACGAGTTCGGCGGTCCCGAGGTGTTGCGCTACGAGGACGTCGAGCAGCCCACCCCCGGTGCCGGCCAGGTCCGGATCCGTGTTGCCGCGACGTCGTTCAATGGCGTCGACGCCAACATCCGTGCGGGCTACATGCAGGGTCCGATCCCGGTCGAGTTGCCGCACACTCCCGGCCTCGACGTCGCCGGCACGGTCGACGCGCTCGGTGACGGCGTGGACGACGTCGCGGTGGGTGACCGGGTCATCGGCTTCCTGCCGATGACGGGGACCGGAGCGGCCGCGGAGTACGTGATCGCGCCCGCGGAGATCCTGACCGGGGCACCCAAGAGCATCCCGTTGGCCGACGCGGCGGCGTTCCCGCTGGTGGGCCTGACCGCGTGGCAGGCGCTGTTCGACCACGGCAACCTGACCGCCGGTCAGCGGGTGTTGATCAACGGTGCCGGCGGAGCGGTCGGCGGGTACGCCGTGCAGCTGGCGAAGGAGGCCGGTGCAACGGTGCTCGCCACGGCCGGCCCGCGCAGCGCCGACCGTGTCAGAGCCGCCGGCGCCGACCAGGTGATCGACCACACCGACACCGACCCGACCGGGGCGGTGATCGAGCCGGTCGACCTGGTGCTCAACCTCGCGCCTGTCGCTCCGGAGCAGCTCGCCGCGCTGGTGACCCTGATCCGTGACGGCGGGACCCTCGTCAACACCACCGTCTGGATGCCCGCCCCTTCCGACGAGCGGCGCGGCGTGCGCGGCATCGACCTGTTCGTGCGCAGCGACGCCGACCAACTCGCCGACCTGGCCGCTCGTGTCAGCATCGGCGAGTTGCGCGTCGAGGTCGCCCAGCGGGTGGCGCTGGCCGACCTGCCCGCACTGCACGCCGCCGCGACCGCCGGGATGCTGCCGAGCGGCAAGGTTGTCATCACCGTCGCCGACGCCTGAGCGCTCGGCCATCGACCACAAGGAGACGAACCATGGTTCCGGACGACGATCCGTCCCGTGTACTGACCGTGGCGAACCCTGACGACCCCGCCACGACGTACATCGTGGGCAACACCTACGGAATGCTGATCACCGGTGAGCAGACCAACGGGCGGTACTGCCTGATCGACATGCGCGTCCCCGACGGCGGTGGGCCGCCGCCGCACCGCCACGACTTCGAGGAGATGTTCACGATCCTCGAAGGTGAGGTCGAGTTCACCTTCCGTGGCGAGCGGCACCTCGTCCGGGCCGGCTCCACCGTCAACATCCCGGCGAACGCGCCGCACAACTTCCGCAACGTCTCGGGCGCACCGGCGCGGATGCTCTGTATGTGCACCCCCGCCGGGCGGGACGAGTACTTCACCCGCATCGGCGACGTCGTCGCGGGCAGCGACGCGCCGCCGCCCCAGCTGTCGCCGGACGAGCAGGCGGAACGCCGCCGCCGCGCGGCGGACCTGGCCTCGACCTACCGCAGCGAGTTCCTGTAGCCGCACGCCGGGCCACCCGGCCGGATCCCTGCGGGCCGGGGCGGCGATCGGGTAGGCGACCAGCCCACCGAGGGCGAGTGCCGCAGCCCTCAGCGCGGGCGGCCCGCTCTCGGGCGGCTGGCCCTGCCACGTCGCGGTCGCTCCTCGGTGCCCGCCTAGGCGCGGACGCCGGCCAGGAACGGCAGGACCACGGCGCTGCCGAGCAGGGTGGTGGTCATCAGGGCGGTCATGCCGCGGCGGTGGGCGGCCACGCGCAGGTCACCGAGCTTCACCTGCTGCTTGCGGGTGAAGGGCGCGAGCTCGACCAGCGCGGTGACCAGTTCCGGCGCCTTCGCCGCGGCGATGGTGACCGCACCGCCGGAGATGGAGTGGCCGACGAGCACGGCCGGCCCGCCGAGGTGCCGCACCAGGGCGATCAGGTCTCCGGCGATCGCGGTATGGGTGTAGGACGCCCGCCCGACGCTGGACTCACCGTGCCCGCGCAGGTCCGTCGCGGCGACCCGGTAACCGGCCTGCACCAGGGCGGGGGTGAGGAACCGGTACGCCGCTCGGCTGTCACCCATGCCGTGGGCGAGCACCACCAGCGGCCCGGTGGCGCCGGTCACCTCGTAGGCGATCGTCCCGCCGTCGACGCTGAGGAACTCAGTCACAACGTCCTCCAGGAAGCTCATTAGCGCCTTGGCTTATGCGCGTAGCTGAAAAGCTATCACACTTAGCTTTGGTGTCAACCCCGGAGGCGCCTGACGCCGACGGCAACCGGGTCTCCGTCCGCCGCGACCTCGGCGAGCCGGGCCGACGCCCGCCGGGTCCACATCCCGAGCATCGCCTCGGCCATCACGCCGGGTCTGTGGCACTGTGCAGGTGGATCATCAAGCAATCGCGGGGGCCCGGCCCTCGCCGTACCGAGAGAAGGCCATGCTCCTCAGGACCGCCGAGACACACCCGCCGTCGCCCGTCGTCGAACTGAGTGACGTGACGTTCCGGCGGGATGGCAGGCAGATCCTGCACGGCATCGACCTCACGGTGCGCGAAGGTGAGCACTGGGCCCTGCTCGGCCCGAACGGCGCGGGCAAGAGCACACTGCTGGGATTCTGCGGCGCGCTCACCCACCCGACCTCGGGAACCGTGCGGATCCTCGATCAGCAACTCGGCCGCGTCGACCTGCAACAACTGCGCAGGGCGATCGGTCACGTGAACCCCCGTCATCCGCTGCGGTCACCCCTGACCATCCGCGAGGTGGTGCTGACCGGCATCGTCGGATCGGTCGACCTGCCGCCGCGCTGGCAACCGACCCGGGACGACCGTGCCCGGGCGGATTCCCTGCTGGGCATGTTCGGGCTGGTCGACAGGGCCGACGAACGCTGGCCCACCCTCTCGCAGGGCGAGCGGGGTCGTGCCCTGATCGTCCGGGCGCTCATCAGCCGGCCGCGACTGCTGCTGCTGGACGAACCCTCGACCGGTCTCGACGTCGCCGCCCGGGAGCAGTTGCTCGAGACCATCGACCTGCTCCGTCAGACCCACCCCCGTCTCGCCTCGATCATGGTCACCCACCACCTCGAGGAACTTCCGGCGACGACCACCCACGCGATGCTGATCAGCGGCGGCAGCGTGGTCGCCGCCGGTCCGGCCGGCGGGACGGTCACGACCGCCCAGGTGTCGGCGGCCTTCGCGCACCCCATCGAGGTACGCCACGAGGACGGGCGCTGGGCGGCCCGCGCCGGGTCCGTCCGACGGTTGGCCGCCGCCACCGGCTGAACCCATTTCCGGTACGCCTTCGGGGTGAACGGTCGATCAGATATGGCGCAGTTGATCGCCGTTCGGATTCCGCCCGTACAGAAACACGTGGACACGGATTCGCCCACCCGAATCGGAGGAATCCCATGCTCAGCACGTCTCGACCCCGTTTCCGAGGGCTCCTGGTCATCGGAGTGGCCGGTGGTCTCGCGGCGGCCGGATCCACCACTTCAAGGGACCGAGTTGGCAGTCCCAGCGCGACGATTCCCTGATCACGGCCAAGAAGACGGCGGAGAGCCCGCGCGCGGGGACGATCCCGGAGTTGCTGCTGACGGTGGACAGCCACACCGGCACCGGCCTGCTCGGCAATGTGGCGTACATCAGTCGGCTCCTGACCTCGGGCGGCGCGGCCCCGGCGGGCGCCTGCACGGACGGTGCCACGACGTCCGTGCCGTACGGCGCGGTCTACGTCTTCTGGGCGGCGAAGCGGTGACAGACCGCTGCCCGGCACCCCGGTACGGGGGGTGCCGGGCAGCGGCGGTGCTCAGAGGGCGAAGCGGTCGAACTTCTCCCAGGTGCTGATCGACGTCCGGTTGGCGATGAGCGGCTTGGTGCCCTTGCTCTCCGCCACCACGTATCTGCCGTTGGCCGCGGCGCGCAGGCTGATCGTGCCGTCCGCGTTGTTGATGATGGTGAACTTCTCCCAGGTGCTGACCTTGGTCCGGTTGGCGATCAGCGGCTTCGCGCCCTTGCTCTCCGCCGTCACGTACCGACCGTTGGACCGTGAGCGGAGCGCGACGTAGCCGCCGCCCGCACTGATCACGTCGAACTGCTCCCACCGGGCAACGGTGGTGCGGTTGGGGATCAGCGGCCTGGCGCCACCGCTCTCGGCCACCACGTACCGCCGGTTGGCCCGTGAGCGGAGGGCGACGGGGGGCACGGCCACCGGTGCGCCGGTGAGCCGGGTGAGAGACGCGTAGGTGCCGTTGAAGACGTTCTGGCTGTAGTTGCCGGGCTTGCTCGGGTTGCCGGCGGCGTACTGCCAGATCGTCTCCGAGGTCCAACCCGCCGGCAGCGGCGGGCGAGCGCTGGTGTAGCCGGCGATGTCCAACGGGTTGGCGCCGAACGACGCGTTCTTACCCGTGCAGGGGTTCCAGTAGTTGGTGTTCGTGTAGATCATCACGGGCCGGCCGATGCGTGCCTTGACCTGGTCGGTGAAGGACCTGATCCAGTTCGACATCTCGGTCGGGGTCAGCCCGTAACAGGTGGGCGCGCCGCTCCAGTAGGGCCACTCGATGTCGACCATCGGCACGAGGGTCTGGCCGTCCTTCGTGAACGTGGCGCTGTCGACGAAGAAGTTGGCTTCGGCGATCGGGTCGCGCTTGTCCGGACGGGCGAAATGGTAGGCGCCGACGAGCAGACCCGCGTCCTTGGCCGCCGCGTAGTCCTCGGCGAAGTACGGATTGAGGTACGTCCGGCCTTCCGTCGCCTTGACGTAGGCGAACTTGACGCCGCTGGCCGCGACCGCGGGCCAGTTGATCGGGCCGAGGTTGTGGTCGTGGCTGGAGACGTCGATGCCCCGGACCGAGTAACCCGCCGGCATCGCGGCGCTTGTGGCCATCGCGCCGCTGCGCGCGCCCGGAGCGACGCCGGCGTTCGCTCGGCCACCACCGTCGACGGACGGGTCCGCGGCCTGCGCCGGCTGCGTCACACCGAGCGCCGCACCGGCCGCGAGGCCGGCGGACATCAGCACACAGAGCAATCTTCTAGGCATGGTGAGGTGGAATTCTCCTTGATCGCGAGGTCGAGGTGACCGTCGGCGCGGTGGGCGGAACCCGCAACGCCTCGTGCGCCGCGCAACGGGGCACGGCTGGCTGACTCCATCGAGTGGGTTCGCAGAGTATTCCTTGTCGACGGAGGGTCGCGCTGTCCCGGTGGACCGAAATCACATCATCGGCAGGACGTGTCGAGCCGTACGGTCGAAATCAACTCCGCGTAAAGTTCCGATTCATATCATGGAGAATTTCTTCCGATTCTTATTGGTTCAACTGCGCTGACTCTGTTGTTTCGACCACCCTGCAAGGGGTATCTACGCCTTCGCTGAATGCCTGACCGAATGGTGAGTCGGGGGTATTGATGAAGGCAGTTGTCTACCATGGCACGGGCGACATCAGAGTAGATGATGTTCCCGAGCCAAAAATTGAACACCCGACCGACGCTGTCGTTCGGGTGACGACGGCGGCGATCTGCGGCACCGACCTGCACTTCATCCGCGGCACGATGTCCGAAATGGAGCCCGGTCGTATTCTCGGCCATGAGGGCGTCGGCGTGGTCGAGGAGGTGGGCTCGCAGGTCAGCAACTTCAAGCCGGGCGATAGCGTACTCATCTCCGCGGTTCTCGGTTGTGGGTCCTGCTCCTACTGCCGGCGCGGCTACTTCGCGCAGTGCGACGACATCAACCCCTACGGCCCGCGATCCGGTACGGCATCCTTCGGCTCGCCGAGGCCCCAGGGCCCTTTCAACGGATTGCAGGCCGAGTACGCGCGTGTTCCGTTCGCCCACACGAATCTCTTCCGGCTGCCGGACACCGTCACGGACTCCCAAGCGATCACCTTGTCCGACATCTACCCGACCGGCTATTTCGGCGCGGTCCTCGCCGACGTGCGGGACGGAAACGTCGCCACGGTGTGGGGCTGCGGACCGGTCGGTCAATTCGCCGTGGTGTCGGCGTTCCAGCGCGGCGCGTCGCGGGTCATCGCGATCGACGGGCACGCCGACCGTCTGGAGAAGGCGAGACTCCACGGTGCCGAGGTGGTCAACTTCAACGAGGTGGGCCCGGTGCAGGCCGCAATGCCACGTAGCTTAAGTTGATCTTGGGTTGACCTGCGGTTCTGTATGGACTCGTGGGATGTGCGGCGTGGCGTGGCGGCCGCTACCGGGC
>NZ_JBFAHZ010000099.1:0-7107 GCF_040654415.1 Micromonospora sp. NPDC050695
TCTAGGCTGGTCAGTGTGAACACGAGCTTGCTTCACGAGTGGAGTCAACTGTTCGGAGAGGAAAGCCGCCCTGTAGATCAAACCCCCTTGCTTTACCCCGTGACATTAGACGAGCAGGGGGCGATATCTGCTCTCGCCGCAGTCACTCAGCGTCTAGGAGGGCTTGGTCCTAGCATAAGCGGAGGGTATCACGAACGGGGCTCTAAGGAGGCGGGCGTCATTCGCGAAGAGAGTGCGAGCCCCAGACGCTTCTCGGATGTGGTATTGCAGGGTCCGCACTTCTCCGTCGGGCTTCCATTCTACAAGGTCCCCAAGGTTCCTTGCAGGAGTATTCAGGACTGGCTTCTAGTGGATCCGGATCGCTTGCCTTCTTCGGCAGTTCCGGCAACTAACTATGTGCGGGCATGTGATTTAGGCCGTTACGAAGCTGTCCAGGATCAGTGGGGCGGCAGGCGCTACACGGATTACTACCGTCTTGCCTGGCGCCGAAGGATATCGTTCGATGGCGAGAGATCTCTTTTCGCGGCGCTGATTCCGCCGGGCCCTGCGCACGTGGATTCTGTGCACTCGCTCGCATTGCTAAATGACCGAGACACCGTCGTTAACGCGGGCTTCTGGGCGGCTCTACCATTGGACTACATGCTCCGAATCACCGGCCGAGCTGACCTACGGGGGGCTGATGCGGTAAACATGCCGGGTGCTATGGCTGATCACCCGTTGGCTAGCGCTCTTTTGATACGAGCGCTGCGCCTTAATTGCCTCACAGTGGCCTACCAGAGGCTCTGGGAGGATTTGTGGCACTCCGCAGGCCTGTCATGTGAGTCGTGGGCGCTAGAATGGCCAGGCCTAGGTGCACTTGCTGACGTTCCAGCTAACTGGGGTCGGGAAACTGCCCTACGAACAGAGCGTGCGAGACGGGCGGCTTTAGTTGAGATCGATGCTCTGGTTTCAGTATGGCTTGGAATAACGGCCGACCAGCTCGTCGCAATCTATCGTTCACGTTATCCGGTCTTAGCGAATTATGACCGAGGGGCGTGGTTCGATTCGAAGGGTCGGAAACTCGCCGCCAGTCACAGCGCATTTGGCTTTGGCCAAAGCAAGGAGCACTACGACCAGTTGATTGCATACCTGAACGACCCGGAGCGGAACCTGCCACCAGAGGGGTATGCGACGCCATTTTACAAAGCGGATCGGGAGAACGAGTATCGGCAGGCGCATGCCGTGTTCAGTAAGCGGCTTCAGGATGCGATCGACGAGGGCTGGCAACCGTCGTAGCCTGCTACCCCTCCTCCACCCCAAAGGAGAGCAGATGGCTCCGAGTAACCACCAGAAGCACCAGGCTGGGCGGCACCTCGCGGTGGCGGAGGCCCTGTTGCACGGCCTTTCGGCAAGTCTGCACGGTCCGCAGACCTTCGTGACGATTAGCGGTAGGACTGCGGCTGTGCAGGTTGCCGCGCAGGGCGGGTGGATGGTCGCAGACATCGACCGGATGACGGCGATGTCGGTTGATGTCTACGTCCTCGTGGACGTGACCGAGGGACGTCGGGACTTCTATGTCGTGCCCGGAGACGACCTGCGTGCCGGGGTGCGCGAGCGGCACGACGAGTTCATCGCAAGCGTCGGCGGTGTTCGTCCGCGTAACCCGGAGAGCCGGCACACGGCTATCTACCCGAAGGACGTGGAGGCGTGGCGGGACCGGTGGTCGTTGTTCGAGGACGTGGCCCAGCCCGCAATCGGAGACGCGGCCCCCTGACTGATTGCGCGACGGGAGCGCGTCCGGCGCGTCCGCCGTCTGCGCTCCCGTCTGATGTTTGGCTCAGTGTCCAGACTTCGTAAACCGGACGAAGCTGGTCCAAGCGGCGGGGGAGAAGGTGAGGGTGGGTCCGGCTGGGTCCTTGCTGTCGCGTACGGCGACGAGGCCGGGCAGGTTGTCGGCGACCTCGACGCACGCGCCGTTGTTGTCGCCGCTGCGGGTGCTCTTGCGCCACAGGGCGCCGTTCAGCTTAGGCATTCTGGATCTCTCCAACGATCTTGTTGATCAGTTGCCTGGATTGTCCTCCATCAAGCGCCAGGGTATCGAGGCTGGACCAGACTCTTTCATAGGATGCGATCTCGGCAGGTCGGTCAAGGTAGAGCGCTCCGGTTAACGACTCGCAGTACACGACCGACGGCTCAGGGACCACCCGGTTGCGGAGAGGGAAGTCCAGCATCATGAAGGTCCCGGCGAGGGCACCGTACTGTGCGCCGGCGGCCAGGGGCAGCACTCGGATGGAGACGTTGGGCAACTCTGCGAGCTCCAAGAGATGCTTGAGCTGCTCGGTCATCGTTACCCGTCCGCCGATGTTGCGGAGCAGCACCGCCTCGGAGAGAACTGAATAGAGGGTCGGAGCCTTCGGCAACCTGCGGGTCAGGAGCGCCTTCCGTTGTCGCCGAACCGCGAGGACTTGTTCGAACTCTTCCTCACTCATTTCCCGGCGGTTCTGATAGACGCCATGGGTGTAGGCGGGCACCTGGAGCAGGCCCGGCACCAGGGACTCGTCGTAGCCGCGTAGCTTCGAGGCGACCGACTCCAGACCGACGTACATCTCGAACCAGTCCGGGATCGCCAGGCCGTACGAGTGCCACCAGCCCTTGGCCTTGGTTTCGCTGGCCAGGGCGGTGAGGGCGCTGGTCAGGTCGGGCGTCGCCCCGTACAGCTCGCACATGGCCTTGGCGTCGAGGGTGCGGACCGGGCCGAGGCCGGTCTCGATGCGCCACATCTTCTGCCGGCTCCACTGCATCGCCTCGGCCGCGCCGTCTAGTGTCATCCGCGCCTCGGTGCGTAGGTCGCGCAGCGCCCGCCCGAGCTGCCGTCGCGGCACTGTCGATCCCATGTCGTCGGCCATCGGCTCCCGCCCTCTCCGTGTTGCATTTTGTTACATCCGGACGCCATCGGTGAAACGCGCGGCCGTTGCGCCCGGGAATCAATTCCATTGGGTGCTACCACGCCAAGCAACTACGCCTCTGACCATACAAGACACCCCCGACAGCAGCCATGAACGCGTAATTCCCACGCGCGCTTATTCGGCGTACTGTCGGGGGTGGAATGGGTGGGGTGAGGTTTAGAATTCGTGGCGAATCCGGGCCAGGCCGCAGGCGACCAGCATGCCGAGAATGACCAGCCCGGCCCTCGTCCAGGGCACGTCCCTGCTCGGTCGGACGCCGATGGAGACCGCCACCGCCAGTTGAGCAGTGAGGACGAGGCAGATGACGACGCTCAGCACCCGGTAGCCGACCCCGTAGAACGACCACCAGGTCACGGTGCCGAACACGGCCGGGACGGCCATCAGCAGGCTGAGCCCGATCAACGGCGTAGCAAGCTTCCACCGCAGCAGAAGGCTTGTAGCCCAGGGCGATGTCTGTCGGATCATCTGTCGATCACCGTGGGAAGGGCAGCATGCCGGGGACGCCGCAGGCATCAACCATCGGAGCGTTCATCCATCGGATTCTGCCAAGCACGACCGGTTCGGTGGTGCAGGGAAGTAGCGGCGAGGTGAGCGTAGGGGCGTCTCACCCGGCGTCGTTGAGGACCCGGACGACCAGGACGGTCCCATCCTGGCCGAACGAGTACAGGCTGCCGTCGGCCGGCGACGCCGCCCGCCTGCCGAAGAAGATCGGCGCATCTCTCAAGTAGGCGCTGACCTGGCCTTCGGCCAACTCGCGGTAGAGGCGGCTCTCCACGCCTCGGAAGACCTCCAGGACCCTTCCCTGGCCCAGGGGTGCGCGATGCCGGGTGCCCTCCGCGGAGAGCCCGTCGGGTAGCGCGAATGTCGCTGCGCTGCTCGTCGCCCACGCGGGGTCCAGGTTGAACAGCCCCGGCTGAAATGCCGGATCCTCCGTCCCTCGCTGGCGGGGAGTGGCATAGCCGCTGGCGGCGGCGCTGTTCCCGGCGAAGAGCAGGGCGGTGGCCGCCACGGCGCGGGTCAAGATCTGGGTGAACCACCCACGCTGCTGCTCGGGGATGTCGAAGACCTGGGGTGCACCGGACGGCAACTCCTCGGCCAGGTCCGGATCGGTGATGATCTCGTCGGCGGGCGACGGTACGTCGTCGGGTGCCTGTCTCGCTTCGGGCTCCGGAGGGGAAACCGTGCGTGGTCGCCAGTACTGGTCCTCAGGGGCGGTGCTCAACAGACCATCAAGCTCCTCGTCGTCACCGGACCACAACTCGTCATCACCGGGCGGGTCGAGTACGTAGGCGGTGATCCCGGCCTGGGTGAGGTGCGAGGCGACCATCAGCGACGGTGGGTGGCTTCCGCCTACCGACAACGCCTCCACCTGTACGGCGGCTCGGGCGAGCTGTCCATGGATGAAGCTCGGCGGACCGTGAGTGCCCTTGCACTCAAGAATCACGATCTTCATCCGCCTGTGTCTCCTCGTGGCGTGATGGCCGAGCAGGATGTAGTCCGGCCGCATCTTGGTCCGCGAGACCGACTGCACTGCACCGCCGCCATCCACGAAGCCCGCCTTCAACGCCACCTCCGCGTCGACCGCGTGGAACGTCCACCCTCGATACTGTTTGCGTAACAGACGCTTGGCGACCACGAGGGCCAGGCCGATGCCCAACTGCTCGGACTGGGTCACCTTGTGGTGATAGACGACCTCGTTGGCATCCGGCGTCAGAGCGAGACGCCCACCGTTCTTGGTGAGCGTGGCGCAGTAGCGGACAGCGGCCCAGTGCCGAGCGACCTGTGACAGCGGGGACGCGGTCAACAGGGTGGTGGCCACCCCCAGCTCATGCAGCACCTGCGCGGGCGTGGTCCGCATGCCGCCCTTGCCGACGTCCACCGGCGTCAACGTCTTGTGGTGCCAGTACGCCTCGCGCTTCTTGGCGTGTGTCGTGGCGTACCGGAGCACGTCGTCGACGAGCTCGTGGGAGGAGTTGAGCGCCAGCAGCGACGGGTAGCTCAGGGACTTTACGAGTGAATCGATCTCCACGCCCACCCCCGGTGCTGACGCACTGCACGAGACAGGCACCCAGGGTGATCGAAGAATCTCAGAGTGTCAATGTTGCGTGAGTGTGCCAGCTCACTTCGTGTGCAGCAGGAAATGCGGAGAGAAGTCGGCGTACGGCCTGAGTTGCTAGGCGCGGCGGCGGGTTACAGCGAGACGATGACCGGCTGGACCTGGACGTTCTTGGTCACCTGCTGCGGCGAGGGGATGGGTGTGCTCATCCTGACCGGCGTGTTGTAGCCGTAGATGACAACCCCGTCGAGGTGGTTGGCGCCCGGCCAGTTCGACTCCAGGTGGACCACCATCTGGGTGGGGAAGTTGGTCACCTCCTCGGCGCACGCCCGGATCAGGACGACTGGACGGATCGCAAGCACGTTTGCCGAGCCCTGTCGGGTTCCGGATCTGCCGGGTGCGGTCGCCGTTGACGTCAATCGCTGCCACCCGAACAGTTACGTGGCGTCGGCCTCGGGGCCGACGTCGTCCCGGTAGGTGGCCAACGCCGCCGGCAGCGGCAGCTCGTACTTGTCGCACAGAAATCGGGTCTGGCAGTATCGCTGCGCGTCGGCGGCCACGCTGCCGAGGACTGCGGAATTCATCCCGGCACCGATGAGGACACCCACAAATGGCACGACCTTGGCGACGCTTTGCACGGGAACCGTGGCGCCGGCCGGGCCCATGTGCTGCAGCAACTTCTCAAGGGCGGCCACGAGGCGATGGTCCGCGCGGAGCTTCTCTGACCATCTCACGCGTCCCTTGATCGCGCTGGCCGCTCGTGCGGTCTCGCGCAGCGGCCCCACCTTGGCGGCCTGTGCCATGAAGGACCGGTGTACCAGGCGTTCGATGAAGAGCTGTTCGGCGGGATCTTTAGCGTCGTAGCCGTAGGAGTACGCGATGCGCGACGCGATCGACGCGCTCAGGACCTGGATGACGAGGATGTCCGCGGTCATCGCGGCAGGGATCCCGGCGACGGGGACCATGGCGAGCAGGCCCATGACGCCACCTTCGACGGCGCCGGCGGTCCGCCACCTGAGTGTGTTGCGGGTCAGGAGCCGGTCGCACACCCTGAGGTCCTGCTGCCGCAGCTCAGCGAAACTGCCGAGTTCGAGGCCGCGCTTGCGCGCGACCTTTTCGACGCCCTTCGGGTCATTGAGCTCCAGGGCCCAGGCGTTGACCAGCTCCAGCAGCGCTGCCGCGGCTTCGGCCGCCGGTCGCAGGGCCATGCCGGCAACTGCGTCGCCGCCGCGACGGACCGGCTCCTTGATCGCCTCCGGCATAGCCCTGGTGGCGCGGCTCGCGGCTTGTCGCGCGACGTCACCGGAGCGATCGAGCGCAGCGCTCGCCCAGTTCGGCAGACTACGGCGGTTGTTGCGGCGCTGCCAGTGCTCGTTGAGCCTGTCCCACACCTGTCCTTCGTACGCGCTCATCGGGGTTGTGCCGTCGACGAACGGGTCGGTGACAGTACTCATTGAGGATCTCCATTCGGCTGCGACGACTGGGACATGATGGCACTGTCGGTCGACACGTGGGTGTCCCCTTGCTGCCCGTAGTCGCAGAGGTTGCTGAGGCGCGGCAAACGACCCGTTGGGGATGCGCCCTGGGACGGGGATGGGCAAGCCACCGTGTGCACGAGGCGCTACCAGGCCGTTCAGCCCTCTGGAGATCATCTGCAAGATCGGCGAAGCTCTGCCGTACTCTGCCCGAACGCCGAACAGGGTTTTTGGGTCGGCGCGCTCCGTGTGCAGAGATCAGGAGACATACCCAGTGACCAACCCCGTGACCCCCAACCCGTCGCAGCCCGAGCACGCCGGCGGCTTCCAGCCCTCGCAGGCGGTTGCCTCCGTGAAGCCCAAGCTGGGCAAGGGAATGATCATCGGCCTCATCGTTGGTGCCCTCGTCCTGTTCTGCTGCGGAGTCGGTGTGGGATCGATCGGCAGCAACGGTGACGACAAGGCCACCGCCGAGCCGAAGGCTTCCGTGCCGGCCGTCTTGGAAGTCAGCGCCGCCCCGATCACCGTCGCCCCGACGACGACCGCGCCCACTACTGCCCCGGCCACCACGCAGGCGGCGCCGCCGCCCGCGCCGACCACCGTGATCATGCCGAACCTGGCCGGGTCCAAT
>NZ_JBFAHZ010000100.1:0-6645 GCF_040654415.1 Micromonospora sp. NPDC050695
CTGCACGCCCTGCCCCGCGGCCGGATGGTCGTCTACGCCTCCGGCGCCCCGCCCGCGCTCGCCCGCACCGCCCCCTGGCAAGACGGGCCCTACGCCGCCGCGATCCGCGCGTCGATTGCGCACTGGGACCCCACCGGCCGCACCGACTGGACTCTATCCCCCGACGTCCCACCGGAGCCGATCCCATGACCACGCCGACCGCTGGGACGGCCGCCGACGCCGTCGCCGACCTCAGCGCGCTCCTTGGCCAGCTCGCCGGCGATCCGGGCGCAGCCCCGCCGGTCGCCGAGGCGCCGGCGGCGGAACCGGAAGGCGCGGAGCCGGTGTACCGCAACGTGGAGGCGTTCGTCGGCGACTACCTCGCCCACGTCGTCGAGCGGCGCCTCGCCTCCGGGCCCACCAGCGGCATCAACTGGTGCCCGCGGTGGTGGGCGCACCCCGAGGCGATCTCCCGCCTGTACGCGCTCTGGCGGGCCTGGGAAACCCTGCGGGTCAGCGACCCCCAAACCGGCATGAGCATCTGGTGGCGAGACCACCTCGACCCACACCTCGCCGCGCTCGCCGCCGAATACGGGCCCTTCAACCGGTGCAACCCGACCAAGCACACCGAGCCCCGTCCCCTGCCCACTGAGCTGGCACCACCGGAAGTCCTCGCCCAGCTTCCCGACACCGACAGCACCTGATTCCCCTGGCACCGCCACGAGGAGCTCGAACCCCTCTAGCTCCACCACGGATAATGGAGACATGGACACCGTCGCTGAGCTGACCCTCATCCGACACGGGCAGAGCCTGGCTAACGTCGCCTTCGCCGACGCACACGCACGGGGCCTGACCGACCATGGTCTGACCGGGCGAGATGCCGACATCGAGCTGTCGTCGCTGGGATGGGAGCAGGCCACCCGACTCGGTCACTGGCTCGCCGCTATACCCATTCACCGCCGGCCCCAACAGGTCATCTGCTCCCCCTACCTCCGCGCTCGGCAGACCTGGTCACGAACGGCGGAAACCGCGGCGCAGTCGGGTGGCGACTACCCCACCGCCGTCGTCGATCACCGTCTGTGCGATCGGCTCATGGGCGACCTGGAGCTACTGACCCCCGCCATGATCGCTCAACGGTTCCCCGCAGAGGCAGCCCGGCTCGCGGCCGAAGGCGAGTTCTCCTACCAACCTCCTGGCGGTGAGTCGTTCGCCGACATCGCTCGACGCCTGGCGGCCGTGCTGGCAGACCTGAACACCCAGCACGCGGGCCGGCGCGTCCTGCTCGTGGCCCACGACGCCGTGGTCGTGGTGATGCGCCACCTCATCGAAGGCCTCGGGTTCGACGAGATCGCTGCCATCGTCGCGACGACTCCGGTCGCGAACACGTCGATCACCCGGTACGACGGCACCGCCGGCGATCTCACGCTGGTGGAGTTCGCCGCAACCCCGCACCTTGAGCTAGGAAGGGACGAGCATGCCTTCGTCGGGAAATGACGAGTCGGTGCTGGGGAGCCTCACCCCGTCGCCGTTGACACCGGAGCAGCTCCACGATCACCAGGTCACCCGAGACCTGATCGCCCAGGCCCTCGCGGCCCAGTCCGCTCGCCGCTACGAGCTAGAGCAGACCGGCGGTGACCCGGGCTCCCTGGAGCAGGTCATCGCGTCTCAGAGCCGTCTCGCGCAGGCCCTGCGGGATCTCGACCCCGCCGACATCGACGAAGTCGCCCGGCACCGTGAGGAAAGCGTCGCCGTGCTGCGTCAGGCACGCGGTTGACCGAATTCCCTGACGGCGTGCTCTCCGAGGACGCCAACGAGCGGATCTTCCGCGACCAGATCGTCCCGATGTTCCTCACCGGCGCCCCATCCCAGCAGCGGCCGGTGGTGGTCATCGTGGGAGGACAGACCGGCGCGGGCAAGACGGCGGTCACCGCGATGGTGAAGCAAGCGCTGGGCTCGGGCAGTGGCTTCATCAACATCAACATGGACTTCTACAACCCGATGCACCCCAGCTTCCACCACTGGCAGGCCGAGGACGAAACCACGGCCAGCGCGAAGGTGCGACCGGACGGTGAACGCTGGTGGGGCAAGGCCCAGCAGTACGCCATCGACAACCGCTGCCACGTCGTCCTCGAGTCGGCCATGCGCTACGAGAGCGAGTTCGAGGACATCGCCCGCCGGTTCCACGACGCCGGCTACCGCGTCGAAGTCGCCATCGTCGCGGTCCCCGAGGCCCTCAGCCGTCTGGGGATCCTGCACCGGTACTGGAGCGAGGTTCAGGAAGTCGGCCGCGGCCGGCTGATCGACACCACCATTCACGACGAGTGCTACCACGGCGTCATCCGCGGCGCACACGCCGTCGACACCCAAAACTTGGCACACGTCGCCTTCGCGTTTCGGCGCAACGGCGAGGTCGTCTACGCCAACACCAGCACCACCGGCGCTTGGCAACGCCCTCCTGCGCTCACGGCCGCCATCAGCGCCGAGCGCCAACGCCCCTGGACGCCCACCGAACGGGCCTGGTACCTCGACAACTCTCACCGGCTACATAGCGCCATCGATCCCCGCTGGCATCCAATCCTCGACGCGATCGACACGGCAGCCGCGCCGCTGCTGACAACGCCCGCCAGCGCCCGCGCCCGACGGGCTGCCCTGGCTATCCACGGCAGTACCCGGCAAGCGATTCAAGGCACGACCGATGCCCCAAAGGTTCCCAGGCCGGGCCCTGCCATTGACCGATCAGCCCCTAGCCAACGCGACGCGGGCCGATGACGACTCGTCGGCCATCGAGCCTCCTGTCTGCTGCTGGCGGATCGCTCGTTGGATTCGCCTCACCGACTCGAAGTCCAACATGCGTGGGAGACGCCGAACTGGGCCATCACCTGGGTGTGATCCGACGTCCTTCACCGATAGGGGGCGGTCACGGCAGGTCCGATGCCCGCCCTCCGTCGATTCGATACGGTGAGGTCCATGAGCGACCAAGACCTGCAGGACACCGGGGCGGTGACAGCCTGGCACAACGAAGAGGGCTGGGGGACTGTCGCTCTCGACCACTCCGAGCTAACCGCGTGGACCCACTACAGCGCGATCGTCGCTGGGCCAACGCAGTATCGAAGCCTCACGCCAGGCCAGCGGGTGCGCTGCCATTACGAAGTTCCCGGCCAGGACGGGTACCCGGCCAGGGCGACCAAGATCACGCCCCTATAGCCGGAGCAGCTCCCCGGAGCCACACCCACTTGGCCCTTGACCAACGGCAGTGGATCCGGCGCTACGTGGCGCGTCGCATCGCCGCGGTGGTGGGCAGCTCGGCGTCGACGGACAGCGAGACGCCGTCTCCCGAGCGCCGGCGCATCGGGCGGCTGGTGTGAATGATGGTGAGAGCCTGGGCGACGGCGGCGGCGTGCAGCTCGTCGACGTCGCCGGCGACGAGCCGAATCCGGATCACGTGGTCGCCTCCCGAACGCAATTACCCCACTGACCGCCGCTGGCGGCGATGCGGCCGAAGCCTTACTGGGCAGACTCCTGGACCAGTGACACGAAGGATGACCTGCGCAGCGGACCACCGGCTTCGATCTTCACGGCACCGGTCTCGACGAGTGGCTTGAGTGCCTTGATGACATGCTCAGGTCGGTACACGGTCTCGAACAGAGCGAAGTGGCGTAGATCCTCCACACGGACCGGCGCGCTGTCCCGCAGCCTCTGCTGCAGCAGTCGAGTCAGCGGTCCGAGGAGAGGCTCGTCCAAGGCGAACAACGTTTCTGCCTGATCGTCGCGTGGGTCACGAAAGCCGACCCCCTGAAGTCGATCGACCTCCCAGAGGCTGTCCTTCATCTTCTGCACGCCGAGGGGATGCCCCGTGCCGAAGACGAGATACAGGGGCTGGCCGTTGCGGGGGACAAGTTCGAAGTCCAACAGGTATGGAAAACCCGCTGCTTTAGGGCTTTCCGGTAGCAGGTCAGGATGTGCCGACTCTTCGCTTCCGGCGGCAGGTTGACGACGTCACGCCAGTGAGGGTCTCCGCCGAACACGTCGTCGCCCTTCTCCTTATCCAACCGGCTGACGAAGCGGACGAAGTGCTGCGGGAGCAGCGTGACGATGACTTCGGTGGACACGTTCGTGGCCAAGCGCTGCAGGAGCTTGAAAGGGACGGGCGCGTTGCCCCAGGAGTCGAGGTTAGCGAATATTGGCTGGCCCCAGGCTTGTACGCGGTCGAGCGCGACCTCAAGGTCTTCGGCGCAGGTGCCCTTTTTCCTCCAGACGGGCATGGCGGCGTCGGTCCTTGGCCGTTTCGGAAACGCTTTGAGTAGGGTCTCCCCCAGCATGTCGACGCAACGCTGATCATCATCAATGAAGACGAATCGGGCGATGCCCTTGTTCGGTGGAACCTCGCCGACGAGCGCGCGGATTGCGATGACGGGGGAGCCGTCCTCGCCACCGCTGTAGACGCCGGGTCCGGCGAACCCCTCGGCGTACGTGACTGAGGGGTAGGCGTTCGAGCTGGCGAGCAGGATCGGGAACCATCGCTCGAGGTAGCGGCGGTAAATCTCGTGCTTGGCGCCTGTGTGTTCCGCGCACTGCCATGGCATGGCGGACCGGGGGGAGCGGATGCGGGGGCGAACGCCGTAACCGATTTGCCGGGTGTTTTCTCTAGATTGACGGTCGGACGGGGGCGGAATCGGGCACGGGAGCGGCGGTGGGGGTGATGGTGGCCATGGCGGCGTCGGAGCCCCGGTGACGCAACTCGGTCGGCAGCACTGCCAGCGCGGTCAGCGCGCCGAGTAGGCCCGTCGCGGCGAAGCCCCAGGCCGGCGCGGAGGCGTCGATTACCGCGCCGGCCAGCGGGGCGCCGAGCGCCAGCCCTGTCACCATCGCCGATGCGTGCAGGCCCATCGCCTCACCCCGTGCGCTCGCCGGCGCCAGCCGACTCACCGCGTCGGCGGTGGCGGCTACGGTGGGCGCGGTGAGGACCCCGGATGGCAGCAGCACCAAGGCGAGCAACCACCAGTCGCCGCTGCCCAGACCAATCGGAATGGTGACCAGACCGAGTAGCAGGGTAAGGGCCAGCGACGGCACGGGGCGGGACAGCGCGCCGTAGGTGAAGCCGCCAACCAACGAGTACGAGGCCCAGAGCGCCAGCACCACACCGGTCCAGTTGACCTGCCCGGCGTCACGCAGGACCGCCACCAGTGTCACATCGATGCCGGCGATTACCAGCGTGCTGGCTGCTCCACCGGCGAGCAGCCCGATCAGCCGTGGGGTCAGCCACTGCCGGCGGGGCAGCGGCTGCGCGGGCGTCGTCTGCTCGTCCCGGGCCCGGGTCGGCGGGTTGAGCACCAGCAGGGTGAGTCCGGCCAGCACGATGCCGCCGCCGACGGCGTACATGGTCAGAGTGGGCGAAGCACTGGTGGCCAGGGCCACCGCCCCCGCCGGCCCGATCATGAAGCTGAGTTCGACCGACATCGAGTCCAGCGCGTACGCCTGGCGGCGATGGGTCGGCGGGACCAGCGCGGCGATCGACTGCCGGACCACGGAGAAGACCGGGAGGGTGAGCAGCCCGCCGACGAACGCTGCGCTGAGCAGCACCGGGTACGGCAGGACCGGCGCTGTGGCCCAGAACAGCGCCTCGACCACCGTGGTCAGCAGCAGCATGGGCCGTAGGCCGCGCCGGTCGACCAGCCGGCCGAGGAGTGGTGCGCCGAGCGCCGAACCGACCGTCAGCGCGGCCCCGACCAGTCCGGCGGCGAAATAACCGTGGCCCAGATCGAGGACGTGCAGCGTCATTACTACGGCGGTGGCCGCCACCGGCACCCGGGCCAGGATCGCGACCAGCAGTAGGGGTCGCAATCCTGGCAGCGCGAGCGCGTCCCGATAAGGCTTCAGATCCAACACGATCCGCACCTCCCGGGAGATCCAAGGCCGAAGCCGTCCTCGTGCACACCGAGGCCCCAGTCGTCCTGACGCTCAGAAGGAGCGGCATGCAAACCGCTGGTCGGCAGTATCGGTTCGGGCATGCGGCCGACCGTATTACCGGTCCCGCAGGTCAGACCAGCGATCCAATCGCAAGATCAAAAACGCTCAGGGGTCGATTCTGCCATGACAACCGCCGCCCCCTAGGCGAAGTAGAAGGGGGCGCCATGCCGCGCTCCAGGGCCGCATCAGGAACCTCAACGAAGGCTTTCACCACGAGAAAGGCGGCAGTCAGGCTCGGTTTAAGATCGGCCAATTGTGATGTGCACCACAATTGTCACGGCCGAGGGGTTGATCCGCGATCCGTGTTCATTCGTCTGCGATGCAGTGACCGAGCGTAGTCATCAGTTGCCTCCGGACGATCGCGGCGGAATATCCGGAACTACCTTGCGGGCCGCTGGTCACCATGGCCGTCATCCGCACCGTCAACAGTACGCGACAGAAGTCCCCACTGAGGTCGCGCGGCGAATCGGCACCGATGGAGGGCAGTCGCGGCGGACCCACCCCCGGGCAATGAGCAGGGCTATTGCGTAGTCGCTTGAGTGCCGGCTGACCTGCGGGGACTCGCGGTCAACCGTTCGGTGCAGGTGGTCCGTTTCATGATCAGGATGTGAGGCCGAGGATGGTGAATGGCCTGGTCATGTTGCGGGCTGCCCAGCGGGTGGCTTCGGTGATGTCGGGTCGGCCGGCCAGGCGTAGGGC
>NZ_JBFAHZ010000101.1:0-5923 GCF_040654415.1 Micromonospora sp. NPDC050695
ACTTCGACGTCATGCTGATGATCTCTCCTCAGAACCGTCCAGGAAGAGTATCCCCTGGTAGACGAGCTGTCTCACATCAGCGTGACAGGGAGGGTCGACTGGTACAACAACCGGCGGCTGCACGGCGAGCTCGGACACGTCCCACCCGCCGAACACGAGGCACTACACGCGATGACCCACCCGGTCACCGCACCCCTGAAAACCAGCTAACCAACTCTCCATCAAACCCGGGGCTTGACATGCATCCCGTCAACACCGTCGTACGCCTGCTCGCCGACCTGCACACGCACCTGGCGGGAGCCGGCAATGAACACTGACCCCGCCGCCATCGCTGCCGCTCGCCAAGTCCTGGCTCGCCTGGGCGTCACGGTGACCGACCTGCAATCGCACCCCGCGACGCCGTCCGTTGTGCCGACGGTCGCCGAGTACCTGCCCCGTGTTGTCGCCGCTGCCGGGCCCGGAGCACGCCGCACCTACGGCACCTACTGGGAGCGGATGGCCGCCGCGTGGCCGGAGCGACCGTTGGACTCCGTCACCGCCAGCGAGTTCGAGGCTCTGAAACAGGTGATGATCGCCTGCGCCGTGTCGCGGCGCAACAGCCGCAACGGCCGGCACGCCGGTGAGCACCTCATCGCCGCCGCCCGCGCGTTCTACCGATGTGCCATCGCCGACGGGCTGATCGACGCCGCCGCCAGCCCCGCGCACCGAGTAGCGAAACCCCGACGCTTACCCGGCACCCGCCGCGCGTTGACCGCACACGAGTTGGAGGAGATCAACGCGATGGCGCGCACCAGCGGAAACGACGTCATCCTCGACGCGCTGCTCCTGCGCTTGCACACCGAGACCGCGGGCCGCCGCGGCGGCGCCCTGGCCCTACGGCTGGTCGACCTCGATGCGACCAACGGGCTCGTCCGCCTCGCCGAGAAAGGATCCACTGTCCGCTGGCAGCCCATCACCCTCGATCTCGCCGGACACCTGCGGGAGCACGCCGCCGCCCGCGGCGCGGTCCTGCCGACCGATCCGCTCCTGCGCGCGCGCAACGGCCGACCGATCACCAGCCGCCGCTACGACCATTTGTGGCAACGCATGGGTGAGCGCCTGCCCTGGGTGGCCGTGCACGGCATCTCGACCCACTGGCTGCGCCACACCACGCTGACCTGTTCGACTGCGGCTGTCACATCCGCGAGAAAATCAATCAGCTTCGTAGTCTTCCCGATCACATCCTGACTGAGAGTCACGCTCGCATGCATGCCCTGTTAGTTGGCAGGCAACGTCACAGATTGCGCTGCCTACAACCAAGATCACAAGGGTGCTGCCGCGCGCGCAGCATGGGTGAACCCTCCGAGCGGGGGCGCGGCCCAAATCGGGCACCCGTCGCCATCTCACCTCTGCGGTGTTCGCGGGCGGCATCGCGATAGTCTGCAACGAATGAAGCCGTCGGCTCGAAGGTGAGGCCTGCCCGATGGGTACCAGCTACGAACCGATGAGTCTGGCCAGGTTGGCCACCCATCTGGCATCCGCGGACACCGACCAGACTCGCTGGAAACTCGTGTGGGAGTTTCTGGAGGAGTACCGCTGGGAACCCGCCGAAACCAGGGTCGACCTGTTGAAAGATGAGCCCGGGCTGACCGGGGACCCGCGGTGGGACGCGCTGCTTGCCGCGCTCGCGGAGCACCTGCTGGCTCAGGCGGATCTTGCTCCGCCCGCATGGGTCGACGCACGTGTTCTGCGCCGGGCATGGTTCCCGGCTGAACTGGCCATCCACCGGGCTGACGCCCTGGCATGGGCCCCGGCTGCATTCCGGAAGCACGGTGTGTACCTGTCCGTTCACGACCTGGCCGCGGCGTGAGCGGATCAGACGGCGTCCTCATGGGGCGCGCGGAACTCGAACGCGCTTTCGCTCACCTGGGCGACCGGCTTGTCCGGCGCGGAGTCGTCGCTGACATCTTCATCGTGGGTGGTGCCGCGATGGCGCTCGCCTACGACGCGAAGCGGGTGACCAGGGACGTCGACGCGATGTTCGTTCCGCACGGAGTCGTCCTCGATGAGGCGCGTGCAGTGGCCGACGAACTGGGCCTACCGCCGTGGTGGCTCAACGAGCAGGCCAGCGTGTACGTATCCGGCAAGGACGACCCTGGCAAGCGGCGAGTCTTCGACCATCCTGGCCTGCGCGTGATGGCCGCCTCGCCGGAGCACATCTTCGCGATGAAAGCGCTCGCGGCGCGGACCCGCGACGTGGACGACCTTCGCGCCCTGGCGGCGCTGGCCAAGGTAACGACGGTGGACGACGCTATACGTCTGTGCAGCGACTTCTACCCTGACGAAGCGATCTCGCCACGAGCAATGGGAGTTATCCGCGAACTTTTCGGATGATTCGGAGGGTTCGCCCAGGACCGGGGTCTGCCGCTGCACACCCGCAGCGGCGGTCACAACTTCGCCGGCTGGTCGACCGGGCCGGGCGTGGTGCTGGACGTCTCCCGGATCAACCACGCCGTCCCGAACTCCCGGACCGTGCACGTCGGGCCGGGTACCCAGTCGATCGACGCGCTGACCACCCTCAGCAAGCAGCAGACGCAGCTTCTGACCGGCACCTGTCCGACGGTCTGCCCCGGCGGCTACTACTCCGGCGGCGGCATCGGCATGCAGACCCGCAAGTACGGCATGGGCAGTGACCGGCTGGTCTCGGCCACCGTGGTGCTGGCCGACGGCCGGATCGTGTCCACCTCCCGGACCCAGGAGCCGGAGCTGTTCTGGGCGCTGCGCGGCGGTGGCGGCGGCAACTTCGGGGTGGTCGTCGACTTCGAGGTGCGTCGCATCGACCAGCCCCGGGCCGTCTACTACAACACCCAGTGGTCGTTCGCCGACATCCAGACGGTGCTTCCCGCGTGGCAGGAGTGGACCGCGACGGCGTCGGTCGACCTGGGCTCGACCATGGTCGCCGTGCTGCCGGACGGGTTGCCCGAGGAGAACACGCTGGTCTTCGTCTACGGCGTGCATCACGGCACGCAGGCCGCGCTGGACACCTCGCTGGACCAGCTCGCGAGCTTGGCCGGCGCGGCTCCGCTGAGCAGGGTCTCCGCCGAACTGCCGTACGCCGAGGCCATGCAGAAGATGTACGGCTGCGACCAGATCTCGATGGAGGCCTGTCACCGGGTGGGCACCAACCCGGAGGCGAGCGTGCACCGTGGCACGTTCCAGCGCGACGCCTTCCGTTTCGTCTCCCGGCCGTTCGCCGCCGCGGACGTCAGCCGTGCCGTCGACACGCTGGTAGCCGATCGGCACCCGGGGCAGACGCGAGTGCTCAACTGCATGAGCGTGGGCGGGGTGGCGAACGAGCGGAGCCGGTCCGAGACCGCCTTCGTGCACCGCGACGCCCAGTGGGTGATGGGCTACGTGGCCACCTACGCCGATGCCAATCCGTCGGCGGCGGACGCGGCGGCCGCGACAACCTGGACCGACGCCGGCGCGGTCGCTCTGGAACCGTTCTCCACCGGCGCTTACGTCAACTTCCCCAGTTACGACCTGCCCGACTGGCGGGAGCAGTACTACGCGGAGAACTATCCGAGACTGGTCAGGGCGAAGACCGCCTTCGACCGCTACAACTTCTTCCGCCACCCGCGCAGCATCGGCGCCTGAGCGGTCACGCCGCCTTCGCGGCGCGCCGCCGGACCGACCGTTCGGCCTGCACGATCGTGGAGAGCCGGCCATTGATCAGGCGGCCGAGCACGTCCAGGAAGACCTTGCGGTCGCGAGCCGGGACCGTGGAGAGGATCTCGGCTTGGAGCCGGGCGACGATCTCGCCGGCCTCGGCGACCATCTGCTCGCCCTTAAGGGTGACCCGGACGATCCGAGCTCGCCGATCGGTCTCCGACATCCGGCGCTCGGCGAGCCCGGCCCGCTCGAGTTCGTCGAGAGTGACGACCATGGTGGTCTTGTCGATGCCGCAGAGCTCACCCAGCTGGCTCTGGGTCAGCTCACCGGTCAGGCCACGCTCCAGCACGCAGTAGGCCCGGGTCGAGATGCCCAGGCCGGACAGGGCCACGGCGTGCTCCTGGGCCAGCGCGTGGGTGGCCCAGGACATGAGAAACATCAGGTCAGGCACGTCGCTCATGCCACCCAGCCTAGCAACTAGTCCGCGATTGGAACTATCTCGTACCGGAGTAAGCCTGGCCGAAGGGTCCGTTCAAAACAAGATAGTAAAGAAAAGTATCATCTGGTACGGTCGGACCACGCCTCGCACCTCCCCACCAGAAGGAGACAATTCATGTCTGCGGAAGCCTCCACGACCCGGGCCGTCAGCGGCACGTCGCGCGCGCGGACCAGGGCCATCGCCATCGTGGCCGCCGTGGTCGGCGCCGTCGTCGTGTGGTTGATCGCCAAGGCGGCCGGCGCCGAGCTGAAGGTCGACCAGGGCTCCGGCCCGCAGGACGTCTCGGTCTTCGCGGTGGTGCTCACGGCCGTGTTCGCTGGGCTGTTCGGCTGGGCCCTGCTGGCCCTGCTGGAGAAGTTCACGGCGCGCGCCAAGGCGATCTGGACCACGGTGGCGGTCGTCGTGCTCCTGATCTCGCTGGTGCTGCCGCTCCTGGTCGACGCCACGACCGGCACCAAGGTCGCGCTCGTGCTGATGCACCTCACGGTCGGCGCGATCGTGATCCAGCTGTTCCGCAAGGACGCCCGTTCCGCCTGATCTCGGACACGAAACGGCCGCTTCCACGTGCACGTGGAAGCGGCCGTTTCGCGTAACAGGGATTCAGCCCCAGGCAACCGGCAGCGCGAGCACGCCGTAGAACGCCATCTGGTCGCGCATCGGGATCTGCTCACGCGGGACGGCCAACCGGATGTCCGGGAAGCGACCGAACAGCGCCGGGTAGGCGATGCGCATCTGCATCCGGGCCAGTTCCTGGCCGAGGCACTGGTGCAGGCCGTGGCCGAGGGCCAGATGCTGGCGCGAGCCGCGGCTGATGTCCAGGATGTCCGGGTCCTCGTAGTGGGCCGGATCGCGGTTGGCGGCGGGCAGCGACAGGGTCACCGTCTCGCCGGCGCGCACGACCTGACCACCGAGCTCGATGTCGGCAAGGGCGGTCCGCGTGGGCCCGACATGCACGATGGTGAGGAACCGCAGCAGCTCCTCGACCGCACCGTCGATCAGCGCCGGGTCGGCGTGCAGCGCGGCGAGCTGCTCTGGCGCGTCGATCAGCGCGAAGGCGCCCAGGGCCAGCATGTTCGCGGTCAGGCCGTGTCCCGCGAAGAGCAGGTTGAGCCCGATCGTGGTCAGCTCCTCGTCGGTCAACTCGTCGCCGGCGGCGAGCTGTCCGAGCAGATCCTGGGTCGGCGCGGCCCGCTTGGCCAACACGATCTCGTGCACGAACTGGTGCAGGCCGCCGAAGGCGGCGGCGGTCTCCTCCGGGGTAGAGGTCATGTTCACCATGACTGCCGACCGGGTCTGGAACTGCGCCCGCTCCTCGTACGGCACGCCGAGCAGCTCGCAGATGACCAGGGACGGCACCGGCATGGCGAACGCCTCGAGGAGGTCGACCGGTGGGCCTGCCTTCTCCATCTCGTCGAGGTAGTGCGTGACGATCTCCTCCACCCGCGGCGCCAGCAGGTTGATCTTCCGCGCGGTGAAGTGGCTGGTGAGCAGCTTGCGGTAGCGGGTGTGGTCGGGCGGGTCCATCTCCGGGAACGAGCCCGGCGCGGCCGGAGTCGGCTCGGTCGGCACCATCGGGTGGCGGATGGGGAAGTGCTGCAGTTCGCGGCGCGAGCTGAATCGCGGGTCGGCCAGTACGGCGCGGGCCTCGCTGTAGCCGGTGACCAGCCACCCGAGATGCCAGGGCTGTTGCGTTCTCGCGGCGCGGGGCGCTGAACAGGGATTTCGTGGGGTGAGTGGCCTGTGTGGAGGCGGATGAAGCGGGTGAAGCCCTCA
>NZ_JBFAHZ010000102.1:0-5637 GCF_040654415.1 Micromonospora sp. NPDC050695
CGGGCCGCCCGGGCAGCCTCTATGCTGGCAGCAGCAGCCGCCTTCGATCTTGTTGTCTTCACAAACACATGATCAACGGGCGGCTGCGTCCATGTCGGACGCCGCCCCCACCACATCCCAGCAGGTCAGACTGCTAATGGCGGCTGCCGTACTAGGGGTGCGGTGCCGTTCCAGGAGGCGAACCGGTCGCGGTCGGCGAATCGGCTGATGTTGGCGACACCGGCCAGGAGGCGGGCTGCACCGGAGGGGCCGATGCCGTGCAACTCCTTCAGCATAGTCGCCCGTGACCTGCTGGCCGAGCAGCCCGGTTTCCCTGGTCGTTTCGGTCTGCCACGGTGTATCGAGTTTCGTCGGCTCGCTGTCTTGTTTGGAGTACCGTCCTCGCCGATCTGCGGCCCCCTACCAGCCTGACCTGCCAGATCAGGTTGAAGAGGGCTCATTGTCTGACCAACCGAGGTCAAGCGTGCGAGATCAGGAGCAGGGCTTTCCGGTATGGTGACCACGACCATCAATCTGGCAACGGGGAGGCTACTGGATGCGATATCGGACGATCGGCCAGACGGCGGCACAGCGAGAGGTGAGCGTCCTGGCCCTCGGCGCCATGCGATTCGGCACGGAGACCGACGAGGACACTTCGTTCGCGATTCTGGATCGGTACGTCGAGGCCGGCGGCACATTCGTCGACACCTCGAACAACTACTCCTTCTGGATCAACTCGACTCAGGGTGGGGAAAGTGAGGCGCTGCTCGGCCGGTGGAGGCGCAGCCGCGGCGTGCAGTCCGAGGTCGTGATCGCGACGAAGCTCGGCGGGCGGCCGGTCGCGGCCGGGTTGGATTTCGCGGCGACCGCCAAGCAGGAAAACATCGAGGGGCTTTCCGCCTCCGTGATCCGCAAATCCGCAGAACGGAGCAGAGAACTGCTCGGGGTGGACAAGATCGACCTGCTCTACGCGCACGTCGAGGACCCGAACGCCCTGGTCGAAGAAACGGTGCAGGGCTTCGCGGACCTCGTCGCGGAGGACGTGGTCGGGCTGCTCGGCGTCAGCAACCACTGGACCTGGCGCGTCGAGCAGGCGCGGGCGGCCGCCGCGAGCGCCGGGCTGCCCGGCTACGAGGTTCTCCAGTACCACCACAGCTACCTGCGTGCCCGCACCGACATGCCCGGGCGCCGGTCTGTCGACGGCAACCAAGGGTTGGCCACTGGCGAGGTGCTCAGCTACCTGCGCGCCAATCCGGGTCTCACGCTTGTGGCCTACACCCCACTGCTGTCCGGTGCATACGTCCGCGACGATCGGCCTCTCGGCCCGGCCTTCGACCACGCCGGCACCGAGAACCGGCTGGCCGCGGTGCGTGCGGTCGCCGAGGAGACGGGCGCCACCGCGAACCAGGTCGTGCTCGCCTGGCTGATGGGCGGCGACCTGCCGATCATCCCGCTCGTCGGAGCTTCCTCGATCGCTCAGCTCGACGAGAGCCTCGCCGCCGTGGACCTCGAGCTGACCGGCGACCAGCGCGCGAGGCTGGACGCGGCCCAGTAAGTGGCATGGACCGGGCGTTGGCGCCGCGCGTCAACGCCCGGTCAGGTCAGCAGGTCAGCGCTGATGATCTCCATCATCCGCACGGTTTCCGCCTCCGGGAAGAAGTGACTGCCCGCCAGGATGGTCAACTCGAACTCCGTGTTGGTCTCTCGCGCCCAGTCGCGCATCCGTGCCGGAGGGGCTTCGACGTCGGTCTCCCCGGCGAACGCCCGGATCGGCACGTCGAGCGGCACCGTCTCCGCGATCGGGCATGTGCCGACCACGCGTAGGTCGGCCCGTAGAGACGGCAGGAACAGCTCCAGCAGACTCGGATTGTCGAACAGCCCCGGTGGTGTGCCGCCAAGTTCACGCAGGTAGGCGACCAGTCCCTCCTCCGGTTCGTCCCAGCCGCGGACCGGCTGGCGCAGCACGGGCGCCGCGCTGCTAGCCACAAACAATCGCCTCGGCGCGAGGAGCCCTCGGTCGCGAAGTTCGTGCACCAGCGCCAACGCGACCCTGGCGCCCATGCTGAACCCGTAGCAGGCGTACGGCTTGTCCATCAGCGGCGAAAGCACGTCGGCGAGGTCGGCAACCAGTGGTGTCATGTGCTCGTACGGCGGCTCGTCGAACCGGTCGTCGCGGCCGGGAAGCTGGATGGCGACCGGCTCGATCCCCTCGGGCAGCCCGGTGTGCCAGGTGCGGAAGATCGACGCGGAGGCGCCGGCGTACGGGAAACAGAACAGCCGCACGGCGGCGTCGGCCCGCCCGGCGTACGAACGCGTCCAGGCGCTGTTGAAGCCCACGCCTGTCACGCGCCGGACCTCGCACGCACGGATGCAGTGATGGGGACGTGCTTGTAGCCGCAGGCGAAGTTGGAGATCAACCGCTTCGGCGTGCCGGCGAGACTGAAGTTCGCGTAGCGATTGAACAACTCTTCGAACAGCACTCGCAAGGTGACCCTGGCGACGCTGTGGCCGATGCAGTAGTGCGGCCCTGCGCCGAACGCGAGGTGCCGGTTCGGCTTGCGCCGTAGGTCGAAACGCGACGCGTCGGGGAAGGCACGGTCGTCCCGGTTGGCGGCACCGAGCCAGGCAACCACAGCGTCCCCGGCAGCGATCCGGGTGCCCGCCACCTCGACGTCCTTCGTGGCATACCGAAGGAAGTGGTGCACCGGCGACGCCAGCCTGAGCGCCTCCTCGACCGCGGTCGGACCGACCTGCGGGTGCGCCGCCCATTCCTCCAGCACACCGGTGTCGGTGTGCTGCGCCATCATGTAGTTGGGGGAGTGTGGCGTGGTGACCAGCGCGCCGAGCAGCACGCTGTAGCAGTTCGACAGAATCTCACCGAGGGACATGTTCCTGCCCTCGAACGGCGTCGTGATCAGCACGCTGATCAGGTCGTCGCCGAGGTTGTTCCTGCGGTGGCGGACGAGCTCCTGGAAGTACCCCAGCAGTTCCTGGTGCGCCAGGGTCAGCGTCATCGACGGGTCGTGGGGGTCCTGGAAGTCTGGGTCGTCGTAGGCGACACACGCGATGTTCATCCGGGTCAGCCACGCCCAGTCGTCCTCCGGCAGGTCCATCATCATGCCGATGACCGCGATCGGTAGCTGCAGCATCGCTTGCCCGAAGTCGAAGACACCGCCGTCACCGAGCGGTTCGAGCAACCCGACGATCTTGTCGCGGATCATGTCGCGTTGCCTCTCGATGGCCTTGATGGCGAGCGCCTTCTTCAGCCGGCCCTGCATCTCCGTGTGCCGAGGAGGATCCGTGACGGCGAGTTGTGTACCGCCCGCCGGGTCATCCGTGCCGAGCAGGTTCAGCAACGTGCCGCGCTCGGAGGTGAACAGCGAATAGTCGCTCAACACGAGATCGACGTCGGCATACCTCGCCGCGGACCAGAAGCCCCGTTTCTCGTCCACCTGGTGCCAGAGGAGCCCTTCGTGGTCGCGCATCCGCTGCCACACCGCGTAGGTGTCGTCACCCGAGTACAACGTCGGGCCGACGAGGTCGACCATGTTGTCGGAGCTAGCGCGGTGCATGGGACATGACGAGATGGCGGTGTCGTGCGTGGTCACTGGCTAGGATCCCCTGTTCCACAAGTGGTGAATCAACCTGGCAACACGTGGAAGAGCGGGGAAGAGCATGCATCAACGCCCCAGTCGTCGACTGGGCGACTATTCCCCCGCGCCCTCGACCCTACCTGCCTCAGGCTCAGAATGCGGGGACGCCGGCAGTCGTTCGCCGGCCGCACAGCTGCTGTCCACTGTGGCTCTCCCCTATTTTTGCTAGCCGCGGAGCCGGCCGTCAGGGTCCCGGGCCAGGCAGTTCACCGTGGAGGGCGGCCCTACCTCCGACTAGTTGTCATCAGCGTGACGTTGACAGGATCGTGGCGCCTCCGTTACGGTCCAAATCGGATCGAACAGCGAAGATGTCCGCCGGAGTGCGATAAGGACGTCACTCGCTAGCGCTCGGGCATTTTTTTCGGGGGAAATCAAAATTGCCGGACATCCTTAGGCGTACACGGCTGTGGCATGCGGCAACGCCGGTGCAGCAGGGAATTTGGGTACTAGACACAGACGAACGATTACGTCCCACATATCTCATCCCGTCCGTACTAGAATTCGCCGGACGCATCGATCATCAAATTTTCGTCGACGCAGTGCGACACGTGGTATCCCGCCATCCGGCGCTGAGGTCGCGGTTTCGGCTGAATACGGCGACAGGCAGGGTCGAATACCGGACCGACGGCGAGCCGGGACACGTCGGGTTCATTGACGCGCGGGCAGAGGGCTGGACCGGGGAGAAGCTCGACCACTTGGTCGAGGCGCTGTGCTGGACCCCGTTCGACCTGGCCCACGAGGCCCAGGTGCGCGCCGAAGTCATCAAGGTCGACGAGAACCGCACCTTGCTTGTGCTGACGATGCACCACATCTCGTTCGACGGCTGGTCACGCAACCTGCTGGTACCCGAGATCGCCACGGTGTACCGGGCGTTCCTGGCAGGCGAGCAACCGGCCCTCGCCGCTCCCGTGCACCCGGCCGACGTGCCGGGAACCGTTCGGCAGCAACGTTCGCCGGAACGGGTCGCCCAGGTTCTGGAGCGCCTGCGCGGCGCGCCGATGACCGTCGACCTACCGTACGACCGGCCGCCGGCGGCGGTGGAGGCCGAGTCGATCGTCGCCGAGAACCTGTCGATCACGCTGGACCACGAGCTGAGCGCCCGGGTCCTGGCCGTGGCCGGTCAGGAGGGGTGCACGCCGTTCATGACGGCGGTCGCCGTGCTGGCCGGGACGCTCTGCCGGATGACCGGCCAGCGGGACTTCCTGATTGCCTTCGGCTGGCCAGGACGCGACGACCCTGCCACCTCAGAGGCGATCGGCATGTACATGGCGACGCTGATGCTGCGGGTCACGTTTGACCACGACACCACGTGGCGCGACCTGCTTCGGATCACACGCCGGTCCGCCACGGCCGCTTTCGTCGACTCCGACGTGCCGCTGGACGCGATCGCCGCGGCGCTGAACCCCGGGCGGCGTCAGATCTGGCCACCGCTGACCCCGATTCTTGTCAACGTCGACGACCTGCCGGCACGCATCGAGCTGACACGGGAGGTGTCCGGTCACTACTGGCCACTGAAGAGTGTCTACGGCAAGTACGACTTCGACCTGTTCGTCCGAGTGGACCGCGACGCCGACGGCGACCGGATCACGTTCGCCCTCGATTTCCTGGTCGAACTGTTCAACCCAGCCACCATCGAAAGCATTCTCGGCAAGTTGCGACAGAGCGCGGCCGAGCTCGCCAACGCACCGGAGGAGAAGCTGTGACCGAACCGTCTGCCGTCGACTTGTCCAACGCCGACCAACGGCGTGACATCGTCCGCTCAGTCTGGCAAGACGTACTGGAAATTGCCGAAGTGGACGACGACAGTACTTTTTTCGATATGGGCGGCGACTCGCTGCGACTGGCCGTGCTCGTTGAAAAGCTGAACCAGCGCACCGGCCTTTCGCTGCGCACCGTCGACCTGTTCCGTGCCCACGGCCCCGGCGTTGTTCCGGCTTGAGATGTTCTGTCCAGGTTCAGGATGGGTCCAAGGTAGTTGTGGGACGAGCGCGACTCTGATGATCTT
>NZ_JBFAHZ010000103.1:1258-2609 GCF_040654415.1 Micromonospora sp. NPDC050695
AACCTCCAGAGATGGGGGGTCCTTCGGGGGCGGTCACAGGTGGTGCATGGCTGTCGTCAGCTCGTGTCGTGAGATGTTGGGTTAAGTCCCGCAACGAGCGCAACCCTCGTTCGATGTTGCCAGCGCGTTATGGCGGGGACTCATCGAAGACTGCCGGGGTCAACTCGGAGGAAGGTGGGGATGACGTCAAGTCATCATGCCCCTTATGTCCAGGGCTTCACGCATGCTACAATGGCCGGTACAATGGGCTGCGATACCGTGAGGTGGAGCGAATCCCAAAAAGCCGGTCTCAGTTCGGATCGGGGTCTGCAACTCGACCCCGTGAAGTCGGAGTCGCTAGTAATCGCAGATCAGCAACGCTGCGGTGAATACGTTCCCGGGCCTTGTACACACCGCCCGTCACGTCACGAAAGTCGGCAACACCCGAAGCCGGTGGCCCAACCCTTGTGGAGGGAGCCGTCGAAGGTGGGGCTGGCGATTGGGACGAAGTCGTAACAAGGTAGCCGTACCGGAAGGTGCGGCTGGATCACCTCCTTTCTAAGGAGCACCTTCCGACGAAAGTCGGTAAGGAGCCCGCGCTGCCCGAATGTGGTGGTGGGGTGCTCGAATGGCGGAGACACTGGCAAGTTTTGCCTCGGCAACGGCCGGCGGCGCTTAGTACAGCCATCTTCGGGTGGTGGGAACGGATGCTGTTGGTGCGGCTGGGGGGGAATGTAGAGCACCCTGTTGGGTCCTGAAAGAACAACCGTTGGTTGTTTCTTTCGGAGACTGGTCTGAGCCCCTGGTGGGGCTCAGAAGTCTGCCAGGCATGGCCTGGCCTCACATACCGCCGACTGTTGGGTTGGGTTTGGTGTGGGGCGGATCGGGTTGTGGGTTGGTCGTTTGTTGAGAATTGCACAGTGGACGCGAGCATCTTTGTGGTCAAGTTGTCAAGGGCGAACGGTGAATGCCTTGGCACCAGGAGCCGATGAAGGACGTGGGAGGCCGCGATAGGCCTGGGGGAGCTGTCAACCAAGCTGTGATCCCAGGGTGTCCGAATGGGGAAACCTGGCACCAGTCATGTGGTGTCACCCACACCTGAACACATAGGGTGTGTGGAGGGAACGCGGGGAAGTGAAACATCTCAGTACCCGTAGGAAGAGAAAACAATTTAGTGATTCCGTGAGTAGTGGCGAGCGAAAGCGGATTGAGGCTAAACCGGCTGCGTGTGATACCTGTCAGGGGTTGCGTGGTTGGGGTTGTGGGACCCTGCTGAACAAGCTGACACTTGTTCGAGAAGTTACAAAGTTAGTGGCTAGTCGAACAGTCTGGAATGGCTGACCGTAGACGGTGAAAGTCCGGTAGGTGAAAG
>NZ_JBFAHZ010000103.1:2706-5588 GCF_040654415.1 Micromonospora sp. NPDC050695
GTTTGCTGACCTTCTGTGGGTGTTCCCGAGTAGCGGCGGACCCCTGAAATCTGCCGTGAATCTGCCAGGACCACCTGGTAAGCCTAAATACTTCCTGGTGACCGATAGCGGACGAGTACCGTGAGGGAATGGTGAAAAGTACCCCGGGAGGGGAGTGAAATAGTACCTGAAACCGTTCGCCTACAATCCGTCGGAGCCTTGCGGGGTGACGGCGTGCCTTTTGAAGAATGAGCCTGCGAGTTAGTGGCATGTGGCGAGGTTAACCCGTGTGGGGGAGCCGTAGCGAAAGCGAGTCTGAATAGGGCGATTCAGTCGCGTGTCCTAGACCCGAAGCGGAGTGATCTAGCCATGGGCAGGCTGAAGCGCGGGTAAGACCGCGTGGAGGGCCGAACCCACCAACGTTGAAAAGTTGGGGGATGACCTGTGGTTAGGGGTGAAAGGCCAATCAAACTCCGTGATAGCTGGTTCTCCCCGAAATGCATTTAGGTGCAGCGTCGCGTGTTTCTTGCCGGAGGTAGAGCACTGGATGGTCTAGGGGGCCCACAAGCTTACCGAAATCAGCCAAACTCCGAATGCCGGTAAGTGAGAGCGCGGCAGTGAGACTGCGGGGGATAAGCTTCGTAGTCGAGAGGGAAACAGCCCAGATCACCAGCTAAGGCCCCTAAGCGTGTGCTAAGTGGAAAAGGATGTGGGGTCGCATAGACAACCAGGAGGTTGGCTTAGAAGCAGCCACCCTTTAAAGAGTGCGTAATAGCTCACTGGTCAAGTGGTTCCGCGCCGACAATGTAGCGGGGCTCAAGCACACCGCCGAAGCTGTGGCATTCACATTTTAACCTCGCTTGGACGTGATTCCTTGTGCAGGTGTGTGGATGGGTAGGGGAGCGTCGTGCCGCGAGTGAAGCAGCGGGGTGACCCAGTTGTGGACGCGGCACGAGTGAGAATGCAGGCATGAGTAGCGAAAGAAGGGTGAGAAACCCTTCCGCCGGATGACCAAGGGTTCCAGGGCCAGGCTAATCCGCCCTGGGTGAGTCGGGACCTAAGGCGAGGCCGAGAGGCGTAGTCGATGGACAACGGGTTGATATTCCCGTACCCGCGAAAGAGCGTCCCTGATGAACCTCGTTGTGCTAACCACCCGAACTGGCTGATGTCTTCGGACGGATGTTGGGGAGCGTGGGAACCTGATGGGTAGTAGTCAAGCGATGGGGTGACGCAGGAAGGTAGCTGAGCCCGGCCGGTGGTTGTGCCGGGGTAAGCGTGTAGGCCGTGTTGTAGGCAAATCCGCAACACATGAGGCTGAGACGTGATGCCGAGCCGATTCAGGTGAAGTCAGTGATCCTATGCTGCCGAGAAAAGCCTCTAGCGAGTTCTTAGCGGCCCGTACCCCAAACCGACACAGGTGGTCAGGTAGAGAATACCGAGGCGATCGGGCGAACTGTGGTTAAGGAACTCGGCAAATTGCCCCCGTAACTTAGGGAGAAGGGGGGCCGGAGACGTGAAGCCCCGCGCGGGTGGAGCGTTGTATGGCCGCAGAGAGCAGGGGGAAGCGACTGTTTACTAAAAACACAGGTCCATGCGAAGAAGTAATTCGATGTATATGGACTGACGCCTGCCCGGTGCTGGAACGTTAAGGGGACCTGTTAGCTCTTCGGGGCGAAGCGGAGAACTTAAGCGCCAGTAAACGGCGGTGGTAACTATAACCATCCTAAGGTAGCGAAATTCCTTGTCGGGTAAGTTCCGACCTGCACGAATGGCGTAACGACTTCCCCACTGTCTCAACCACAGGCCCGGCGAAATTGCAGTACGAGTAAAGATGCTCGTTACGCGCGGCAGGACGGAAAGACCCCGGGACCTTTACTATAGCTTGACATTGGTACTCGAATTAGCTTGTGTAGGATAGGTGGGAGCCGGTGAAACCTATACGCCAGTATGGGTGGAGGCAATCTTGAAATACCACTCTGGTTGATTTGGGTATCTAACTTCGGACCGTTATCCGGTTCAGGGACAGTGTCTGGTGGGTAGTTTAACTGGGGCGGTTGCCTCCTAAAAGGTAACGGAGGCGCCCAAAGGTTCCCTCAGCCTGGTTGGCAATCAGGTGTTGAGTGCAAGTACACAAGGGAGCTTGACTGTGAGACTGACAGGTCGAGCAGGGACGAAAGTCGGGACTAGTGATCCGGCACTTGCGAGTGGAAGCGGTGTCGCTCAACGGATAAAAGGTACCCCGGGGATAACAGGCTGATCTTCCCCAAGAGTCCATATCGACGGGATGGTTTGGCACCTCGATGTCGGCTCGTCGCATCCTGGGGCTGTAGCAGGTCCCAAGGGTTGGGCTGTTCGCCCATTAAAGCGGTACGCGAGCTGGGTTTAGAACGTCGTGAGACAGTTCGGTCCCTATCCGCCGTGCGCGTAGGATACTTGAGAAGGGCTGTCCCTAGTACGAGAGGACCGGGACGGACGAACCTCTGGTGTGCCAGTTGTCCCGCCAGGGGCACGGCTGGTTAGCTACGTTCGGAAGGGATAACCGCTGAAAGCATCTAAGCGGGAAGCCTGCTTCAAGATGAGGTATCCCACCCACTTTGTGGGGTAAGGCCCCCAGCTAGACGACTGGGTTGATAGGCCGGAAATGTAAGCCCGGTAACGGGTTCAGTTGACCGGTACTAATAGGCCGAGGACTTGACTACTAAGCTGCTACGCGTCCACTGTGCAACTCTCGATAAACGAACAACAGACCACAGTGTGGTGTTGTTTGACATGTCGATAGAGTTACGGCGGTCATGGCGGAGGGGAAACGCCCGGTAACATTCCGAACCCGGAAGCTAAGCCCTCCAGCGCCGATGGTACTGCACTCGTGAGGGTGTGGGAGAGTAGGACGCCGCCGGACAATC
>NZ_JBFAHZ010000104.1:0-5300 GCF_040654415.1 Micromonospora sp. NPDC050695
CCGATGGTGCCGCGCTCGTAGTCGATGCGTTGGTCGAGGTCGAGTTGGAAGGTGCCGTGCAGGGCCACGTTGGACCAGAACAGCGGAGTGAGACCACGCAGATCATGTTCGGTGAGCCGGGCCGCCCACTCGGGCTCGGCCAGGACCCGGTCGACCATTCTGGTGTTGACCAGCACCAGCGCCGATTACAGCAGGTGCAGGGCGAGCATGGAGATCTCCTGAGCCTCGCGGTCGACGCCGGGCAGTTCGGCCTCGCGGCCGTAGTGGATGGCCACGTTCGCGGAGTTCCACTGCTCGACGACCTGGAGCCCTTCGTGGATCTCCCGGCGCAGGCCCGAGTCGGCGAGGTAGTCGGCGATGAACGCCGTACGGACCGCGCGGCCGAGTTCTTCGATCGCGGCGAGGGTGGGGTGCTTGGGGCCGCGGGTGTTGAACCGACGCAGGATCTGCTCGGCCTCGGCGGTGCCGAGCTGCAAGGCCCGCGCGTACTTGATCATTTGGTCGTATTCGCGGGTGATCAGGTCGCAGTTGATCGTCCGGGAAGAAGGCCCCGACCCGCTGCGCTTTCCCGACCTCTACAGCCCCGCAGCGCCCGAGGACGACCGGGACGAAGACGACGACCTCGAACCGCTCGACCTCCCCGAGCGCGGCGCCGTCCACTGACACCACCGCGATCAGTAGCGACCGGCCCCGCCAGCACGAAATGCTGCGCGGGGCCGAACCGTCTGTAGCACCTCAACCAAGATCAGATATTTGGCGGGCTGGGACAGCTACCCAAGCGCGGGGCCAGCTGGAGCCGGTCCTGCCGGCGGTGCGCGACGTCGAGGCCGGCGCCCTGGCTCGCATCGCGGAGGCCGAGACCGCGATGACGGCCGCCGTGCAGCGCGCCCAGGCCGCCGAGGCCGAGCGGGACCAGGCGCTCAACGCCGCCCACACCGCCGAGCGTGAGCGCGCCCAGGCCCACACCGAGCGCCACGCCGCTGTCGCCCGCGCCCAGGCCGCCGAGCGCGACGCCGCCGACGCGGTCGCCCGCGCCGCCCGCGACGTCGCCGACGCCCGCCAGGCCCAGGGCCGCGCCGAGGCCGAGGCCGAGGCCCGCGCGACGACCGCCGCCCGGGAGACCGAGCGCCGCCGCGCCCTGGAGGAACGCCACGAGGAACTGCGCGTGCAGTTGCGCGACGCCCGCGCCGAGAACAAGACCCTCGCCGGCGAACTGCGCGCCACCGAGAAGACCCTGCGGTCCGAGACCACCCGCGCCGAGCGCGCCGAGTCAACCGCCGCGGCGGTCACCGTCGAACGCGACGCCGCCCGCGCTGACGTCACGCGCCTGAGCGCCGAGATCGACACCATGCGCGGCGACCTGACCGACGCCCGCGCCGCCGGCGAGCACCTGCGCGGCGAGCTGGCCACCGTCACCCACCGCGCCGAGACCGCCGAGGGTCGCGCCGAGCGCGCCGATGCGACCGCCGCGGCGGTCGCCGTCGAACGCGACGCCGCCCGCGCCGACGCGGCCGGCGCCGAGAGCGCCCGCCGTGACCTCGACGCCGAGCTGCGCGCCGAACGGGCCACCCTCGCCGAGGTTCGCCGCCAGGTCGAGCAACTGCACACCGAGCGCCGCGCCGCCGAACAGGCCGCGCAGGAGGCCCGCGCCGACGCCATCCGACACGAGGGCGCCGCGGCGGCCGCCACCGACCGCGCCCAGACCGCCGAGGCCCGCGCCGAGCACCTGCAGACCCAACTCGACCAGGCCCGCAGCGACCGCACCGGTGGCAAGCAGTGAGCGCCACCGACGACATGCTGCTCGACCGCGATGTGTCCGGATGGCTGATCTACCAGATGCCAGACGGCCGACAGGTCCGCGTCGACGTCGACACCCGCCGGCCGTTGCGCTGGACGGTGGACATCCCGGGCGGCGACCTGGTCGACGGACTCTCCACCGAGCAGGTCGAGGCGCTGCTGCGCCGCGAAGCCGCACGCGGGGCTTGACCAGACCCGCCGTCACTCACGCACCAAAAATGCATAAGGTGCCTAGCGAAAATCTTGCAAGGCACCTTATGCATTGCCTATGGATTTCGATGTTCCGATGGTCTTTGTCGACCTGGTCGACCGGCTCGGCCCGCCCGTCCCCGTCGAAGAGGCGCGTACCCAGCGCTGGACCGAACTGGTGGCGGCGGCCGAGGCCGGCACGATCACCCTGATCACCCGCGACGGCTACGAGTGGGCCGCCCTGGTGCCGCTGTCCGAGGTCGCCGAGCCGGTGGCCGCCCTGCCGGTGTGGTCGCTGTCGGAGGCCCGCAACAAGCTCGGCCAGGTGGTCCGCGAGAGCCACGCCCGCGCTCAGGTGATCACCCGGCACCGCCGGCCGATCGCCGCGGTGCTCGATGCCACCGTGCTTGTCGACCGGCCCGCGCCGGCCGCCCGGATCGCTGCCGAGGCGCTGCTGCAGGCCGGGCGCCGCATCGTGCTGCAATTCGACGAGGGCAACCCCGGCCGGATGGGACATGACGGCGACGTCGTCGAGGAGCCCGAGGAGCAGTGCTACCTGGCCACGGCGCTCGACCACGACGAGCGCACCGTCGCGGTCGGCATCGGCCCCAGCATGGGCGAGGCGCTGCTGCGCCTGGCCGCGCCGGCCGCCGTCGAGGTGGCCGCCGAACCGCCGTTCTAGCAGCCCGTCGAAGGGCGGGTTCCGTGGCGTCGCAGGCCCTGGCCTGGACGCACGCGGTGACCGCCAGATCGGCGGCGCGAGCCGACCCCCTCGCCTGGACAGCATCCGGGGGCCGACCCGCTACTCGGCCCCGCGCTTGGGTAGCTGTCCCAGCCCGCCAATTATTTGATCTTGGTTGAGGGCGCTACAGACGGTTCGGCCCCGCGCAGCATTTCGTGCTGGCGGGGCCCGGTCGCTACTGATCGCGGTGGTGTCAGTGGACGGCGTCGCGCTCGTGGAGGTCGAGCGGTTCGAGGTCGTCGTCTTCGTCCCGGTCGTTCTCGGGCTCGACGCGGCTGTAGAGGTCGGGGAAGCGCAGCGGGTCGGGGCCTTCTTCCCAGTCGAGGCTGTCGGCGTCGGGCCAGCCGGCGCGGTCCTCGGCGACGTGGATCGCGTGGTTGGTGGCGGGGTCGGTGTCGCCGTGTACGGGCTCCATGCGTTCGTCGTAGACGAGGAACTGCCCTCTGTGGTCGCGGGCGAGTTGGACGTCGTCGGGGTCGATGCAGAGGACGACCTTGTTGATCTCGGTGTGTTCGGTGTCGTCGTCGATCTCGACGCAGACCATGATCGGAGCGTCGTACCGTACCCACCTGCGCATGGTCCGTCCTTCGTGTCCGCCGGGTGTTGGGGTCGGCGTTCAGGGTATCGACGACGGTCCCGGGTCGCTGCCATCCGGTGATCGTCGTCTGCCAGGGTGTTGTTTGTGCGCCGGGAGTGGGAACTGGATGACCTGATCGCGTCGTGGACGCTGGTCGATGCCGATCAAGAGCTGTTGGTGGGCAAGCATGATGTGCCGCGGTTGAGCTGCGCGGTGATGGTGAAGTTCTTCGAGATCGAGGGGCGGTTCCCGCGGCACGTCGGTGAGGTCCCGACGGCGGCGGTGGACTATCTCGCCCGGCAGCTCGGACTCGCGGCGGGTCAGCAGGCGCGGTTCGAGGTGACCGGCCGTAGTGCGGAGCGGTTCCGTACGCAGATCCGTGAGGCGTTCGGGTTCCGGGTGTTCGCCCGCGGTGACGAGGACAAGATGATCGCGTGGCTGGCTGAGCAGTTCTGCCCCAGCGAGTTGAACGAGGATCGGCAGCGCGAGGCGGTGCTGGCCCGGTGTCGGGCGGAGAAGCTGGAGCCGCCGGGCCGGATGGACCGGATCATCGGCACTGCGAATCGACTCGCCGACGCCCGGCTCTGCGAGGACACGGTAGCTCGTCACACGATCTGCGCGGCCTGACCCCGCTGTTCTGGTCCAACGTGGCCCTGCACGGCACCTTCCAGCTCGACCTCGACCAACGCATCGACTACGAGCGAGGCACCACCGGTTCCGAGCCTGCCGGGCCGAGGCGACCTGAGACGCGCCGGTCCCGCCCCCAGAGCGGGGACGGGACCGGCGCGGGGTATTCCACGACGGGTCGATGACTCCGGGGCCCCGCAGTCATCGACGCTGCGCGCTTGGCCGGAGCGACCAAGGTTTCAACGGGGCTTTTGAACCCCCGGAGTGGGAGCCGCATGCGAGAAGGACGCTGCCGTGCCCGATGGGGTGAAAGCCGCGAAGGTAGAAGTAGGTGGAACTGGATTTCTCGATATGAGGGCGGCGGCGGTACTCCTGCCATAAGGAGCAGTTGCTTGCTCGGCGGAAGGCGGCGCCGTAGGGCGGGTTCCAGAAGGCAGCCCAGCATAGGAGTGCGCGTAATGCGCCGAAGTCTCGGGCGTCGACGCCACCGCCGGCCGCCCAGGACGCCCGATTTCTCCATTTTGCTTTAACTCGTCGACTAGCCGAGCATAGTCGCCAAGGTTCGCCAGAACCCCTTCATATTTCAGACCCCAACAGACTTCCCTGAATTCGTTCGCGGCTTCAGGGATATTCGTGTTTTGGCTTATTCCAGGCACGCCACCACTTCTAAGCCATTCCGAAATGCTGCCGCCGGTGCGTGAATGGTAATTCACAAAGTCATAGATGTGTAAAGCCCAGGCCGAGATTTCGGCGGGTGTGGCCGCGGAAGGCGTGGAGGCGAGAGAGCGGTGCGAGGAATGGCTAGCAAGGGAAGGTTCCGTCTGTTGTTGGCGGCGAATAGAAGATGGCAAGCGTGTGGATGAAGATGATGGAGTGCCGGCTGATGCAGATGCCGCTTTCCGTGGAGGAGGGAGTATCCGCTGAGGCCTGTCCGAACGCGACGCTGGAGCAGCAACAGACGGTCCGACGCTCGCACCATCATCCTCCGTCCGGGCTTGCCGCTTGCTGCCGCCGGAGAGGGAATCGGTCCACCCTTTAATATCCTCTCGATCGCGCTGGTCGAGGGCAGCGATTATGTCCGGACGCCCTCCCAGCACCCAATGGTAGATATTATTGAAATGTTTTCGAGAAACGCCTCTTGCCATCATTTCGCTGTAGACGGATCTTCCCGGGACGGGGTTACGGATTACTTCGGCCAACATTCGGAGGTCCTCGACTTCACTGTCGAGGACCGGCCTTTGAGCGGCCCTCGCCGCCGAGGCTATCGCAGCGGTTCTCTGCCTACGAGCTAGCGCATAATTGTTCCAATTTTTAATGGCGTCTTTGTAATATTTTTCGATTAGATCAAACACGTGCTTTTTGGATTCC
>NZ_JBFAHZ010000105.1:0-5146 GCF_040654415.1 Micromonospora sp. NPDC050695
CGGACCAGATCAACAGCGTCCCTACGGAACTGCTCGGGGTACTTCGATGGACGTGGCACCAGGCCATCCTTCCCCAGACCACTGTCTGGGCTCAGAGGGTGGTTCGCAGGGGGAACCTCAAACTGGATGTTCTGGTGTTGCCAGCCACGCGCAAGTTGCAGGGCCGTCATGTCATCGGCACTGACGGTCTCGATGGCGGCGCCGGCCAGCAGGAGGGTAGCGATGACCCGTCGTTCGTTGCGTTCGACTGCGTGCATCAACGCGGTTCGCCCTTGCCGGTCGCGGGCGTTCACGTCGGCGCCGGCCTCAAGGAGCACGTCGGCTACGGCGTGATCGCCTCGACGCGCCGCCACCACGATCGCTGGTGTGGCGTCGGAACGCTGTTGGTTGGCGTCCGCTCCGTGGGCGAGGAGAAGTCGCAGCACCGCCGGTGCGACGGGTCGCGTCACCGCGGTGATCAGTGGTGCTTCCTCGTTCGGGACGGAGGTCGCTCCCGCTTCCAGCAGCACCCGCAGCGTCGCAAGAGCTGTTGGTGTCGGGCGGAATGCGGTGTGGGACAGGGCCTGGGTCAGCACGCTCGGCCCGGTGGCGGGTTCCGCCGTGAGCGCCCCAAGGGCGATGAGAAACAGCACCACCTCCGTGTGCGCCCCGAGTACGGCGGCGCGCAACGGCGAGGCGGTGTATGGATCGGGGGGACCGATGCGCGCACCGGCGTTCACCAGCATGCCCACGATCCCCCGCCGGCCGCTGCTCGCTGCCTCGGCCAGCACCGATCCTCGGAATCGGCCAACCGGAACGTTCGGGTCCGCGCCATCGGCCAGCGCCTGCTCGACGTCCACCTCGTCCCCAGCCTGCACAGCGTCGATCAGGCGCTGATCGGTAGCCTCGGTCATCGATCATCACCCGTCATCTCAGTGAACGCTCGCAGATGCAGCCGTGCCGCAGGGTTGCTGGCGAACCAGGCGAAGAAGTCGTTGTCCGCATCAAGGCCGGCACCAACCGCGTCACACCAGTCCTGCCGATCAAGCACGGCCAGGTACTGCCGGACGAGGTGGTCTCGCTGTTCATTGGTGCATCCGGATCGCTGCGGAGTCTTGTCCGCCAGATGGTCGGCGATGACCGCGGCGTCGACGTACCTGTTCAGGGTCGGTGTCTGCCGGCCGAGGCGAGCCACGTGCGCGGCGAGGACGCGAGACGCAGGCGGATAGTGCTCGAGGGTCATGCCCATGCCACCGCAGTCCGCCATGATTTTCAATAGTCGACCGGTGTGGTCGACCAGGTCATCGTCGGTGTCGGTCCCGGTGATCGCTTCGTGCAGGTGAGCTGCAGTGGCGACGCGGCCGGCGATGTAGCCGTTGAGGTAGTCGCCATCGCAGGCGTGGCGCAGCAGCCATCGACGCGAAGCGTAGGCCCCGTGCCGGCAGAGCGCCTCGATGACGTAGACCCGTCCCCAACCAGCAACACGCTGGGCCAGCCACAACAACGCATGTTCGCCTCCACGGCGACGTCGCAGCGCCTCGGCGGCCAACGGCCCGAACCTGTCCGACAGCAGGCCGATGGTCTGGATCAGCGGGATGTCCTCCTCCGCCCAATCCGTGGCAATCAGGGCCAACCCAACAGTGGCCGAGCATCGATCAGTGCTGTGCCGCACCAGCCACCGGCCGGTCTGCCGCACCCGCTGCCGGTCGGCGCGCAGCGCCGCTGCAGCGATGTGCTCGTTGTGATGATCGGGACGTCAGCCTGGCAGAACGCGTCGGCGAGTTCGCTCGGTTGCGCATCGACCTTGCCGAAGTGCATGTCGAGGACGGCGGCAACGTCGACGCCGCGGAGGCGCTGATCTTTCCGGGTCTGCGGACGCTGCCGCCGGCAGCGGTGGAGTTCGTCGTCCGGATACGGCTCGCCATCACGCGGCAGGGGCGAGTCCGGATCTTGCTGATGCAGGCGCAGGGCGTGTTCGAACAGGGCGGTCTGGGGTCCGAGCGATCCAGGCTCGGTCGCCACGCTCACCAGCGGACGGAGGGCTCGATTCTCTCGATCATGGCCGGGATGATGCCAGCCCGGACCGACCACGGCAAGTGATTAGGCGCTACGCCGAAACCGTGAAGTGGCTACCGAGCCATGCGCGGCACTCGGCCGGCTTTGTCCCACTACCCCACTTCATCGATCGCTTAGCCTAGACACCGCCCTTCCCGGCATCACCGCTACCACGTATGGCGGCGCCACCGCACTCGTGGCACCTCTTGGTGATCGAGACACTACTCAAAGTGTCGGCCTTGCGACAGCGCCGATCCCTTTTTGTCGTATCGACAAAAAGCTATGGTCGAGCAGTGCCTGATGACACCTGGGAACCACCCCTGATCATGCTCGCTGTCGATCTCGTGATCCTCACTCTGCGCGGTGGTCGTCTGAACCTGCTTCTCGTGCGGCGCGGTGTTGAGCCGTTCGTCGGGCGGGCAGCGCTGCCTGGTGGGTTCCTTGCCGATGAGCGCGAGGACATCCTCAGCGCCGCCCGCCGGGAGTTGCGGGAGGAGGCAGGGCTCACCGACATCCCGCACCTGGAGCAGCTCGGTACATACGGCGACCCCGACCGTGACCCTCGTGGACGCGTGGTCTCCGTCGCCCACCTCGCCGTCGTACCGCGCCTTCCCGAGCCCATCGCCGGAACCGACGCCGCGGCCGCCGAGTGGGTGCCGGTCGACGATGTACTGGCCGCGCGGGTACCGCTCGCCTTCGACCACTTGCGCATCGTCGTCGACGGGGTGGAGCGCGCTCGCTCCAAACTGGAGCACACGGACCTGGCGACGGCCTTCTGCCCGGAGGTCTTCACCCTCACGGAGCTACAGCAGGTCTACGAGGCCGTCTGGGGCACGCCGCTCGATCCCCGCAACTTCTACCGCAAGGTCCAGGGCACGAAGGGCTTCGTGGTCCCCGCCGGTCCGCCCCGCGCCACGGGCACCGGCCGCCCGGCCCGCGTCTACCGCGCTGGTCCGCGCCGGAACCTCTACCCACCCATGATCCGCACGGTTCCGACCGTCGCAGCCGGAGGAGACGAGAGATGACCAGACCCGTGGTCGTGCTCACCGCACTGGACCTCGAGTACAACGCAGTCCGCGAACGTCTCACGAAAGTCGAACCGCACGTACATCCGATGGGCACGCGCTTCGAGCGTGGCACCGTGACCCGAGGCTCCTGTGAAATCGTTCTCGGCCTTGTCGGCAAGGGCAACCACCCCTCCGCCGTCATCGCCGAGCGCGCCATGACCGAGTTCGACCCGGAAGCGGTCATCTTCGCCGGCGTGGCTGGGGCGCTCTGGCCCTCCGTCGGCCTCGGCGACGTCGTCGTGGCCACCCACGTGTACGCCTATCACGGCGGCACTAGCGAGAGCGACGCTTTCCGCACCCGGCCGCGCGTGTGGGAGATCCCCCATGCCTGTGATCAGCTCGCCCGGCATCTTGAGCGGGAGCGAGGCTGGGCGCGTGGCCTCGCCGGAGGAGTGCCCAAGGTGCGGTTCGGCCCAATCGCCGCCGGAGAGGTCGTCCTCGACTCGGCGTCGTCGCCTGAGGCGACGCGCATCCGTGATCACTACAACGACGCGTTGGCGGTGGAGATGGAGTCGGCCGGGGTCGCCCAGGCCGCACACCTGAACCGCTCTCTGCCGGCCGTCGTCGTCCGCGGCATCAGCGACCGTGCCGACGGGACCAAGGTCCACACCGACGGCGAGAACTGGCAGCCGCGTGCCGCCGCCAACGCCGCGGCCTTCGCCCTCGCGCTCGCTCAGGAACTCGGGGCGCAGTATGGCTCCTCCCCTCGCCGTCCTCGGAAAGAAGCAGGTGATGCGTCGATGTCCGGCTCCGTCAGAAACGTCGCCAAGGGCAACGCTCACGTCGGATTTCAAGCGCACACCGTTCACCACGCGACCGTCTACGGCGGGCCGGGCGGTGCGGGCGGGGAGACATTCCACGAACAGCTCGCGGACTTGCGCGCCTCGCTCCGAAAGTTCCATGAGGCGGGTGACGTGGACGCGGTCACCTACCGCGCGGCGGAGCAGGAGCTGGACGCCGCCGCCGCCGACGTGCCCCCTGCCGACGACGAGGCACGGAGCCGCGCGACCACGGCCCTGCGGAAGCTGCGCGGCCTGCTGCTGGACTGGACGGACCTCGCCACGCGGGTCGTGGGGCTCATGGCGGCTCTGCGGGATCTGTCATGAGCGCCGGACCGCAGGAGAAGACGTTCACCAACGTCGCTGACGGCAACGCCCGGGTGGGTTTCCAGGCCCAGGAGGTCCACATCGAGGGCGGATACCACGTCAGCGACGACGACCCGCCGGAGCGGCAGTTCGAGGTCGGCCTCCGCTACCTGGAGATCAGCGCCCCACCCGAGGCGAGAGAGCTGATCAGGAAAGCCATTGCCCGGGGCTACCAGAACTCCCGCGCCTACTTCTATCTGGCGCTCGCACTGTTGAGCGGCCGTACCCTGCAGAGCCTGACGGACCAGGAACTCGCGCAGCTGGCACACGTCCGCCGCTGGGCGGCGCAGCGCTCCGAAGATCCCTGGGCCCGGGGCATCAACGCCGTCGGCTCGCTGCTGGACTCGCTGCCGCAGACCACGGCGGAGACTCCCGACCCGGCCTCGATCGGTGTGGTGGTCAAGGAGTTCGAATCGCTCAACGCGCCCCTGCAGGAAAGCATCCTCAACCACCTTGAGGTCTTCTTGGCCGGCCCGCACCAGGACTGGACCTGGCAGAAGACGTTCGCGACCGCCCGGCGGGACAAGACGGCCAACGACCGGGTGGAGCGGGTCTGGAAGTTCTTCCAGCCCAAGCCGATCCCTCCCCGGCCGGTTCCGCCGCACCCGATTCGCACCGACGCGGCGGACTATCTACGCACCCTCGGCGGCTCGGCACTGCTCCTCGTCACGGGCCTTGCGGTGGTCCAGTACGCCTGGGCCCACTCATGGCTTCGCTCCGCCGGCTACCTGATAGTGGCTCTTGGAGCCGTCGTCGTCGCGGTCCGGGCCGGATTCACGATCAGGCTGGCTCGGCATCGACGCCAGGCCCCTCCCTGTCACGCTGATGTGAGACAGCTCGTCTACCAGGGGATACTCTTCCTGGACGGTTCTGAGGAGAGATCATCAGCATGACGTCGAA
>NZ_JBFAHZ010000106.1:0-5144 GCF_040654415.1 Micromonospora sp. NPDC050695
CACGCCCAGCAAGCCGTCCGGATCACCCGTACCCGCACCACCGGCGGCAAGACCAGCCGCGAGACCGCCTACCTGGTCACATCCCTACCCGCCGCCGACGCCCAACCCGCTGACCTGCAGACATGGGCAAGAGCGGAATGGCTGATCGAAAACCAGGTCCACAACGTGCGAGATGTGACGTTCCGTGAAGATCTTCACCAGGCCCGCACCGGCACCGGACCCGCCGTCATGGCCACCCTGCGTAACACCGCAATCGGCTGGCACCACATCCACGGCGAACCCAACATCGCCCGCGCCAACCGACGCGCCGACCGTCGCTCACACGACCTCATAACCGCTGTGACCAGCAGTTACCCCAGAACGCAATAGCCCTGGTGAACCGACGTGTCTCGCGCATTTAACGTCATCGCTTGGACGCCCTGCGGGTGTACGGTGCGACAGTGCAGGCATGGTCGCTGTCCCGGTCCTCTACTCGGGAATGGGTGAAGGCATGGTGAAGAAGCCGGACACCATCGGTGCCAGGATTCGGTACTGGCGGATGCGCCGGGGCGGAATGACTCAGGCCGTCCTCGCTGGGCTCGCAGGCGTCACCCAGTCCTACGTGTCGCAGATCGAGTCGGGTCGGAAGACCATCGACCGTCGCTCCACTCTGGTCGCTCTCGCCGCCGCACTCCAGGTCACGGTGGCTGACCTGCTCGGCCAGGGCACAGAGTCCGGCGATCCTGCCCGTGAGAGCGCCGCCGAGTGTGTGCCGGCGATCTGGTCGGCCCTCATCGAGATCGAGGACGGCGAGCGTCGTCCACCGACATGCACAAGGGAACGTCTGACCGCCGAGATCGCCCGCGCCGAGCAGCTCCGCACTTCGTGCAACTACCCGTCCATGGCTCGCATGCTTCCGGGCCTGCTGCTCGAAGCGGCCGCAGTAGGCGGCACCGTGCTCGTCCAGGTCGCCTACCAAGCCGCCACCTGCCTGCGGAACCTCGGATACCGCCATCTAGCCCTCAACGCCGCCCGGCTCGCTGGATCGGTCGCTGAAGGCACCGAAGACCCGGCATGGATCGCGGCCTCCCGCTTCGCCTACGCACAAAGCCTGCCGATCGAATCTGCACCTGTCGCGGCGCGCGCCGCCGACCGGTCACTGACCGAGCTGCAAGCCGAGGCAGCCGACGAGCGGGTGCGACAGATGCTCGGACAGCTTCATCTCTCGGCCGCCTTGACGTCGACAGTCAGCGGTCGGTTGGACGTCGCTCGCGACCACCTTGCCGAGGCAGCCCGCGAGGCGGCAACGCTCGGCGATCCGGCCGACGGAGCTGGCTTCAACGGCTGTGGCTTCGGGCCGACCAACGTCGGGCTCTGGGAGATGTCCATTGCCGCCGAGCAGGGCGAGTCCGGCCGGGTCATTGAGCTCTCTCGGACGGTCTGTCCGCAGGTGCTGGCGGCGTCGATCCGCCAGCAGTCCTACTGGCTTGACCTCGGCCGCGCCCTTGCCGACGGGGGTCGCAGAGACGTTGACGCGCTGGCGGCGTTCGTGCAGGCCGAGCGGGCGGCACCGATCCCGTTCGCCATCAACCCCCTCGCCCGCGATGCCGTGGTGACCCTGGCCCAGCGTGCCCAGCGCCGAGCCATCCCCGACGACCTGCGGCTGCTCGCCGGCCGCATCGGCATCAACCTGGCCGCATAACTGCCAGTAATCGCCGCATTACCAATCCGCCCTAGTGTCCGGTTTGGGACGTACGTGCGTCCCGGTGGCCTGGGGCAGTGAGCGCCCCGGCCTCTGACGGAGGAGGCGGGGATGAGCGGTCGGGACGACAACGCTCCGGAGAACGCAGGGAAACAGTCCGAGGCGGCCGAGCGGGAGGCCGCCAAACAGCGCCTCCTGGCCCAGGCCGAGGCGGACCGCGTACCCGTGGACGACACGACCCGCGCGGTCCCGGACCGGCGGTGGCGGCGTGACCAGCGATGACCTTCCGATCGGCCGCCGCGTGGCGAGCTGGCGGGTGCGGCGGCAGATGACGCAGCAGATGCTCGCCGACCGGCTGCGCAGGTCGAAGAGCTGGGTCGACAAGATCGAGCGGGGTGCCCGCACCCTGGACCGGTACTCGGTGATCCAGGAGCTGGCCCACGTCCTGCGCGTCGATCCAGACGTGCTGCTCGGCCAGCCGCGCAGCACCCCGGCTCGCACACCGGACGGGGTGGACGACATCCGGGCCGCTCTCGCCCGCTACGACCTGCGACAGATCCCGACCCAGGCCCCGGACGAGCTGAGACGGCAGGTCGGGCACGCCTGGTTGACCTACCAGCACGCGCACTACGGGCAGTTGGTGTGCCTGCTGCCGGGTCTGCTCGACGCCGCCCAGGGTGCGCAGTCGGCGGAGCTGCTGGTGCAGGCGTACCGGATCACCTCGTCGCTGCTGGTGAAGCTCGGCGAACCCGACCTGGCCTGGCTGGCCGCCGACCGTGCGATGACCACCGCCGGAGACAACCGAGTCCTCGCGGCAGCAGCAGCCATCTCGATAACCCAGGCGCTCCGCGCCGCCAACCGCAACCCCCTGGCCCTGGAGGCCGCAAACCGCCTCCTCCCACCCCCGTCCCGCCTCGGTGATCATGAGGTTGACCGGCCCTGGGGAGATCAAATCGCCCGTCAACCTCATGATCACCGGGGCGGGCGCGAGGGCGAGGGCGGGAGCGCGGGGGAGTGGGCGGTGGGTGGGACGCTGCTGGTGCAGGCCGCTCTCGCCGCCGCCGGCTGCGGCGAGCACCGCCGCGCCACCGAGCTGATCGACCGGGCCGCCGACCTGCGGGGGTACGACGACACGCACTGCACCAGCTTCGGGGCGGTGGTCGTGGAGATGGCCCGGGTGCTCCTCGCCGCACAGCGGGGTGACACCGACGGCGCACTGACACGGCATGTGGGCATCGTGCGGCGGGAGGCGTGGCGGCGGTTGCCGGCCGAGTATCGGGGTGCCTACCTGCTCGATGTCGCGCGGATCTACCTGCACGCCGGTGACCTGCGCGGGGCGGCGCGCGCGTTGGTCGACGCGGACAGTGTCGCGCCGGCTGAGGTTCGGGGACGGCCGCTGGCGCGTACTCTCATCGCCGATTGTGCCTGCGCGCAGCCGGCGCCGGCCGGCGTGGCGCGACTGGCGACGCTGGTCGGGCTCACCCGCTGACGCTCACGACCAGCGGGCACATTCGGCAGCGAGGCGGGGGTCGGTGCGCACCCAGACCTCGCCTCCGGCGGCGTCGGCCGGGGCGTCGACCCGTTCGAGGCCGAGGAGTTCGATCAGCGGGAGCAGGGTGGCGCGTTCGGCGCGGTCGTCGTCGACGTCGTGCGAGTCGAAGAAGACGTAGTACTGGTCGCTGGGGTCGACGTAGCCCGAGGCTGCCCAGATCCGGGCTACCTCTTCGATCGCCGCCGCCTCCGTCGTGATGGTGGCGGCGCGGGCGGCACCGCGGGTCTCCGGTGAGCCGTCGAGGTCGGCTGGGTCGGCGAACCACTGGCCGAGGTGGTCGAGGCCGCGATAGCCGTTCTCGAAGAACAGCATGGCGCCCGGCAGGTAGCGGTTGGCCCGATCGACCCTCAGGTGTGCCGACCGGGGCGGGTCCGCCTCCTCGATCCGGGAGATCACCCCCAGGCGGGGCATCAGCACCAGACTCTGCCGCGCCGCTTCGTCCGTGATCGTGTAGGTGTCGGACTCTCGGCCCCGGAGGAACGCGGAGAACGCCACGTAGGCCTCCTGCGGGTCGCCCACCGAGACCTGGTGCGTGGTGCCGTCGCCGGCGGTGAAGACGAACTGCTTCGGTCCGGGGCGGTAGGGGCGGGCCATGTACGTCCCCTCGGTCACGGGTGAGAGGCCCGTCAGCCTATCGGGGCGGGTTTCCGCGAACGTGAGATGCGGGCATGGTCACGGCTCCACTCGCTGCCCGGCGCCGCTGGTCGAAGACGGTGACCCTTTGACGGGGGGCAGTGTCAACCCGGTTGGCGACAACACTTGATCCGGGACGGAAGACCGACGTTGCGTGTCTGCTTCCTCACCCACGGTTCAATCTGGAGTACGGCTCGCCGTGCGGGCGGCCGTACACAGTGGAGGTTTCGGATGCTGATCATCGCCGAGGAGCGGGACACCTACCCACCGAACGGGCAAATTCCCAACCTGGAGACCGACGAGAAGGCGTCCGACGACATCGTGAGCCGGATCAAGGCGCTCCTGCCCGGCGACCTCAAGCTCGAGGTCGTCGGGGCGTTGGTGAACTGGTCGGCGAGCATCCTGCTGCCGCATCGAAGCTTCGGGACCTGGGCCGAGGCCGTCACTGCCGCGACCCGCTTCGCGCGCAACGACAAGGCCCTCGCCACCGACGACAGCCAGCGGCAGCGTGACGAGCCTGTCGGCGGCGACGACCTGACGAAACTCAACGTGGCGTTGGCGAGTACGGGGCGGACCGGCGACCCGCAGATCGCCCTGCGCGACGAGAGCCGCAGGTGGGCGAACTGCGGAATGGCGGCGTTCCAGATCCGCGAGCAGTTGCGCGACAAGGGCGGCGAGCCCGTCCGCCTGTCGGGCGAGACCTACCGGGCCGGCAACGGCGACGTGCTCAAGAAGGCGTTACTCGTCAAGCCCGCCAGCCCCGCGACCGTCCTGCTGCTCGACTGCCAGTTCCCGCAGGTGCACAACTTCGTCGTCGAGGTGCACCACGACGGGTCGCGCTACCTGGCCCAGGGTTACCAGGGCAGCTACTTCGCCCACTGGTGGCTGGGCATCAACGACAGCTACTCCGGAGATCCGTCGGCCGAGATCCTCGCGCTGCGTGAGCGGTACGGGCTGGGTCGCCCGATCAGCCCGGAGAACTACGAGAGCATGCTCGACGGCCTGGTCGCGGCCACCTCGTCCGACTGGCAGGAGACCGCGAACCAGTGGCGGACGTTGCCGTTCAACCCTGACCGGCAGGAGGTCGACGGGATCCGCCGCCGGTCCGAGACGCCGACGATCCTCATCGAGGTGTTCGAGCTGCGCAAACCGGCGGTGGCGCGAGCCGCGCTCGGCGGTAACGGCAGCGCGTCGCTCAGCGAGCTGGCGACGCGGGGTATGAAAACCGCCTGACGCCGGGCCGGACCACGCCGTCGCGGCGGGACCCGGATGGGTCCC
>NZ_JBFAHZ010000107.1:0-4830 GCF_040654415.1 Micromonospora sp. NPDC050695
TATCCATGCTCCCACGGAATGACGATCTCGGGCTCGAACCGTTCGCGCGAAGGCCCATCTTGGCGTTGCTTTTGGTCTGGAAGCTACGACGAGGCCGTAACGCGTGTTCCATCGCGGCGACGAGCTTCGCCCAGTCGGTCTTGTCCTGCTCGGTGCGGTAGGTGAACGGGCTGGTGTCGACCGGGATGAACCGGCCGGCGATCTGCCGGCCGCGGACCCCGGAGAACATGCCGTTCTCGTGGAGGTCCAGGCCCGCGTAGACGAAGGTGGCGCTGATCGTGTCGAAGAAGTATTTGAGCTGGTCGGAGGCATTCTTGCCTTGGCGGGTGGTGAGGTCGAGGCGGTGGATCTCGTCGACCAGGACCATGCCGGTGCCGACCCGGCGCATCACCGTGGCGACGTTGTGCGCGACCGACTGCGGGCTATCCCGGGTTGCGACAGGCAGGCCGAGGAAGATGGCCATCTCCGTGGCAAGCATCTTCGGGGTGGCATCGGGCGGGACCACGATATAGACGACCGGGATTCGGTCTGTGACGCCCGGGCTGCGGCGTTCCAGCTCGATCTGGAACTTCTTGCCGAGCTGGGTGATCGAGGTGGATTTTCCAGTGCCACTGGCGCCGGACACGATCAGGCCGCGCCGGCCGAGTTGCTTGCCCCGGTTGTTGATGACCAGTTTCGTGCCGGTGTGGATGACCTTCTTGATGTCCGGGGTGGCGACCAGCAGCAACGCGGAGTGGTAGTCCTGTCGGGCTTCGTTGTATAGGTCCCGCTCGAACGAGGTCAGCTGCTGCCAGTCCGCGTCCGGTAGCAGCCGCGGTGGCTCCGGGTTGATCTGGGCGACGAATGAGGCCCAGCCCTGCTTGGTGGCCAGCGGATGCCGGACGTCGCTGGACAGCGTGCTCATCGGCCAGCCTCCAGGTCATCGGCGAACGGGTTGAACAGCGCGAACGGCACCACTTCGCCGACCAGGACCTGCGGTTGCTCGGCGGATTCCGGGTCGAGCGCGGGCAACGGCTGCGGTGGTTCGGCCGGCGGCGCGGGTTCCGGTGGATCGGCGAACGCGGCGGTGGTCAGTTCCGGGGGCAGGTGGTTGCCCATCGCGTGAGCTGTGCGGTTTCGCGCGAGTGCCCGGCCGCTGCCAGGGCCTTCCTCGGCGCGACGTAGCAGCGCGGCCAGGATCACCGAGACGGCCATCTCGTTGGTGTCGTCCAGGCCCCGCTGTGCGGCAATCTTGCGGGAGGCGCGCCAGGTGAAATCGGCGAACGGCTGCCCGACCACGCTGTGATGGGTCCAGGGGACGGTGATCCAACCGCCGTGATGATGGTTGCGAACCCAAATCCGCGAAACGTCGTAGGGGTCGTAGTGGACCTCCCACCGGCCGGCGCGGCTGGTGACGCCGGAGTTCTTGCGGGCGTAGGGCCGCAGCTCCCCGCAGTTGTAGGTGCGGTAGTCGATCTGGATTCCGCCGTCGCCGATGGCCCGCCAGTCCGCCGGCAGCAGTTCGATGTAATCCTCGCCGGTCAACGCGACCGGAACGTAGCCGGCGGCAGCGACCAGCGCGGCGTAGGCATCGTTCGGGGAAGCCGCCTGTGCCGGGTTGAACGGGTGCCGCAACCCGTCATGCGGGCGAGTCTGCCACCCGGCGATCACCCACTCGTCGAACAGTTCTTGCAGGTCGGGCAGCGACCACACGGCCCGCTCAGCGACGTCACGCCCTCGGCGGGTGACGTCACGGCCGGTGTAGCCGGACACGTGCTGGCAGAACAGCGTGTTGATCGACTCGAAGGTGCGCTCGACGATCGCCTTGTCCGTCGCCGTCTGCTGATGTGCTGGCTGCACCGAGATGCCCAGCGTGTCGGCCGCGCGCAGGAACACCTCAGACAGGAACACCTTGCCGTGGTCGATCACGACGGTGTCCGGAACGATCACCGGCTTCGCCGCGGCGAGAGCCATCCGGGCATCCATGGCGACCAGCCGCTGGTGCGGGATCCGGGTCGCCGACATCGCCAGCGCGGCGTCCCAGCCAGGCCGCATCGGCTCCGGGACCATGACCCGGGCCAGCAGCAGCGCCGCGTCGACCGCCTTCGCACCGACCGGCCGCAACACTCCGGCGCAAATCGTGCGGGTGGCGATGTCGATGGCGAGCACGAGTTCCGCTCGGCCGATGACACCATCGTCCATCACCGCCATGACATCCAGCGGGGTGCTGTCCAACTGGACCTGCTCGCCCGGCCGGTTCGCGGTGGTCGCGGTGTAGGCGCCGGCCGGCTTGTTCGCCGTCTGCCGGCGCGTCACCGCCGACCCGAAGGTGTACCGCCCAGCCGACAACGCCTCCAGCAGCCGGTAACAGGTCGCCGGCGACGGCATCTCGACCACGCCGGGGCCATGCTCGTCGTCCAACAGCTGCCGGATCTGCCGCAGCGCCCGCGACTTCGTGCCCGTCGACGTGCCGGTCTGCGCCTCGATCACCGCGGCGGCCGCCGCAACCACCCGGGCATCGACGTTGCCGGTCGGCTTCGCCGTGCGCGCGTGCCGGGCGTCGACCAGACCCCAAAGGCCCTGCTCGCGGTAGCGGCGCCGCATCCGCTGGACCGTGCGGACGCTCGTCTTCGTCCCGGCCGCCGTCAACTCCGCCGCCTTCGCCGCCTCCCGGACCGCCATCGGATGCACCGCCGGGTCGTACTCGGGCCTCGGCACCGCGCCCTGAGCGTCCGACATCAGGCCGGTCTCGACCTCGATCAGGTGCCGCTCCCAGTCCCGGGCAGCCTGCACCACCTGCGCCGGCAACGCCTCCAGCAGCCCGTGCGGGTCCACCCGAGGAGCCGGCGCCGCGCCGACCAGCTCGAAGTCCGCCGCGCCCAGCAGATACGGCAACGCCACCACGGTCGTCGCGCCGGCCGCCGACACCAGCCGGATCGCGGAACCCGAGATCGCCACCACGGTGTGCGTCGTCCCGGCGAAGACCACCCGATCGTTGACCCGCAACACGCCCGGCCGCTCAGCCATCCCGCTCACCAACCAGCGCCAGACGATCGATGGTCGGCGCCACCTGCACGATCGTGCGGTGCGACAGCACCAGCGACAGGTCCGTCATCAGCTCCCGCCGCCAGAGCAGGTGGTAGAGCACCGGCAGGGTCCTGAGCGGGTCACCGGCGACCTCGGCGCCGTCCATCAGTGAGCGCGGCCGCGCGAACGCCTCCAGCAGCACGGCGGCCACCTGCCCGTCGAAGCACCGCGGGTGCCGGTAGCCGGCCAGCCACCGCTGGTTCGCCACCAGCACCGGGTCCAGCCGGTCCCATACCGCGTACCGCCACCCCAGTAGCGCGCATGCCCGATCGGTGACCCCGAACGCCTCCCGGTCCGCCTCCTCGATGAGTTCCAGCGGCCGGGAGTCCAGCACCAACACCGCGTCGTCATCCAGGCGCACCAGGAAATCCGGGGCGTGCCGACGGGTCTTGCTCTCACCAGGCCAGAGCAGCCAGAACGGCTGCGACACGATCCCGCTCACCGACGGGTCGAAGTCCAACGCCACCAGGTGATCGCGTTCCACCCACGATTCGAAGCCGACCTGGCGACCCACCGTCGCGGACCAGTACCAACCCGGGAAGTTGCGCTGACCCCGATACGAGGGGAACGACCTCACCGGCCGGTCCAGCACATCGACCACCTCCGGCAGCCAGCCCCACGGCACGCGCTGCTCCACGCCCTGGTCATCCAGGTAGATCGCCTCAAAGTTCTCATCCAGGCCAGGCAGCCCGATACGCCGCGTTCGATGCACCGGGACATCATTCCTCGCCACTTCCGATGAGAATTCGCCACCCGGCTCCAAGGGAGAAGTCAGGAGCCGCAGTTGTGGCCGAACGTGGAATCATGCCCGCATGGCGGAACGCGACTGATCCGCGTGCAGGCGTCACAACTGTGCAGCGCCCGCGGCGTAGCTGAAGATCTTTTGCGGCGTCATCCGAATCCATGCCGAAGCCCAGGGCAGTTCCCGACCGTATCGGGCAGCAGCAGCCGTCACCTCATCAGCCGCAGCATCCAAAACCTCAGCCGGTCCTTCCGCCATCACCATCGCATGTTCCGAACCGCCACCCTGCATGACGACCAGAGACGCCCACGGGTGGGCGGCCAGATTAGCTAGGCGGACCGCTCCGGTGACTGTCGGAAACCAGATGACCGGCCCTTGCAGAACCAAGCTCGTTGGCGCGGCGTGCGGACGCCCATCAACCCTCGTAGTGGCCAGCACGCCGTATGCGCCGGGACGAAGTAGCCGGGCCAGTTGTGCCCCTGTCATCCGGTTTTCCTCCGGGAAAGACGATGTCGTTGCTGCACCGGCCGCACCGAACGAACGTTCCTGAAGTTCGGCTAGCAGCGTCTCCTCCGTAGTCATACACACGATCTTCGTAGCTGAAGACGGGTTGAGGTCAAGGCAACCTCTCGCCACCTTCACTGAGAACTCGCCAGGGACTCGCCACATCCTGTGCGGCGCTCGCCAGTTCAGCTGCGAGGCGACACGCAGCGCAGCGCGGCGCAGGACCGGCTTCAGCATCAGCTATTTATTGGATTATCGGTAACTCTAATTCAACAAATACTCGCCACGAAACGGGCATAAGGTGCGCGCATCATAATGACAGTTATGGAGGCATGAAGGAGATCGGTGGATCTCAAGTGGTCCGGCACCCGGTGTCCTGTCCCACCGCATCTGACAAGTGGCCCGCCGATCTGCTCACAAGGCACCGCGTAGATAATGCAACGGCCCGACGAACCTGAGCCGCGGCTGGTTGCAGCCGGTGCCGGCCCGCCGGCGAGCCTTCCGCGCTTCTCAAATAC
>NZ_JBFAHZ010000108.1:0-4810 GCF_040654415.1 Micromonospora sp. NPDC050695
CCGCCAATCAACGATGATGCTTCCACGAGCGCGGTCCTTCACTTGTGATCATCCGGCCTAGACACCTGAATGATCACCAGAAGACCGCGCTCTTCTACGTACCGGCCTGAACCGGCGTGACTACCCCAAAGGCCATTAAAGGGTCAAAGCTCGATCTTGCGAACGCCCTGCTCCGAACCCCTCCAACCCACGCGGGCAGGGATTTCGGATGGGTGCACCTATCAGGAGTTCCGCTCCGCGGCAGGGCGCAGCGGTTCCACAGAGTCCAAGAGCGAGATCCTTCCCCCGTTTCGCTTCTCTCACCGATCCGGGCGATTTTCACCGGCCCCGATCGGCGCTGGGTCAACGTTAACCGTCGATTAGTTCGATCAGCAAGACTCCGACCGTCAGCACCGCTTAATGATGGGGTGGAGCAACACTTAACTCGCTGGCCGGTTCAAACACAGCGTTAGGTCGCCGCGAACGGAGGTCGGGTGAAAAGGACCAACCGGGAGCGGGTTGCGCGAACGTGTGCGCCTTGGGCGACCTCGGAGAACCCGGATCGACCCGCACCGTCGTACGTGGACCAGCGGACCTGGCGTGCCGTACGCAGTCGATCACCGAGCGTGATCCGCTGGTGAGGTGGTGTCAGTCGTGAACTTCGGTCAGTAGCTTGTCGCTCGCGTCGGTTCTGAAGTACAGCACCAGCCGGCCGCTGCGTGACGCGCCTACGAGTCCGGCCGATCGCAGCAGGCCGAGGTGTTGCGAGACGGCTCCCGGTGTCAGTCCGGTGCGGTAGGCCAGCTCTGTGGTGGAGGCTGGTGCGTCCAGTTCCAGCAACAGTCGGGTGCGGGAGCGCCCGATCACCCGTTCCAGCGCTGGGGCGGTCGCGGTGGTCTGCTTTCCCCACAGTGTCGCCACGCCGCGCGCGGGGTAGGTCAGCGTCGGCTGCCAGGGCGGCATGGTGCTGGAGAAGACAGTCGGCCAGACGAACGCCGACGGGACGAGCAGCAGGCCCTCGCCGTCCAGTTGGCGGTGACCGGCGAAGCGTGGATGGACGATGGTGAGCCGGTCGTCGTGCCAGCTCACGGATGGCGCCAGGTCGGTGAAGAGGCTCGTGGGACCGCCGTCGGCCAGGCGGCGGGCGCGGTGGACGACGTCGGCTTCCAGCAGGCTGCGCAGCCGGGGCCAGTACTCGCTGACGGCCAGTTGCCAGTAGTCGTTCATTTGCCGGGCGAGGCGATCCAGCCCCGTGGCGGGGTCGGTCCACAAGGCGTGCAGTTCGGCATCGTCCCTGCGCGCCCGCGCGTCGTCGCGCCCGGGGGGGGGGCGTTCCGCCGCGCCGGGTCCCGCAGTGTCGTCAACCGGTCCAGGTCCGTGCGCACCTGCTGCGGTGCGGTGCGGCGGAGATCTGCGAGCTCGGTCTGCAGATCCGGTACCGGCGTCGTCGGGGGTGGTGTGACGAAGTCGGGGATGTACCAGCTCGGCACTGGCACCAGGGCGAACAGTAGGTCGAAGGCGCCCGCTGCCGCGGCCACCCGGGGTGCCACCTGTTTGACCCACGGAACGTGCAGGGCGTGCGCCGCTGGATCCTTGAGCACGCGGACGCTGGCGACGATCTCCTGCATCGGCGAGAACGCGAACCGCATCACCGCGAGGTCGTACGCCGAGAACCCGATGGTGAGCATCGCCCTCCTGGAATTTAGCCTGGTCTAAATCTATCGAGCTGACGGTCCTGTCGCAGCATGCTCTCGGCATGGCGAATCGAGACTTCGAACTGCTCTTCGCAAGTACGGCGGTGAGTCGGCTCGGCAGCGAGATCAGCTACATCGCCTTCCCTCTGGCGGCGATCGTGGCCCTGCAGGCCGGCCCGGAACAGGTGGGCCTGCTCAACGCCGCCACCACGGCGGCGTTCCTGCTGATCGGCCTGCCCGCCGGGGTGTGGGTCGACCGGATGCGCCGACGGCCCGTCCTGCTCGCCGCCGACCTCGTCCGGTTCCTGCTGCTGGCCTGGGTACCGCTGGCGTGGTGGTGGGGGATCCTCACGATGACCCAACTCTTCGTCGTCGCCTTCCTGGTTGGCGCGGGCCGGGTCTTCTCGGACGTGGCGGCGCAGAGCTATCTGCCGACGGTCGTGGGACGCGAGCACCTGGTGGCCGGTAACGCCCGCCTCGCCGGCACCGAGGCGGTCTCCCGGATCGTCGGTCGAGGGGCCGGCGGCGCCCTCGTGCAGGCACTGACCGCGCCGGTGGCCATCGCCGTCGACGCGGTCACTTACCTGTGGTCGTTTCTCTGCCTGTGCCTGATCCGCCGCCAGGAGCCGGCACCTGCCGTACCCGACGGGCCCCGGCATTTGTGGCGGGAGATCGGTGAGGGCCTGCGTTACGTCGCCGGACAGCCCGCCCTGCGTGCCGTCGCCGCATCAGGTGCGCTGGTGAACCTGGCCTCCACGGTCATCGTCGTCATCGTTCCGCTGCTGATCGTCCGGGAACTGCGGTTGCCGGAGGGACTGGTCGGCGTCTTCTTCGCCGTGGGCGGGGTGGGCGCGGTCCTGGGCACGATGGCCGCCCGGCGACTCGCGCTGCGCTTCGGCTACGGGCGGACCCTCATCGTCGCCGCGACGACCGTGGCACCCGTCTACCTGCTGCTGCCCTTCGCCGATCGGGGAGTCTGGCTGTGGGCCGCCGCCGTGGCCTACCTGTTGATGATGGCGAAGGCGTCGATCGACAACGTACTGCTGGTCAGCTTCCGGCAGACCATCACCCCGGACCGGATGCTGGGCCGGATGAACGCCACCATGCGTTTCGTGCTCTCCGGGGCACTGCCGATCGGCTCGGTGCTCGCCGGTCTCGTTGGAGAGCACGTGTCGCTGCGCGCCGCGCTCTGGTGCGGCACCGTCGGCATGGCCGTCGCCTGGGTTCCGATCTTTCTATCGCCACTGCGCACGATGGTGCTGCTGCCGACCGGCCCGGCAGAGCCCGCGCCGGTTGCTGCCGCGCCACGGTGAAGCGGCCCCGCATGGGCCGCTTCAACCAGGTGATCGCGGCCGGAGACCGCCGTCCGACCCTGCCGAGCAGATGAGTCCCGAGCCCGCTTATCGTCGCTGGTCTTCGACAAGCGAGCACAGCAACGCGCGTTGCGACCCACTAACACGAAGACAAAATAGGAACCGGCAGGTAGTCAGCCTCCGGGTACAGATAGAGCGTCGTCTTAGGAAACCGATGCTCTATCCCCTGAGCTACGGGGGCGCGAGGGCCTAGTCTAGCGACCTGGGGGTTCACCTGGGGTGGCAGGGAGTGGCCGACGTTCACCCACGTTCCCCGGACCGCCGTTGTCCCAGCCCAGGACCACACCCCGAGCACACGAACCCCGGTTTGCGACCGGTGGTCGGCCGCGGTGACCCGCGTTGGCACCGATTCACCCGAATTGGCATCCGCTGGAGAGCACACACCGCGCACATCATCGAAGATCATGTGCGGCTGTCCGCTCCCCCGGCTGGGCGCCGCCTCCCACGGGGGATCCGGCCAGGTCGCCATCAGCCACGCGGTGGCTGGTCGTCGTTGTCGCGGGCCAGGTCCGTCGGGTTGTCGAGGAAGACGACGTCGACGTCGCGCACGGACGACGGGTCGAAGCCGCGTCGTTCGTCAGCGGGTCACCCGCGCTCGGCTGGCTCATGGGGTGATGAGGTCGTCTATGCCGTAGTGGCTCCACCAGGTAGGCCGATGTCTGCGGAGTTCGCCTGCGGTGCGGGTCAGCAGGAGCCAGTTTCCGTTCTGGACCAGCGCCGCGTCCTCCTGCCGGGCGGCCAACACACGTGCGACGGCCTTCATCATGTTCGGGATCCCCTTGTCGACCAGGTCGTCTGCCCGCATGGAGAAGTCGATGTCGACGTACGTCTCCGGCTCCCACTCCCAGCGGGCACCGTCGTCGGCCTCGGCATCGAAATAACCCTGGCTCCCTGAGGAGACGGTCAGCGCGTACCCGCGGGTGTCGTAGAGCCGAGCACTGAACAGCCGCGGGTTGGTGCCGCTCGGCCTAGGCTTCTCGGCGGGTTCGGCTGCCACGAGATCAGCCACGTGGTCCAGGGGCAGGTCACCCGCCAGGGTCAACCTGAACTCGACAGCCATCTCTGCGCCTCTCCTCAGTCTCGACGGACGATCTGCACGATCGCGCCACTCGGCGTTACCGCGACGAGTTCTTTCAGCCTCTCGACGGGCCAGGTGTCGAACTGTGTCCGCAGGGCCGCGAGGTCTCCGTGCCAGTCGTGCAGGTTCAGCACCACGCGTTGGGTCTGCTCCTTGTCGACCTTGGCGCGGACCTCGCTCCAGACGCCCCGTACCGGCTTGCCGAGAGTGGGCGAATAGCAGTCGAACACGTGACCTTCGATCAGGTAATCCGGGTCTTTGTTCGGGTTGCCGGAGTCGCCGGTGCGAAGCCGGGCGTCGGCGATCTCCTGCCTGGTGGGGTTCTGGTGGACCCGGTAGCTCTTGCTGGCGACTATATCGGCGCATTCGTTCTCGAGTTCCAACGGACGTCGCCCTTCGTCGTCCAACCGGGGTGGAATTCTGGTTCTCGGACCGGTCGGCGTCCCGCCCGAGACACCGGTTGGCTGTCTGGTCCAGGGCGTGCCGTAGCCGTGTTCAGCGGATGTGGCGTCGCCGGCGGCATGAGGTGTCGACGGCGGGTCGCCGTGCTCGGAAGGGGTAGGGCTGGCCGGTAGGTGACGGCCAGCCCCTGTCAGTTTCCGTGCGACACGAGGTCGCGCGGCGCAAGTGGATACACCGTGTGATGGATCGGAGGTTGTTGTCGATGGTGTGATTCCGGGCCAGTG
>NZ_JBFAHZ010000109.1:0-4557 GCF_040654415.1 Micromonospora sp. NPDC050695
GGTTCTGAGCGACTCGGGGCCAACGTCGGCGGATGCGAGCAGCCTGAAAGCAGGAGCGGGCAAGTCCGGAGTCACGGAGGATGCCGGCCATGGCGAGTCGTGGACCGATGCCGAACCGGTTGGCGATGTAGAGGGCACTGGCCGAGGGAACGGCCCACGGAGCGGCGTTGATGAGCTCAGGCAACATGTCAGACCTCCACGCTGGTACGGATGACCGAGGCGATCGGGAAGGCGTCGAGAACCTTGCCACCGGCCCAGAGGCGGATCAGGTGAAGCACGTTGCGGGTGCACTCACCGCAGAGGTACGTGTCCTGGTTCCAGTCGGTGTCACGGACGTTGGACCGGCAGCCGGCGCACCAGGTGGTGCAGAAGCGAGGCATGATCACTCCCCGAAAAGGGTCGGTTGAAGCTGGCAGGAAAGGCAGTTGCCGGAGCTGTCACACTGATCCGGCATGATCGGTGTACGGCAGGTTTTGCAGCGAGTCCGGCGGGGCGTTGGCGCGCCCCGCCGCTCGCGAGCCATGTCAGATCACTTCCCGGATGGAGCCGGAGCCGAGGTCGGACGAACCTCGTCGCACCGGTACCAGACCCGGAACCCGATCACCTTGTTCTTGTCGTCCTTCGCGGTCTTCTCCATCACCCCAACCGTGAAGTTGACCAACTGGACCGGCTGGTACATGCCGATCGACTCCGCCGGGTTCTTCGGACCCGCGTAGCCGATCGTGACAACCTCGTTGTTGACCTTCCCGAAGTTGTCCCGGAAGCCCGCGATCACCTGGACGTCCCACCTCGGGACGCCATCCTTGGTCATCTCCTGCTTGTCCCGAGAGCCGAACACGAGCCTCGGTTCGGCCGACAGAAAGGCGACAGCCTGGAACGTTGCGGCCTGGTCCACGATGAACGTCTGAAGCATGAGCTGTTCCTCCCAAGGTCTATGCTCTAACATTTGGAGCATCGATGTGGCCAACTCTAACCATTAGAGCCTCGACCGTCAAGGAGAAAACCATGGGACAGTCCAAGTCGGTGCCGAAGAACGTGGCTTCCTGGACAGCGGAGCAAGTGTCCAAGCTCAAGGACCTTGTAGTCGAGGCTTCAACGATCAGTGATGATGCCAAACATGATCAAGCTACGTGGACCCTTGAATTGCTGGCCAAGCTGTCCGAAATCGAGAAGATCAGCCGTCGAGGCATACACCTGTTGACCGCATCGGCCCTGAATTACGAGGTGGCAACCGCAACCGAGGTGGCGAAGGCGAGCGGAGTCACCGTCTCGACGGTGCAGAACCGGAACGGCGGACCGATCACCCGGGAGGTCTGGAAGGAAGCCACGTCTCGCCGCACAAGAACTTGATGCCTCCGGCGGGGATCTACGACAGAGATGGCCGGGGTGCCGTTCGGATCTTGCGGTGAGTGGGTGGTTGCGCGGGTCGCCATCTCCACCGTGAGTCCGGGCGGAGCCGAGCACAGGGGGGCCACCTTGTCAAGACCGTTCAGTCGTTGAGTGCTGCGTCTTGACAAGGTGGCCCCCCTGTGCTCCACGTTGTGCGGACTCACGGCGGAGATGGCTCAGACTCTCTCCCTGTCGTGAAAACCGTTGTGGCGTAAGGGTTTTCGGTATCCTGCGGCTTCCTAGGACGCACTACCAGGTAGTGCCAGTGCTCGGGCAAGCTGAGTACCGAAGGCGGCTCCGTCGTTGACGGCGATCCAGCCTGCGTCACCCTTCATGCGGCGGACGGGTCGACGGACGTTGCGCCGGCGAATCCGTCCGGTGGTTGTGTCGATTCGCTCGACGGAAACCTGTCGTGTGACGCCCTGAGAGGCAGCCCAACGCCTCAGGAGCCGTACGGCCTTGATGGCGGTAGCCGGGTCGACTTCTCGGCCGGCTGTGACCCTCTCAAGGCCCCAGTAGCCCCAGAAGCGGCCCGGCCCCTTGCCGGGAGCTTGCCACGCCTCGGGAACGATGTGCTGGTACTCCTTGGCGGAGGCTCCGCCGTGCTTGAGGAAGTAGACCGCGACCCGCTTCGGGTCGGTGGCCTTCAAGCCCTCAGCGAAGTCGAGGCCGGTCCCTGCGGCTTCGTGCTTCATCCGCTCGACCGGATCGGGATGGGCCACGATGTCCGCCCAGACGATCGAGAGCCACTGTTTGAACGAGAGTCCATCTCCAACCGCGGTGCGTTGCCGGCCGGTTCGGCGCTCACCCGCCTTCCCGTGTGGGGGCACGACCAACAGGTGGAAGTGCGGAGCGCCGCGCCGCTGAAATTCGAGCTTCCACACGGCGATCAATGCCTCTCCCCATGCTCGCTTGTACCGAACCTGAAATGCGCGGAGATGAGCCTTAGCGGCCTTACCTTGCGGGGCGACGGTGAGCCAGTCTGCCGGATAGGTCAGGGTGACCATCGCGGCGAGCCGGTACGCACTGCTGAACATCGGCGCGTAGTCGAGTTCGCACATGACGTGCACGAAGTTGGACCGGCTCTTGCTGGACCAGGCCGTAATCTCCCTGGTGGACTCTCGGGAGTCGTCCGGGAACTCTCCATATTCCAATAAGTCGGCGGCGAGCCGGTCCACGTCGTGGTGCCGCCGAGCCGCCTCACGTTCGCGGGTGCGCTCGTGCCGGGCGAGGTCGGGGCGGCTGATCGTGATGCAGCCGGGTCCGATCATGATCCGGGGTCGGGGGCCTTCGTGGCCGTCCCAGCTGTCCCGCGTTGGCAGCTCGTCTGCCGCCCACGTGATCAGGTCAGCGGACGGGAACGCCGGTCGCCAAAGTCCCTGGTCAGAGGTGGTGCCCGGAAACTCGCGTGCAGTTTTGGGACATATAACAAGCCCTGGGCCGTCCCCGGGGCCGGCGGCCAACCCCGGGCCGCCTGCCGCGCGCTCCTGCGTCCCGCCCACGCGCGGCACCCCGGGGACGACCAAGATCCCCGGTGTGATCGGCTGGTTGACTGGCTCAACGTCCGAGTCATGACGTACCGTGGTCATCGAGCTTCCCCATCTCTTGCTTGGTCGTGGGCGGTGGGACTCACCAGGAAGGCCGTCGAGCAGCGAACTCGACGGCCTTCACCATGTCCGGCGTCTTGATCAGCGAGCGTCAGGCGCGCCGGGCTTCGCGGCCGGGAATGCCGCCAAGATCTGCTTGACATCGGCCGAGGTCAGATGGTGTCGACCGGCGTAGCTACCGAGCAATCGACGAGCATCTACCCGGTTGTCGACTCCGAGGTGGTGTAGTGCCTCAATGGCCTTGGCTACGTGGTCGGTCGGCATAGGTCAGTCCTCCTGGGCGATAGCGAGCAGGGACGCGGCGGGGAGCTGTCCGCGAGAGAGCACGAGCCCTCGGTGATGGGTGGCGACCGCAGCCGCCGTGTCGTCGGGGACGAAAGGCATGCGGACTCGGGTGAAGCCGGGACGGCCCTGGACGGCCATGGTGGCCACGCCGACGTAGACCGGGTCTTGCAGCGCTACGGGGCTGGATTCGGGGTACTGACGGATGTCGTCACCGAGCGCAGCGACAGCAGCGTCGATGGTGCGGCAGGCGAACGCGAGGCTGACGGAGCACACGTCTCGGATCTGGGTCGGGATGGCGTCCCCGGTGCCTTTCTGGGTGGCCAGGATGGTGAGGATGCCGACCGAGCGACCTTTTTTGATTAGGTCTTCCACGTGCTGAACGTTCTGGGCCGCCAGGGCATTCTTGGCTTTGAGAGCCTTGTCGCCACCGTCTTTGACCTGGGCAAAGTACGTGTGGGCTTCGTCGATGATCACAATGACGAGAGGCCAGTCCGGGGTGGCTTGACCGTGCCAGAAGTTCTTACGACCGAGCAGCGTTCGGATGCTGGCGTTCCGGGCGCGTCTGAATTCGACCAGTTCAGCGAGAACCTTGTTGGCTTGCTCCAGGTCGTCACCGACAAGGAGGGTGAAGCGGTCTGCCACGTCGGCATAGTCACCCTGAGTGGTCGGATCGTCGGTTTTGCCGTCGAGTCCGATAAACTGCACGGCGGGATGCGGGGCGAGCCGGACGAGCATGTTGTTGATGAAGCTCGTCTTGCCGGAGCCGGGTAGGCCGCAAATGCAGATGCCGGCGACGTTGGACAGTCGAAGGTTCACGTTTTCGGCGTACTCGTCCATGCCCACTTGGAGGCTGTCAAGGTTTTTCAGGACGGGAAGTGTCGCCGGGTCGGGGTCGTAGGTGCTCGGGAAGCTGAGCGGATCGATCCGGACGGCGCGGATGCGGATCTTGCCGGGCTTGACCTGGGTGACAGCCACGCGAACGGCTTTCCAGTCGTCGGACAGGTGGCGGGACGTCTTCTGGAACTCTTCAAGACCGACGCCTTCGACGGTGCGGGCAGTGCAGACGACACCGTAGGAGTCGGCTCGGACTCGCATCCGGGGTACGACGTACTTGGGCTTAGGTACCGGGGCCTTGCCGGACGCGGCGGTAGTAGCGGTGCGGTCAACGAGGACCAGGCCGAGGTTCTGAGCGACTCGGGGCCAACGTCGGCGGATGCGAGCAGCCTGAAAGCAGGAGCGGGCAAGTCCGGAGTCACGGAGGATGCCGGCCATGGCG
>NZ_JBFAHZ010000110.1:0-4396 GCF_040654415.1 Micromonospora sp. NPDC050695
CGGAGGCGGCCGGCGTCGACCCGGTGGCCGCGGCCGCGATCAGGTCGGGGTCGATGCGCAGAAACTCGGCGACGGCGGTGAGGGCCGCGTCGAGGGTGCCCAGCCCGGCGGGGGCGGGCGGTTCGGGCTCGTCGTCGGCGATCTCGGCGGACTGTACGCAGCGCAGCCAGGCCAGGTAGAGCAGGCGCAGGTCACCGGCGGCGAGGCCGGCCCGGACCGGGATGATCGAGGCGAGCAGGCCGTGGCCGTCGAGGTCCCACTCGTCGGCGCCGTCCTCGTCCCCGTCGTGGAGGTCGATGATGACGTGCTCGCCGGCAGTCCAGGCGCAGGCGCTGTCACCCTGGCAGTACTGGGCGACGGTTGCGGGGTCGAGCAGGTGGTTCGGTAGCCGCAGCATGAGCTGGCGGGTGCCCCAGTTCGCCAGGTACAGGTGCGCGTCGAAGTACCGCTCCATCAGCGTACGCGGGTCACCCTTGAAGTCGCCCCACTCGTAGGTGTTCACGAAGCTGGTCGCGGTGATGTCAGCCCGAGTCGACAGCGACCGCAGCTCGGCCCGCTCCCGGGCAGTGAGGGCTCGGTCGACGGCGGTAAACTCGTAGTACTGGTACTCACTCACTGCCGGCCTACCTTCCGGCCCAGTGGCGGTAGGCATCGATCCACCCGGCGCCGTCCGGTGGCGGGGTGGGTAGCGGTAGGTCGAGCAGATCGATCCTCTGCCGGTGGCGGCCACGGGCGCAGAGCGCGACGATGCTGTCCGCGGTCAGGTCGAACTTCCGCACGGTGACCTCGACGCCGAGGACGGTGGTGGTGAACGGCACCGCCAGATGCTCCTCGAGCATGCTGAACAAGCCGGCGAGCTGCTCGTCGTCGCCGTACGCGTCGACAGTGGCTTCCCCGATCATCGCCTCCAGCGCGGCGTTCCCCTTCGATGCCATCGGCGGATGCTACCGGACCGGTGTAGGGGTGATCGGCGCCTGATGCGCGAGGATAGTCGGCATGGGTTCGGTGGCCGAGTTCGTCGATCTTCGGCGGGAGGTGGAGCGGTTACGGGCGGAGAACGCCCGGCTGGCGCGTCTGCTGGAGTTGCGCGGTCAGGACACGTCTGCGGCGCCGGAGCAGTTGTCCGCGCCGGTTGAGCCGCCAGGGCTGGTCACCATGACTTCGCCGACCCGGGACAATCTGGCGTTGTTCGCCGACCAAGGCACCCTCGCGGCAGCGATGCACGCCGACGTCGGACCCCGGCGAGCGCTGCACATCCACGAGACCACCTTCCAGCCCGGCGACGTCGACCTTGACGCCCCCGGCGCGCTCGCCGAGGTGCACCGGCGACTAGCCCTCGACGAGCTCCGAAACACCCAGATCACCGACGATGTCGCCGCAGCCCTGACCCGCGGCCGCAACTGTCTCGTCCTGACCCGACGGGTCGCCCAGGTCGGGGCACTCACCGCTCTGCTCGCCGCACGCGGACACCAGGCGCTCGTGCTCCAAGGCGCGATGAGCACCCGCGAACGGCGGACCATCGTCGACCGGCTCGACGGCGCCAAGACCGGCGACGGCCTACTCGTCATCGGCACCACACCGTTCATCGGTGAAGGCTTCGACGCCCCCGCCCTCGACACCCTCTTCCTCGCCGGCCCGATCTCCTACGACGGCCTACTCGTCCAATGCGCCGGCCGCGTCATCCGCGCCGCACCCGGCAAGGACCTCGCCGAGGTCCACGACTACCACGACCCAGCCACCCCCATCCTCGCCGCCTCACTCCCCCGCCGCATGCCCGGATACCGGGCACTCGGCTTCACCCGCACATGAGTGCATCCGATCGCGATCCCCATGGCTGGTCCCGCCGGCTCTGGGGTGTGACCAGACGAGCGACCAACCTCAGCCGGCGCAGGACGTCACCCCAGCCGCCGGCGGACTACCGGCCCTACGGCGACCGGCGGCCCTAGGTGGTGGCCAAACCCTTGCCAAACTGCACGGCCCGACCGGAGGCGTAGACCCTTGCAAGAACGCCCCAGAGGCCGCGCAAATCGAACACCGAGCCGCCGCATTTCGAACGCATCCTTACCGCAAATCGAATGCGAAGGCCCTCGCAGATCGAAATCTTACTGGCTATCATGATGTCGTGCCGACACCGCACCTGATTCCACGTCGGGCCGCCGCGCAGGTCGACGCCGCGCTGGCCGACACCCGCGTCGTCCTGATCAGCGGAGCACGCCAGACAGGCAAGAGCACGCTGGTCCGCATCGTCGCCGGCGATCGTCTCGCCGAGCGCCGCGATCTTGATCGGGCTCAGGACCGGGCGGCGGCGATCGCCGATCCAGTCGGGTTCGTGGACTCCTCCGAGCTCTTGGTCATCGACGAGATCCAGCGCGCTCCGGAGCTCCTGTTGGCCATCAAGGCCGCCGTCGACGAGGATCCCCGTCCTGGCCGGTACCTGCTCACCGGATCGTCTCGGCTGTTCGGAATGGTGGCTGCGCCGGACGCGCTGCCTGGCCGGATGGAAACGGTTGAGCTCTGGCCATTATCCCAAGGCGAACTCGACGGAGCACTGGACGGATTCATCGACGCCGTCTTCACGCTCGGCCCGGACCTGCGACACGAGTCGGACGTGACCCGCGCCGACTACGCAGCCAGGATCGTACGCGGCGGCCTACCCGAGGCCACCACCCGCACCGACCCACGCCGCCGCCAACGATTCCTCGACGCCTACGTCCAGGCGCTCATCGACCGCGACGTCCGGCAACTGTCCGACATCCAGCACAAGGGCGAGCTACGCAAACTGGTACGCCTGCTTGCGGCCAGGTCCGCGACCGTCATCGCCGCCAACTCCCTCGAATCCGCCCTCGGACTGAGCCGGCCGACGATCGCCCGCTACCTCCAGGCGCTGGAAGAGATCTTCCTGATCAAACGGATTCCCGGCTGGTCCCGCAACATCGGCACCCGCGCCACCGCCGCGCCAAAGCTGATCTTCGTCGACTCGGGCATCGCCGCCAGCGAGGCCGCGACCGACGCCCGGGCACTACTCCGGCCGGGAGCACCGTTCGGCCCGCTGCTCGAATCATTCGTCCTGTCCGAACTCTCCCGCCAGCTCACCTGGTCCGAGCAGCCCGTCGACCTGTCCCACTACCGCGACCAGAGCAGGTACGAAGTCGACGCGGTGCTCGAGAACCGAGCTGGTCAAGTGGTCGGGATCGAAGTCAAAGCAGCCACCACCGTCGGACCCGACGACTTCCGCGGACTACGCCGACTCGCCGACCGCCTCGGCGACGACTTCCTCGCCGGCATCGTCCTCTATACCGGATCGTCCACGCTGCCGTTCGGCGAAAGACTCCGCGCCATGCCGGTCAGCGCCCTATGGCAGGTTTCCGCCTCGACAGCAGGCTGACCTCGCTCGCAGGCCGCTCCTCAGCCGTCGTGGAAGTGGGCACGCCTCAGCCGGGCGGGGGCAGTGGTGTGGTGGCGACGAGCAGCCCAGTCGACGAGGTTCCACAGCCGGTCGACGTAGTCCGGGCGCACGTTGCGGTACTGCAGGTAGTAGGCGTGCTCCCACGCGTCGAACACCAGCAGCGGCGTCGAGCCCTGCCCGACGTTGCCGTGGTGGTCGTAGACCTGCTCCACGATCAGCCGCTGCCCCAGCGGCTCCCAGGCCAGGACACCCCACCCGGAGCCCTGCACGCCCTTGGTCGCCGCCGACAGTTGGCCGGCGAAACCGTCGAAGGAGCCGAAGTGCTCGTCGATCGCGGCGGCCAGCTCACCGTCGGGGCGGTCACCGCCGTCCGGGGACAGGTTGCTCCAGAAGATCGAGTGCAGCACGTGCCCGGACAGGTTGAACGCGAACGTCTTCTCCAACCCGACCAGCGACGCGAAGTCACCCTTGTCCCGCTCCTCGGCGAGCTGCTCCAGGGCGTCGTTGCTGCCCTCGACGTACGCGGCGTGGTGCTTGCCGTGGTGCAGCTCCAGGATCTCGCCGGACATCGCCGGCTCCAGCGCACCGAAGTCGTACGGCATGTCGGGCAGAGAGTAGACGGCCACCAGCAGCTCCTCACACCATCGTCGTCGCAGAGTTGGGCGGGCACCCCGGCGGTGGTGCAGATCATCGCGTTGCCGGAGCACCCGCCCACTGATGCCAACATTACGTAGTTGCCAAGCATTGGCAATAAGGACGGTCCAGAGTGGGGTGCGGCCCGACGCCGGGCCGGGCGCAGCGGGTCGCAAGAGACCGCCACGGCGGTCGATGGGGAAGCGGCACTGAACAGCACTTACGCACTTTGCTGGGCTTCCGCAGGCGATCACAGCGGCGCGCCCCTCCCTGTCACGCTGATGTGAGACAGCTCGTCTACCAGGGGATACTCTTCCTGGACGGTTCTGAGGAGAGATCATCAGCATGACGTCGAAG
>NZ_JBFAHZ010000111.1:0-4002 GCF_040654415.1 Micromonospora sp. NPDC050695
GGAACAGATGCCGCAGATGAGTGGGGCGTACCGGTGAAGGACGCAGTCGCGGCGGCACGTGCCGGCCGCCGTGTTCGCTCACCCGTGGAAGCGGCCGGACGCGTAGCCGAATCCATTTTCTCGGAATATATTACCCTGCCGCCAGGCGGCGCGTCATAGGAATAGCCATAGTCGTCAAGGGTCTTTAGAAAGAGCTGACGTCTAAGGGCGCTACCCCTAGGGTCTTGGGAGCCGCTCACGAAGTGTCCAAGATCGCGCTCTGACGCATTCTTTGAATACCGCGAAGGAAGTTTATGATTGTTATTGTCGAGAAACTGTCTCAGCAGAGCGTCTCCTTCGAGTGCTTTTTTATAGCTCTCGCGGTCCAGGCTGGCAATTTGATATCTGGAGGTTGGGGCGGGCGCCAAAGGCTGACTCCACTCTGAAGCCCCCTCGGAGGGGACCGTAATGCCGCATCCCGTGTCACCTTCACGACGTATATTGGGGCCGAAATAGATTCGCCCATCCTTCTCTATTGAGTGAATTTTATATTTTGAAAGGAACGGCTTAACGTGGCCTGTGTAATCTACGAGACCTTTTTTCTCGCAGCTAGAGTTTAGCCACTTGTATAGCAAGAGCACCCCATCACCTCCACCCCTACCCGGAGGCCAAGCCTTGTGCTCTAAGATATACGCTTCCAGCTTCTTGAGTTGATTCAACTGCGATTGTCCGTACATCGTTGTGTATGTCATAGCGGAGGGATTGTCCATGGGGGCTTCTCCTTATTAGGGCCGCGACATCGGTTGATTCCCGGAGGAATCAACCGATGCCGCGGCAGCTCCAGAAATTAGACGGGGAGTGTCGCGTCGTGTTAGGCGTAATCACTGCGTTCTGGTTCTTGCTGGACCCGCCCGGCATCTGTTCCATAGCCCGGGGGGGCACCCATTGATTCTGCAGTGCTCCTCGCTCGGCCTGAACCATGCCCTTCGGATTTGATGGATCTACTTAATCCCGCCGTACCGTATTCCACGACGGGCCGATGATTCTAGGGTCCTGCAGTCATCGACGCCTCGTGCTTGTGGTCGAAGCGGCCAAGATGTCAGCGGGGCGTCCGAACCGACGGGGTGGGAGTCGTCCTCCTTTGTGGATGGTTGTGCATCTCTTACAACGAGGTATCTCGTCCGTAGGTTCACGGTGCTCTCGGCGAGCCCGGGCGTCGCGCCGGTACTGCTCGGCGGCATCGCGGCAGGCCCGCGCCCGACCCTGCAGGGTCTCGGCCTTGGCGACCGTCGCGGCGTAGCGGTTGGCCACCCGCATCGTCTCCTGGTCCACGCTGGTCATGCCCGTCCGGCCTCGCGGCGGAGCAGGGCCTGAACCTGCTCGGTGGTGAGGCCGTCGACCTGGTCGCCGCCTGAGACGCTGCGGCTGGGCCTGCGCCGCCGGCACCTGGGCAAGCTCGTCGACGTGGAGGCGACGCTGCGGCAGCTCGACTACGCCGCCCGCAACATCCGGGTGCTGGCCCGGGCCGGCGTGACCCTGACCCGCCGGCACACCGCCACACCGCCGGAGCTGGCCGCCGCGATCGGCGCGCTGACCGCCGCCGTACGGTCGGCCGGAGAGGCCCTGGCCCGCGACCTCAGCGGCGCCGACGCCGACCGACACGCACACTCGGCCGACGCGGCGGCCCTGAAGGCGGTCCGGATCGCCGCGGGCCTGCTGCGCTCCGACCCGCCGCTGCCGGTCACCATGATTGTCGGGCAGATCCGGGCGGCCGCGATCGACCTGCTACGCGGCGTCGGCCACGACGACGTGACGGTGCTGGACCGCGTGGATGAGGCGCTCGGTCTGAGCCGGGTGTGACGCCCGGTCGGTCGACGCAGCGGTAGGACAGCCTCTGCGGGCACGCCAACGCTGCCTTCGGATCCGCCGGAGAGGTCACCCCAGCGGGTCACTGGCGAGGGCTAGCTGTTTGCCGCTCGACCGCATCAGGCGCAGGCACCCGAGCAAGCCGCAACCCGGCCAAACAGTCAGAGATGTACATGCTTGGTTGTCTTGAGTAGGGTCGTGCCCGTTGTTTGTCCGATGAATTGGGGGGAACGAGTATGAGGCTGCGGACATTCGCCGCTGTCTTCACCGCGCTGGTCGGGATTGCCGCCGGCGGAATGGTCGCACCGTCCGCTGCGTACGCCGCGGACAACGGGCCGTGGGAGGTCTTTCCCGCCAGCGCTGTCGACAAGTGTCTCGAAGTCCAGGGCGGTTCGACCGCGCTCAGCGCGCAGGTCCAGGTCTACACCTGTGCAACCTGGGACGGCGGTGTCACGCCGCTACACCAGCGGTGGATATTCCGGCCCACCTCCGGTGGCTACCAGCGCATCATCAACGGCAAGACGGGAATGTGCGCGAACATCAAGGGCAGCACGGACGTCAACAGTACGAAAATCGTCCAGTACAACTGTGGTGGCAGCGGGACGCTGAACGACCAGTGGTACCCGCAGTTCGTGCGGAAAATCGGCGGGTTCGACTTCTACCAGTTCAAGAGTCGGCTGAACCCCGCGAAGTGCCTCAACGTGCAGGGCAGCACGACGTCTAACGGATCCGACCTGATCCTCTACACGTGCGCGACGACGAACAACGCCATCTTCTCCTGGACGCCGGCAGTGCAGGCGTAGGCCGCGGTGGCATTGCAGTGAACGCCAAGGGTCAGGCGCGGGATGTCCGCGCCTGACCCTTGGCGTGCGGGATACCGCGAGTTATCTGAGGAGGAACATCGCCGCGAGGGTCAGTTCGTCGCCCGTACGGGGAGTTGCCGGCGCAGCCTGACGATGACGCGCTCCGGGGCGAACCCGCTCGGTCAGCCCGTGACCCTCGTGCTCCTTCCGCTGAATCCGCTGCACCCATCGGGGTGGTCTTCTAGGCTTCGTGGGGTGCCCGGATCGGCGAGAGCGTCGCGGTGGCGCTGTACGGGCCGGCCGGTGTGCTCCTCTCGGCGGCACGGCTCTACCGCCACGTCAGTCGGATCGGGAGCTGCCGCTGACGCCGCATGATGCCCCCGGTTCTCGCCATCGGCCGAGCCCGGTTAGCGGTGAGGAGCACCGATGACCGCCAGCGAACAGCAACGCCCGGAGATCGTCGTCGGGCTGGTGGCAACTCCGCCGGACCAGCCCGCCCGGGTGGCCACGCGGCTCACCGCCGAGTTGGCCAGCGGGCTCACCGAGCGGGTGAGCGCCGACGTGCGGTGGACCATCCGGGAAGGCTGGGGAAGGTGGCGCCGCGCCGCGACGGCGGCGTTGAGGCCCTACTCGACGACGTTGCTCGACGGCGCGCCGACGACGAGTGGGACGTCGCCATCTGCCTGACCGACCTGCCACTGCACGCCGAGCGGGTGCCGCTGGTCGCGCAGACCTCCGCCCGACGCCGAGCCGCGGTCGTGTCCCTGCCCGCGCTGGGACTGCATCAGCTGCGAGCGGCCCGCTTGGCCGTTCCGGATCTGGTGAGTCGGCTTCTGAGCGACGCTCCCGACCAGCGGGTGCCGCCGGCCGGCTCGGCACCGGCCGAGACGGCACGCCAGGTTCCCGCCGTCCACCGAATGATCGGCGAGGCTGACGCCGGCGAGCGACGCTACGTCGCCTCCGGGCTGATCGGCCGGGTACGGCTGTTGGCTGGCATGGTCCGCGCCAACCGCCCGGGCGTGCTCTGCTGGGCCTGTCCAAGCTGCTGGTCGGCGCGTTCGGCACGGCCGCGTTCGCACTCACCACGGACACCATCTGGCAGATGGGCGATGCGCTCGGCGGACTCCGGCTCACCGTGATCATGCTGCTCGGGTTGGGCGCGTTGGTGGCGTGGCTGATCGTCGCGCACGACCTGTGGGAGAAACCAACCCGAGAGACACCAGCTGAGCTGGCACGGCTGTTCAACCTGGGGACGATCCTTAGAGCGACCGGCAATAGGCGTTACTTGAGTCGGCGGGTGGTGGGTCGGGTGTCCCAGCGGTAGAGCGTGCGGGCTCGTTGGATGAGTTGACGG
>NZ_JBFAHZ010000112.1:0-4001 GCF_040654415.1 Micromonospora sp. NPDC050695
TACCGACGCCGACGTGTTGGACGCTGTGATCGCCGAGTGGACGGCGACCCAGCATGCCCGCAGCTGCGTCGACACGCCGACGCAGCTGCGACTGGCCGAGTCGCCCTCGCCGTGGTGACGGCGTCCCGCAGGTCCGCGATGGCCCCGGGACCCGCGCCACCTACACCGAGACCCTGCGCCGGCTGCGCGAGACTGCCGGGGATCAGGTGCCGGTCGCGGCGCTCACCCCGGAGCTCTACGAGCAGACGATGGCCCGTTGGGACGAGCGGGCCGCGAACACCTGGAACAAGCACCTGTCCGCGCTGACCTCGTTCACCGCCTACTGCCGCCGTCAGGACTGGCTGACCATCGACCCCGGCCGGCGGCTGGAGCGCCGCAAGGTCACCCGGACCCGGGACAAGGCCATCCCGCGTGCCCGCCTGGAGCGGCTGTTCATCGACGACCGCAACCCGCTGCGCGAGCGGGTGCTGTGGCGGATGCTCTACGAGACCTGCGCCCGCGCCGAGGAGATTCTCGGCCTGGACGTGCCCTACCTCGACGTGGAGTTCCGCCGCGCTCTGGTTACCGAGAAGGGCGGCGACCGCGCCTACGTGCACTGGGAGACACCGACCGCACGGCTCCTGCCCCGGCTGCTGGCCGGGCGCACCGCCGGGCCGGTGTTCCTCGCCGACCGCCGAGCCGCAGCAGCCGGGCGCCGTGCGCCGGCCTTGGGTGACATCTGTCCGGAGACTGGCCGGGGCCGACTCTCCTACCCGCGCGCCGAGTACCTGTTCAAGCAGGCGTCCACGCTCCATGATCCGCACGGTGCCGGGTACACCCTCCACCAGCTGGCTGCCAGGTCACGGGTGCTGAGGTCGTCGTCCCGGCATTGCAGGACGAGGGTCCCGGAGCCGACGGCCGGGACCATCGTGTCGACGTCGATCGGGTGCGTGATCCGGGCGTCCTGCCCGATCCGCTCCAGCCCGGAGACCGCGAGCAGCAGCGCGTCGTAGGTGTCACCGGCGTCGAGCTTCGCGAGCCTGCTGTTCGCGTTGCCCCGGATGGACACCGGCACCAGAGTCGGCCAGTGCAGGGCCAGTTGCGCGACCCGCCGGACGGCGGAGGTGCCGATCCGGGTGCCGGCGGGCAGTTGGTCGATCCGCAGCCCGCCCGGGTGCACGAGGCAGTCCCGGACATCGTCGCGGGCCAGGTAGGCGGCCATCACCGTGCCAGCCGGTGCCGGTCGGTCCCCGGGGATGTCCTTGACGCAGTGCACCACCATGTCCACGTCCCCGGCGATCAGGGCGGCGTCGACCTCCTTGGTGAACGCCCCCTTGCCGCCCAGCGCGGCCAGGTCACCGTGCCACCGGTCCCCGCTGGTCGACATCGACAGCACGTCCACGGTGACGTCGGGGTGCCGGTCGGCGAGCATCGCGCGGACCCGCTCGACCTGGGCGAGGGCCATTGGAGAGTTGCGGGTGCCGATGCGCAGCAGGCGGGAGTCGGACATGTCCGCGAGGGTAGTCCGGCCGATGCCAGCACGGACGACCAGGTGCGCGGGCACCCAGAGGATCAGGAGAGCGATGTGATCACGCAACGGCTCCGGGTCGCCGCGTACGCGGTGTGCCTGCGAGATGAGCATCTGCTGCTCGCCCGCTGGGTCTCGCCCGACGGGGCGCGGCGACATTGGACGCTGCCCGGTGGAGGGGTCGAGCACGCCGAGGATCCGTTCGACGCCGTCGTGCGGGAGGTGGCCGAGGAGACGGGGTACGAGGCGCGGGTCGAGCATCTGCTCGGGGTGAACTCGCGAACGCGGCACGTCGAGCGCACCGACAGCGACGTCGTCGAGCTGCACATGCTGGCCGTGTTCTATCGGGCCCGGATCGCGGGCGGTGAGCTTCGACCCGAGACGGACGACACGACCGACCTGGCGCGTTGGATACCGATGACGCGGGTCGCCACCCTGGAGCGTTCCGTGGTGGTCGACATCGGACTTCAGCTGCACCGCGGCGCGCCGCCCACCGGGCACATGGAGCCGATCCCGATGACGGCCCTGCTGCGGCACTGAATTCTCGGCACCAGTCGGTCCGGTTCTCTACGATCGCCTGATGGTGCAGCCGAGCTACCCGATCCGCACCGAGCGGCTCACGCTGCGCCCGGTCACGATGGACGACCTCGACGACGTGTACGCGTATCAGAGCCGACGCGACGTCGTCCGCTGGATGCTCGGGGCCGAGCCGCGTACCCGGGAGCAGTCGCGGGCGTCGGTGCGCGCCATGGCGGGTGAGGACGCGTGGCGCGCGGAGGGCGACTGCCTGACGGTGGCCGTGGTCGGCGACACGGGGGTGATCGGGACCGTCGAGCTGGTGTGGCGCGGCGAGCGTGACCGCACGGCGGAACTCGGGTACGTCTTCCACCCCGACCACGGCGGTCGTGGGTTGGCCACGGAGGCGGTCACGGCGCTGGTGGACTGGGGGTTCGACGAGGCCGGGCTGCACCGGGTCTTCGGTCGGTGTCATGCCCGCAACGAGGCGTCAGCCCGTCTGATGGCCCGGATCGGGATGCGTCGGGAGGCCCACCATGTGCGGAGCTACCGGTATGACGGAGAGTGGGCGGACCAGCTTGTCTTCGCCGTCCTGTCCGACGAGTGGCGGCCGCGGGGCTGACGACTACGAGCGGCCGTACGCGGCACGTGCCTGGGCCACCTCGGCGGCCTCGCGCTCACGCCACCGGCGCTGCGCCTCCCGGTTGCACGCCCGGCAGACCCGGCGGTAGCGGCCGGTGCTCTCGTCGAGTTCGCGGTCGTGGCCGTTGCGGCACTGCGCGCGTTGGGTGCGGCCGCGGCGGGTCTCGGAGCGGCTGACCTGACGCAGATGTGTCGGCTCGATGCAGTCCGCGGCGCCGCAGGTGTGGTCGACGTCGAGGGCGGGGTCGTACCCGCCGACCAGGACCACGTACGCGGCGATGTGCGCCCAGGCCCGGCCGGCGACCTTCTGGTGGACCCCGCGGCGGGAGCCGTAGCCGTGGATGACCAGGCAGCCGCCGTCGGTGCGGTGTGCGCGTTGCAGCAGGTACGCGCGCAGCGACTCCTCGGTGTGGTAGCGGGACAGACCCCGCACGGCCGAGAGCACGATGTCACCGTACCCGCGCGTCGCGGATACGCCTGCTCAGGCCCGGCGCACGAACCCACCCACGCCGTCGCCACCGAGGTCAGGAACCGGCGGTACCCCTGCCGTGAACTTAAGAGGGCGGGAGCCGTTCCTGCCATGTCGGCTGCCGCAGTCGTCCTGGCTGGCCCGGCACGGATGGTGGCGCGGCCAGGTGGCCTCGCATGGTTCGTTCACGATTGTCGGAGGAGAAATCGCTCATGCCTGAAAGAGTCGAGAACCTCACCGGGAGATCCGCCCGCGATTTCCTCGCGCATACTCTCGATGGAGACATGCCGAGGCGGGTCGAGAACCTCACCGGGAGACCTACCCGCGATTTCCTCGTGCATACTCTCGATGGAGACAGGCCGAGGCGGGTCGAGAACCTCACCGGGGGACCTGCCCGCGATTTCCTCGCGCATACTCTCGATGGAGACAGGCCGAGGCGGGTCGAGAACCTCACCGGGGGACCCGCCCGCGATTTCCTCGCGCATAGCCGGCGCGAGCATCGATACTCCGATCTGACGTTGCTCCAAGCCCCCGGCGTCGCCGCGGTCGCGCGTCAGGGAAGTGGTGGCCGAGCAGCCGCAGGACGAGTTACACCAGGCGGGGTCGACCACATGGCGGCGATTGCCTCTGCTGCCTCCCTCACATCGTCGACATCTGCGGGCACCCCTGGTCGGAATACCCCTGCAGCCCAACCCACGCTCGCTCGCCGAAGCGCGATGCGGCGGGACAGCGGTTCGGCGCCGTCCAGTTCCACGGGGCGAAGCCGCAGGGGTTAGTGGTCCGAGCCGGAAGTCCGTCGGGGGTTGATGGGTGACGGGTGCGGTCAGGGTCCGGGTGTGATGGTGCCGATGTGGATGTCGTAGACGA
>NZ_JBFAHZ010000113.1:0-3754 GCF_040654415.1 Micromonospora sp. NPDC050695
GTACTTAGCGATGGTAGCTTCCGAAATCAACGACCGACCCCGTAAGATCCACAATTGGAAGAAGCCCTCCGAGATTTTCGCCGAACTCGTAGAGATAAATGCTTCGACTGTCTGAACCTGCCAGGCGCTGCGGCCTCGCGACGCCGCCAGGTCAGCCTTCTGATTCCCCGCGCCCACGGGCACGCAATCCTTTGTCGCAGCAAAAATGATTTTGCAGAGCTTGTGCAGATTTTCGGTGTACTGTCGATCGATCTGCTGTTGATTCGGGAACATCAGGTGCTTCCTGTCTTTGGGACACGCTGCCGTCATGCATCAAACGCATAGATGGGCCTGAGCGGTTCACGGCACTCGGGCCCGGCTGCGTGCCCTGATCGGCCCTCGGCCTGGGTGGGCGGACCCAGGGCTCGGGCTGATCCTCGACGGCCTCGGCAGTGCAGAGTCTCCAGTAGCTGTCAACCGTCGATGCGGCGACGACCGCCGGACCCCCGACGCCTGCTTCCACAGGCACGCCTGGGGCCACGAGCGACACGCAGCTCTGCGAGTCGGTGAAAGGTCGGCGACGCGATGGCGGCGGACATGGTGAAGGCCGCGGTGTCCGGGGAGTCGTCGACAGAGGAGATCCTGACCGTGTTCGGGCGAGACCTGACCACGCTGGCCGCCACCGGCGGCGACAGCACGGTGGGTGCCGCCCTGCGACGGTTCGCCACCGAGGCGTCCAAGGCGTCACCGCTGACCGGCCCGGCGGCCGTCCGCCCGGCACGGCCGCAATCAGGACAGAATCTCGACGTACCCGTCGCCGCCGTGCACGCGGATCCGCTGCCCGTCGCGAATCAGCCGGGTGGCGTCGACGACGCTGACCACGGCCGGCAGGCCGTACTCCCGTGCGATCACCGCGCCGTGCGTCATCAATCCTCCGACCTCCGTCACCAGGCCGGCGACGGCGACGAAGAGGGGCGTCCAGCTCGGATCCGTGTGGGCCGTGACGAGGATGTCACCCGGTTCGAGATCGGCCTGGGCCATGTCCAGGATGACGCGGGCGCGCCCCTCCACGGTCCCGGCCGACACCGGCAGGCCGATCAGGGCGCCGGCCGGCACGTCGTCGCGGCGGTACGCTCCGTTGAGGGCCTCCCCATCGGAGGTCAGCACCCGAGGTGGCGTGAGCGCCTGGTACGACCGGAACGCGTCCTTGCGCCGCCGGATCAGGTCGGCATCCACCTGGTGTGTGCGCACGACCTCGTGGAACTCGCCGAACGTGAGGTAGAAGACGTCGTCGGCGTCGGCGAGCACGTCGGCCCGTACGAGGCGTTCGGCCTCCGCGAGGAGGGCCTGCTTGTAGACGAAGTAGCGGCTGATGATGCCGTACTTCGGGTACTCCCGGTAGCCGATGAAGGTCCGGACCTGCTCGATCATGCGCGTCGTCTCGGCGGCCTTCCGCTCCCCGTCCGGCAGCGCCCGCAGGCGCGTCAGCACCTCCCGTGCCTTGTTCTGCGCGTCCTGCCGTCCCTGCGCGAAGCGCCGCTCGGCGGCGCCCGGCTCGAAGAGCTTGATGTTGTCGAGGAGGACGGGCACGAGCGTGCTGGGGCGTTCACTCCAGCGGGGCCTCGTGATGTCGATCTCGCCGACGCAGCGCATGCCGTACCGGTCGAGGTAGCTCTCGATGGCGTCGCGCGCCGCGGTCCCGCCGGGGAGCTTCGGCAGCTCGTCCAGGAAACCGTCGTCCACCACGCCCTGCAGGTACGCCACCACCTCCGGATGCGGGCGGATCACGTCCGCGACGTCGAGCAGCGCGAGGCCCATCTCCGACGTGATGTTGCCGGGGGCGGACAGCGTGAGGGTGTCGGCCGCGTTCCGCGCGCCCAGCCACTCCCACAGCCGGTCGTTGAGCCACCAGGTGGACTCCATCCCCGCCATGATCGCCCTGATGCTCAACGGGTCACGGAGGATCCGCTTGTGCTCCTGGAAAGCCTCCAGCAGGAAGTCGAACAGCGCCGGTCCGGTCACCGTCGCGATGTCGCGCCGCAGGGCCTCGAGGGACTCCTGGCTGCGCTCGATCAGCTCGGCGACGATGGCCGGATCGGCCTCGATCGGGGCGGACGCGCCGCCGACCGTCGGACCGGCGGGACCACCACCGTCCGGGAGCGTCGGAACGAAGTCGCGACGGTCCAGGACGGTCTCCAGCGCGTCCCTGATCAGCGGATCCGAGCGTCCGACCAGGTCCAGGAAGCCGGCGCGGCTCGCGGGTGATGCCAGGAGCCGGGTGGAGTCGACGAACAGCCTCCCGCCCGCCTCGAGCATCGGCGCCATGGCCGTCAGCTGCCACATGGAGAGCCCCAGCGGCTTCATCGCGTCGGTCATCATCTGCTGGTGACCGACGGAGAGGTAGACGTGGTTCTCCCCGTCGTCGGCCGCCGGGATGGGGAACAGCGTGGTGATCGGTCGGCTCTGCACGATCTGGAAGTCGTCGTCGACCAGGCACCACTCGATGTCCTGCGGGCGGCCGACATGCGCCTCGATCCGCCGTCCCACCCGCACGAGCCGCACGACCTGCTCATCCGTCAGCGCCGGCTGCTCCGGGGCGGCGACCGCCCTGGCGATGACCTCGCCGTCGCGCATCGCGAAGACGTCCGGGTTCACCAGACCGGAGACCAGGGCCTCGCCGAGCCCGAAGACGGCGTCCACCCTGGCCACCTTCCGGTTGCCCGTCACCGGGTCGGCCGTGAACAGGACGCCGGCCGAATCCGGAAAAACCATCTTCTGTACGACGACAGCCATGTGGACCGTGCGGTGGTCGAAGCCGTTGCGCAGGCGGTACGTCACCGCCCGCTCGGTGAACAGCGACGCCCAGCACCGGCTGACGTGCTCCAGGACCGCCGCCGGTCCCACGACGTTGAGGTACGTGTCCTGCTGGCCCGCGAAGGAGGCCGTCGGCATGTCCTCCGCCGTCGCGCTGGACCGCACGGCGTAGGCGTTCTGCTCGCCGAACCGGACGAGCGCGCGGGTGATCGCCGCCGCCAGATCGACCGGGATGGCGGTCTCCTCGATGGCCATGCGGACCTGCGCGCTGAGCGTGCGGATCGCCTCCCGGTCATCCGGGTTCAGGCGCGACAACCGATCGAGACGCTCGTCGATCGACGGCGCCTGCGCCATGATCCGCCGGAAGGCGGCCGTCGTCACGACGAACCCCGCCGGCACGCGGATGCCCTCGATCCGCGACAGCCCGCCCAGCTGCGCGGCCTTGCCGCCGACGACCGCGATGTGCGTCTCGTCAACCTCCCGGAGATCCACCAGCGGTTCGAGGTCGCCGCGGCCCCCGTGCATCGACAACACACCCACGTCGTGCCCCCCATGTGCCTGATCGGTGCTGGTACGGCCGCCGATTCTGCGGCACACCCCGGGTCTTGCGGCAAGCCCCCCGGTGCGATATACGTTAGAAGTGGCAGGGAGTGACATCTCCCTGCCTTTGCTGTGTGTCGACCGTGGCGGGCCGGGATCCATCGACCGCTCCCGGTCATCGTGGCCCCTTGCACGCGCGAAGGTCGCCCGTCGCGGAAGCTGCCACCGGTGACCTCCATCGCGGCGACCCTCGTGCTGGCCGGGGTCGCGGCATGGGACACGGCACTCGGCCATCGCCGCACCGCCCACCAGCCGGCCCCGCCCACCTAGTGCAGCAGGTCGCAAGTCCTGTTCTGGTTGCTGGTGACGCTGTGTGAGGGTCATGCGGCTTTGGTGAGGTTGTCCCGGGTGGGCTTCTGGT
>NZ_JBFAHZ010000114.1:0-3574 GCF_040654415.1 Micromonospora sp. NPDC050695
AGCCGGCCAGCATCCGCCACCCAGACCCAGCCACCGTTCACATCTACCGTCTTCGACCCCACACAACATGATCAACTTAAGCTACGTGGCATTGGTGCAGGCCGTCATGGAGTTGACCCGCGGCATCGGCGCCGACTGCGCGGTGGACGCCGTCGGGGTGGACGCGGAGAGCGCCAAGCCGGGGCCCGCCTCCGGGGGTGCGCACGACGCCGCACAGCAGCGCCGCGACGAGCAGCGGGACATCTCCCCCGACGCCAACCAGGACGTGACCGACGGCCGGTGGAAGCCGGGGGACGCCCCCAGCCAGGCCCAGACCTGGGCGGTCGAGAGCCTGGCCAAGATGGGCACCCTCGGAGTCGTGGGCGTCTATCCGGCCAACGACCGGTACTTCCCGATCGGCACCGTGTTGGCCCGCAACCTCACCGTCCAGGCCGGCAACGGAAACCACCCCCGCTACATCCCGAAGCTGCTGGCGACGGTCGAGTCGGGCCGCATCGACCCGGCGACGGTGGTGACGCAGCACGAGCCGGTGACGGACGCGCTCAGCGCGTACCGGGAGTTCGATCTCCGCAGCCCGGGAAATGACGGACAAGGTATTGAGCGGAGTCAGGGTCGCGGTGCTCGCCACGGACATGGTGGAGACGCCCGAGCTGGTCGAGCCGTGGAAGGCGCTCAAGGCGGCCGGCGCGGACCTGGAGCTGATCTCCAACAAGAGCGGCACGATCCAGCTCTTCACCCACTACGACAAGGCCGACACCTTCCCGGTGGACAAGCAGGTCAGTGAGGTCTCGGCGGCGGACTACGCGGCGCTGGTCCTGCCCGGTGGCGTTGGCAATCCGGACACGATGCGGATGGACCCGACGGCCGTCCAGTTCGTGCGGGACTTCTTCGACGCGGGCAAGCCGGTCGCCGCGATCTGCCATGCCCTCTGGCTGCTGGCCGAGGCCGACGTCGCGCGTGGCCGGACGATGACGTCCTGGCCGTCGCTGCGTACCGACCTGGTCAACGCCGGCGCGACGTGGGTCGACCAGGAGGTCGTCGTCGACGACAACCTGGTGACCAGCCGGAAGCCCGACGACATTCCCGCCTTCAACCCGAAGGTGATCGACCTGTTCGCCGCGCGAGCACGATAAGGGGAGAGCATGCTGATCATCACCGCGAGGTTCCGGGTACGGCCCGAGGACGCGGAGCAGTGGCCGGAGACGGTAGCCGCCCTCACCCGCGCGACCCGCGCCGAGGCCGGGTGTCTGTGGTTCGACTGGTCGCGCAGCGTCGACGACCCGAACGAGTACATCCTCATCGAGTCCTACCGGGATGAGGCGGCGATGCAGGCACATTTGCAGTCGGACCACTTTCGGCAGGCTCAGCGGGATCTGCCACCACGCCTGGCCGAGACGGTGCAGACCGTCCGGGCCACCATCGCGCAGGACGGCTGGACCCCGTTCCCGGACCTCGCCGTGCCGGCGGGAAACAGCTAGCGAACCGGGGCGGGAGCCGGATCGGGCTCCCGCCCCGCGTCGGCACCTGCGGCAACAATGGAGGACTCTTGACGAAGAACACGGCTGACGGGGAGCACAAACCCGGCGAGATTCGCACCGTACTGACCGTCGTCGCCGTCGGGATCGTGCTGGCCGTGACCTTCGTGGCCTCGTACACCCTGGCGTTGGACCGCCCGCCGCCGGACCGCATTCCCGCGGCGCTCGTGGGTGGCGAGACGAGCGACGGGGCGATCGCGCAGCAACTGAAGTCGAGCATGCGTGACGCGCTCGAATATCGCAGCTACCCGACCGCCGAAGCGGCCGAACATGCCATCGAGCGGCAACAGGTCTACGCGGCCCTGATCGCTGAGCCGGGCAACTCCCGGCTGCTGGTCGCCAGCGCCGCCGGCAACTCCCTCGCGCAGATGCTGCGCAACGCCGCTCTGAAGCTGGACGAGCAGGGCGGGCGGAGACTGGTCGTCACCGACGTCCGGCCATTGCCCGACACCGACCGCTCAGGTCTGGCCGCCTTCTACGCGATGATCGCCGCGACCCTCCTCGGCTTTCTCACCGCCCTGCAACTGCGGATCAATGTCGGCCGACTACCCCTGCGGACCTGGCTCTCCATCCTCGCCGGTCTCACCGTCGTCGGCGGTCTCGCGCTGGCCGTCGCCGTGGGCCCGATCCTCGGGGCGTTGCCCGTACCCCTGCCCGCCCTCTGGGGCACGCTGGCGGCCCAGATCGCCGTCACCAGCCTCTTCGGCACGCTGATGGTGATCCTCATCGGGCGATGGGCTGTCGTCCCGACGTGGTTGATCTTCATCGCGATCGGTAACGCGGCATCGGGTGGTGCCGTGGCGACCGCCCTCCTCCCGCAGCCGTACCGGACCATCAGCGACATCCACCCCAACGGCTGCGTCATCGCGCTGCTGCAGAGCACGTCGTACTTCCCCGAGGCGGTGGGCCTACGACCCGTGCTCGTCGAGGCGGCGTGGCTCGTCGGCCTGCTCGGGCTCGTCCTGCTCAGCGCGAGATTGGTGCGCAACGGCCCACGGTGGAAGTGACAGAGCCGGCTGCACCCGCCCGCACCCTCGGCGGTAGGCCCGACCGCCATCGCACCTGCCGTGAGTTACGACAGGTGCGATGGCGGTCGTTGCGTGGACCAGCGGAGTGGACGTCAGCCCTGAGGCTGAAGCTCGACCTTCAACCAGCCCTTACGGCGGTGGTCGAAGGCCTCGTACGCCTCGATGACGTCGGTGATGGGCTCGTCCTGCGTGACGATCTTCGTGAGGTCGAGCCGACCGGCCAGGATGTGATCGAAGATCAACTGCCACGTAGCGACGGTGGTTGCAGATGCCCATTCGGATGGTGAGGTTCTTGTTGATCGCCGTGTCAATGGGGTAGGAGGTGATCGTCGGAGGGTAGACACCCACGATCGCGATGGTGCCCACCTTCGCGGCGCACTCCAACACCTGGGCGGGGTTGTCGCCGGCAACCCAGTGGTCGCCGCTCCGGATGGCGTCTGGTGTTGCCGTCTTCCGAACCTGGGCCATGGCAGCCGCATCGTCCTTCCCGGGGACGCCCGGCCCCTGCTGCGGGTGCTGGGCGTCGATACCGACCCCTCGTCGAACCCACTGAACGTGCCGCGCACAAAGTGCAGGTCCGTTCCGCAGATGGCCGACCCGGTCAACCGCACGATCGCGTCTGTCGGAGCCTGCAGGCTCGGCTCCGGAACATCCTCAAGGCGGATGTCTCCCACAGCATGGAATACCACGGCCTTCATGCATCAACCTCTCTAGGTGTGACCGCTGACCCGGACGAATTACGCCATTGTTTCGAGATCAACCCAGTCCTTGCGGTTAGTCACCTTTTCGGTAGATATGTGCCAGGACGTTGAGAGCGGGTACGGGGGGTGCGGCCCGGGGCGATCGGACCGGGGTACGTATCGCCGCACGCGACGACAGGGCGGGCCCGGTGGTGTGCCGGGCCCGCCCTGTCGTGGTGGTGTCAGCGTTGCAGGGTGAGGAGGCCGGGTCGGTAGGGCAGGAGGCCGTAGTCTCCGCCGGAGTTGGGGGATCGGCCTTGGTAGAGCAGTT
>NZ_JBFAHZ010000115.1:0-3565 GCF_040654415.1 Micromonospora sp. NPDC050695
AAACACATGATCAACGGGCGGCTGCGTCCATGTCGGACGCCGCCCCCACCACATCCCAGCAGGTCAGACTGCTAATGGCGGCTGCCGTACTGGGCAGCCAATGACGAGGTCCGACGTGCAGCGGGCATGACGTCGAGCGTTAGGCCGCCACTTCCAGGCCCTCAAACATCTCCCTCGTCCGATTCGAATGCCGCACCTCCGCCGGCACCGCGACAGCAGGTAGCGCAGAACCAACAGCAACGCGGCAGATAGCAAACGCTGCTGGCGTAGCACTTCGCCGGGCAGAATTTGACGTTCTCGCCGCTCCAGTCGGCCCGGGGCCGCCCGGCCGTCAGCCCTTCATCTTGGCGAGGTGCCGTTCCTTCGCGTCGGCGAAGACCTGCTTGACGGGGTCGAGTGCCTGGACGAACTCGAGCTGCTCACCCTCCGGGCCCTTGCAGTAGATCAGCGCCCACCCGTTTGACTTGCCCTCGCGGATCTTGTTGGTGTTGGCGGTCGCCGGTGCGGCGAGGCGTGCCTGCTCGGTGCGTACGGTGATGACCCGGTTTGCCTTGACCTGGCTCATTCCGCGCCGGGCGCTCTCCGCCTCGAGGTCGGCGATGAACTTGTTGAAGTCGACGTCGTCGCGGATGTGGAAGCAGATGTGCATGGAGCGCGGGTAGGCCGGGCTCATGCGGTCGCGTGGCGGCGCGAAACTCCGGCCGGTGCCCTGCGGCTGGTTCGAGTCGCGATACTGCAGGAGCTCGATCACCACGTTGTCGAATTGGACGAACCGCACGTCGAGTCGCTGCTTTCCGCTGGCCAGATCCGGCACACCGATCTTCGCCGGATCGATCCTCTGCTCGGTCGCGATGATCTCCTGATCGGTGAGGATCGTGTCGTGGATAACCTGGCCCTGGAAGTCGCCGTCGCGCATCACCTCGGTGCCGCCGAGCACTTCGGTGTAGAACTCGAAGGCTCGCTCCATATTGTCGACCGTCACCCCGAAGTGCTGGATGCCCTGCAACCTCAGGCCGAGCGCCGCGCCGTCCCGGTTGGCTGCCGGCATCGCCGTGCTGGACGCGGCCGGGGCCGCATCGCTCTTCTCCGCCGTGCAGCCGGTCACCACGGACAGCGCGGCACCGGCGCCGGCCGCCGCAAAGAGGCTGCGACGAGAGATTTTGGACGCGATCACTTCTTCCACCTTGAGGCTCCTCTGAGGTCGGTGCGCTGTGCCATCGATGATTAGTGCGGTGAATGTATGCGGACTGGATTACCACTTGATTCGGTGCGGGCTCCCGCTAATCGACAACGAATTGGAAAAGGCCCGTTTGGCGTTGCCCCGGACGGGGAACTGAAAGCCGATTATTTTCTGCACTGGGGGCCCGTGGGCGTGGTTGCCGGTCCGGGAGTCGCGTGCTAACTTTCCATGCGAGCAAGTACTTTCCGTCGCGTGAAGGAGCTGTCTCATGAACACCACGCCCACGCCCGAAGAGGCAGAAGGGGCCTTGCGGGACGTCCACCGGCGGCGAGGCCAGACCGCGGCTGCGGCCGGTTGGCCGTGGTGGGCCTGGATCGTGACCGGGGTTCTCATCGCGGCGCTCGGAGTTCTCGCCGATCGGTATCCGGAATTCACACGCACCTACGGCACCACCATCGCCATCCTGCTGCTGCTCGTCGCCATGGCGAGTAACACCCGGTGGGGTGGTGCCCTGCTCCGCCGACCGGTGCGCCCCCGCATTCAGCCAGACACGTCGGCCCTGATGTGGTCGGCGCTGATCCTGGCCCTCCTCATCGGCGGCACCGCGCTCGCCGGCGCCCTGGGCGTCCCGCACGTCCTGCTCTGGGGCGGACTGTTCATCGGTGTCCTGCTGGCCGCCGCCGGCCCCTGGTGGCAGCGCCGGGTGCTCATCCGCGCGGCCTGACGGCCGTCGACCGGGCGGCGGCACTTCGCCCGCCGACTGAATTGCTGTTCCGCTAACCATCCGTGTGTTCCCCAACCATCTGGTGAACGGCGGAACGACCGATCCGCCCTGAGGTTAGGGAGCCCCATCATGCCGGTGGAGAAGCTGGACGACCTGTTCGACATCGAGATCGAGGAAGCCGAGATCGAGACGGCGGTGGAGAACGGCATCGTCGCCTACCCGACGATCGACCGGACGATCACGACCTGCGCCATCTGCTGATGTCCCGGCCGGACGGAAGGCAATCGCCGTCCGGCCGGCCGGCCCCACCGTCAGGAGTCGCATGGACGTCGTCTTCACCTGCACGGAGCAGTTCGTGCTCAGGGCGGCGGCGCTGCCCCGCAGTGCCGCCCGAGGCACCCGCGCGGCGCCGGTGGACGTGCGGAACGTGGTTGCCGATCCGGTGGCCGCACCGTTCGCGGAGGCGGTCGGGCTCGCGAGTCGGTCGTTGGACGCGACGTTCGCGAAGGTGGCACACGGTCGGGATCTTCCGGACCGCCGCGCGGATCGGGCCGCCGATTCACTGACCCGGTACCTGCTCCGGATGTCGGGCCGCGCCGGAGACCGTCGCGCCGCTGAACCGTTCACCGCGCGGCTCCGCGAGCACCTGCACGCGTTCGCCGAGCCGGAGAGCATGTTCGCCGTGCGAACGGTCCCCGCGGACTGGGCTGGTCTGCTCGATGGCGCGGCGGGGGTCGCGCTCGCGTTGGGCGGTACGAGCCCGGGCGGCCCGGTGCTGAGCTGGGACGGCGCGCTGTTGTTGTCCTGAGCGGGGGACGCCCTCAGGCGAACCGTTCGGTCGTCACGGGGACCAAGCCGTGCTGCCGCAGGATGTTCGTCAGGTCGGACAGGGTCGAACTCACCACGGCCTGCGCCGCGCTGGACCTCATCAGGACGGTCACGTCGAGGCACCAGGCCCGGCCGTGACCGACCGGGCGCACATCCCAGGTGAATCGGTCCCCGCCCTCGTCCAGTTGCCCGCTGGCGAGCGACCCGGTGCCGACGTCCGTCGCGCGCCAGAGCATCCTGAGGCTCGCCACCTGGTCTGCCCCGAGCTGTCGGGCGAACAGAACGCGGTACACGCGCCGCTCGTGGAACCCGTCCGGTGGCTGCGCGGGGCCGAGCCGCAGCGGCGGGGCGGACGCGAGATCCAGGTGCTCCCGGAAGTACGTGCGCAGCACCGATTCGGCCGGCAGGTCTCCGCCACCGAGCATGCGGCAGATGACCTCGGCCTCGTGGCGGGAGCTGGGAACCACCCTCGCCAGGGTGTCCGGGTCGGTGCGAACGCTGCGGCTCAGCGCGGCGGAACTCCACCAGCCGGCCTCTCGTGTCCAACCCGCGCTGTTCAGGCCCGTGGTGGAGAAGTCGTGCGCGCGGCTGAACTCCTCGACGAGGATCCCCTCCGGTTGGCCGGTCGGCGCAGCGCCCGCGCGTCGAGGAAGGACCACGTAGTAGTCCAGCTCGGGCTGCCGGGCGGCCACGTCGACGGGCACCGCGCGCAACGGGTTGGCGGTCACGGCCGTAACCCTAGACGAGTAGTTCCGAAGTCAGGGGTCGATGTCTGGGCATGAAGAGAGGGCGTCCATGATCATGTTGTGACGCAAGACCTGGACACCCTCTTG
>NZ_JBFAHZ010000116.1:0-3559 GCF_040654415.1 Micromonospora sp. NPDC050695
AAAGGACATGGCGTAGACAACCACATCCTTGCAGGTCGGGTGCACCTTTCCTTGATCACCCTCGATACCCGCTATCTACTCTGAATAGCGGAGGTGAGCTGCGCGCCCGCGCCTCGACGAGCGCGCTGATGACCGCATCCGCCGGAACGCCGCTCCTCCCGGGAGCGGCGGCAGAAGGCGATGGCGGCACCGTCCGCGCCACTTCTGCGGACCCGAGTGCAACTGGCCGCCAGTCGTCCAGTCCGGTGGCGGCTTCCAGGGCGGGCATCCGGGGTAACAGTGGTACTGCCCCAAAGGCCGTCACGGACAGATACGGCAGCCGGGTGCGCCTTCCCGGCCACCGCACCTTTCGGGGTCGTCCCGCCTCTGTAGTGAGCTCAGCAGGGATGCCTACAACGCGCTTTCGTGCAGGTCATTCGGCCGGATCAAGAACACGCCGACGACTGAAGCGACCAGCGCCACTGCGGCTGTGATGACCATGACGTCGGTCAACCCATCCACGATCTTGTCTTCGCGCGACCCGGCCGCGTGTCCATCAGGCACCAAGACTTTGCTCACTGCTGGGCGGAGTACGTCTCGGTACAACCATGGCATCGATCTCCGGAATGTCGATGCCTGCACGCTGAAGATCCTGGCAGTCATGCGCGAGCCAGCGTCGGGTTGAGCTGGCCCTGATCTCCGAGTGGTTGGAGTGCTGCGGGCGTTGCTCGACAACGCGATCTACGCATCATTCAGCTGGACTACAACCTGGCCGGATGCATCATAGCCAATAACGGCAGTGATGTCGGAGCTGCTCATCCCGTTATGCGCAGGACCGCTCCTGGGTAACCAAACAGCGTACGCACCGACTTGGCCACCTTCAACCGCTGGCAGCGGGTGAACGGCTGCCGTGACAGTCGTCCCGAACATAGTTACGGCGACACTGGCGACGTTGCCACGTACGACCCCAACCAAGATGACCTTCTGTTGCTGGGGGTCTAGGGGCGCGACGTAGGGCACCGGCTTGGCGGGCAGTATCGGCGGACCGTCGCCGAGAAGGAGCGCCGGGGGGGCCGGATTGCAAGAGACGAATTTGTTCGCCGCGTCGCCTCTGCCCCCTGACCGTGTGCGAGCAGAGCGAACACAGAAGACACCTTCGTCCAGCCAGGCAGTGGTCTCCCAGTCGGGCACCGAGGCGTCTAAGACTACGGAGGGATGCTCGTCCGAGGGAAGAGATGTTTCGATGGGGACAGAAGGCTCCGCAGTCCCACATGCTGAGACCGAAAGGAGTCCGGCCGCGACGGTCAGGATGACGCGAGAGCGCATGACCGAAGTATATCGGGCATTGCAAGCTAGTGGGCGTCTTAACCCCAGACCATGATCTGACGCCCCAGAAGGCAGCTTCATTGAGCATCCGCGAAACGTGGCGGAAGGCGCCGAAAGCTGCAGTCATTCATTCGCTCTGCAATCTTCGATCGCCCCCGGAAGAGCTGCTTACGACCAATCGCATCTCACGCCATCAAGCAAGCCATTTCACAGGTCCTGCGGCGGCCAGGGCCGCCGCAGGACCAGCCTCAGTCCATCAGCACCCGAAGCAGGCGTAAGTCCACCCGATACGGAATGAAGTCGACCAACTAGAGCCATCGATGGGGGCGGATCGCAGGGTGTGAGCGCCACCAGCCGACCTACTGTCCGACGAGCCACCAGTGCTGTCGCCATGCCATTCCACCTTGTGGAAGGTTCGATTCCACGTCACATCCCAGCCGTCGCTGCACAGCGGAACACTAAATCCAAGCTCGACAAACTGGGAAAGACCAATGTTGAAGTTGGTGCAAGTGCTGGGGCCATTCGTGCTAGATGAGGGAGACGCTTCGACGATATCGAAGGCCGCGGGGGAGGGATTCCAGTTAGTGTGCTCGGTCGATATATATCCCTTCTGGAGCTCCTTGCCGCCGCCAAGAACTCCAGTGCCCCAGCCATGCGCCGTTCCGCTGTGCGCGGCGTAGGCGGTGTCACCTGCGAATTGCACCTCGTAGTACAAGCCGCACCCTGACCATTCGAACTTCGGATCCGGCTCAACATCCTCGCTATACGCACACCAGGAATCAGTGATCGGTGGGGTGTCCAGGGCAGCCTTGCCCTGCGAGGTTGCGTATAGCTGGGCTCGAGACTGGCTCATCCCGGCCGCGAGTGCGTCGGAGTAGACGCTACGACCCGCCGCCCCGTAGGCGGTTGCAGTATGGAGCCGGTTGAGAGTCCGCCGCTTCGTCACCGAGATGGCACGGTCATAGCTGCGGCGGCCGTCTGCCATCGTTGTCGACCTCATGGAACCACTGAAGGCCACCTGCGCGTCAGCGGGTGCGACGACAGTAATTACGGAGTTTCCATCCGCGTAGCGATGACGCAAGGCCGACCCATCGTACAGACGTTCGGTGGAGATCTGACGTGGACTCCAGACCTCCTCGCCGACGTCAGACGTGGCATGCGCCGTTCCCGCGATGGACATCGACCCGACCAACAGCGCTGCGCTAGCTGTGGCGAGTGCCCGACGGATACTCATTGACTGATGCCTCCCCTATGGAGTCGCCGAAGCGCCTTGCTACATACACGCCTCTAGCGGAGGCGAATGCTGCACGACATTGGTCAAGAACTTAGAGCGCGACGCAGCGCACTGAGAGCTCGCGCAGTCTGGCTCGTCACCGTCGCCGGAGCACACCCAAGTGCTCGCGCCGTTTGCTCGACACTGAGATCATCCAGGAAGCGCAACATGACAACGGAGCGTTGACGCGGACCCAGCCGCCGCAGTGCCTTCAGTAGCATTTGACGGTCGTCAACGGCGCTCTGCGGGTCCTCTGACGAGACGATGTCCACCGTCGCGAGCGCTACGACCTCGCAGCGCCAACGCAACCGACGGCGCTCGCTCAGGTAGCTTCGGAGGATGACACGCCGGGCATACGCACCCAGTGCTGCTCGCCGGCTCAGTCGATCCCAGCGCTGGTACAACTTGCAGAGCGCCACCTGCACGAGGTCGTCGGCCACGTGCCAGTCGCCGCAGATGTAGTACGCCTCATGGCGGAGCCAGGCCCGGGACGCCTGGACGAATGCCTCGAATTCCACTTCGTTTACAACGCCAGCCATCGAAGATCCCCGTTTCCCCATGCAAGCGGCCGTCCCGTGCAGCACGCGTTGACACGACGTGATCGCGCCGGGCGGCCGGATCGGCCATTCATGATCCAAAATATTTGCTTACATCTTTGACTACAACCTGCTTGTGATCTTGAACACACCGTTACGTTGACCCAAGAGGTCTCGTGACTAGGTGAAGGCGTTGCCTTGGGGTCGGTCGGTGGGCAGCCCGCAGGAGTGATCTTGTGGAGATTGGCGGTGGCAGAAGCGGCATCGGTCAATGCCCGGGCGGCGCTGGCGGTAGTCGTGCAGGATCTCAGCGCCAGGACGTCACACACCCGACGTGGTCGGACATAGCCGGCCCCGCGCTTGGGTAGCTGTCCCAGCACCGCAAATATTTGATCTTGGTGTTTAGGTGTCGTAGGAGACGGATTGGCCCCGCGCAGCGTTGTTG
>NZ_JBFAHZ010000117.1:0-3491 GCF_040654415.1 Micromonospora sp. NPDC050695
CCCAACATCGCCCGCGCCAACCGCCGCGCCGACCGTCGCTCACACGACCTCATAACCGCTGTGACCAGCAGTTACCCCAGAACGCAATAGCCCTGCCAGACCCGGCGGAAGCCAAAGACCGAAGGGCTCCGGCGGGATGGCGGTGCTCCCTTTTCCAACCTGGCCGTCAGCGCCGCTGACCGAGTCCGGCGGGGCGTCCGAGCCACCGTAACCGCGGCTGGAGATCTGCTGGTCGAGACTTGGTTTCGGACCGGCGTGTTCAGTCGCCAGCAGGCCGCTGACCAGCACAGACGCGAGGTTGGAAAAAGCTCTCGGGCTCGCTTAGCGCGCTGTGGGATTTGACATCCACAAAATCCTTTTTCATGCCTGCACTTTCTCCTCAATAGACCTATCCCAAAGCAAACTTGGCGACCCACGAAAGCAGGAAAAAAAGACCCATACAGTTCCTCTACTGAAATTTACGCGAATTAGTGCGATCCGCTTCAGGGACGTGTCCCGTCCAGCTTAGCGATGCGAGAGGGGTGACGTTTCGACTCATTTCGGCAGTGGTCCGCATTGCGGCAGCCGCGGCCAGCGTTCTCTGGTTATTGAAGTGTGATTTATTGAGCTCTGCCAAAAGTGCTCGATCGACTGTCCTTTGGGGCGCCGAGCGGGCAGGGAGAGGACCACCGAGTGCTCGATACAGCTCCCCCTGCTCTGGACGTATCGTGCATTTGAGTGTTGCGGCGGTAAAAACTTCGGCCGTAAATTCATGCGGATTTCTCGCAGCATAGCCGCTGATGTCACTAGCGGCTCGCTGGTACCTTGGGGAGAGTTTGGTGTGAAACAAGTCGACGAAGCGCTCCGGGGCGTGCGCGAAGTGCAGGCAGTGGCCAATCTCATGAATGATCGCCGCGGATGGGCTACCGAGTTCCAGTGCGACCGAGTCAGGTGCGCCATTGGGGGGTGATGTACTTAGAAGTTGCGGTGAAAGCATGATTTTGTTTGGGGCGTAAAAATCCGCAAACGAGTTCCACGGGTCGACTACTCTCAAAGAGGGAAGGTGGATACCTCTGGAGTACTTAGGGAGATAAAATTCTAGCGGCGAGGGGATCGAGAAGCCTGCTTTGGTCACGCGAGACACTGCATCAGTGATTTGCTCCACTCTCCGGTCCCGCAGGGTAGCCGGCTCGGTGCTGTCAGCAAATATCACCAGCTGGACTGCTTCTGTCTCTATTACTATCCTAAGAGCTCTCGAGGGATGCGAATTTGTATCATGACTCTTGCGTCTATCGCTTCGATTGAGGAAAGATTCGATCTCAGGAAAGTCCGCAGAGATTCCCGGTCGCGCCAGTCCCTCTTCACCCATTTCGGTGAACACCCCCCCTTCCCTCTGAATACTATTTACGTGCTCCAGGAATAGTTCACTGGCATGTTTGACGCCAACATCTCGCGCACTCTTTAAAGTGCCGTCTTGGTTTCGACTGTACAGGTATGCTTGAGATATTGGGTTTTCGAGGTCTAGCCGCTTGGGGTATTGTCGAATGACATACGGCGCCAGATTCGAGCTTACTCTCTCAAAAGCTTTCTTCTGTTCTGGTGTCATCGCGGGATGCCTCAATTATCTGGTTGTGCGCCAGGGCTTTGGAATAGCCCGGGAGTGGCGGGTGCCTGAAGGAAGAGCGTCGCGATCGGGTGCAGGGCTTGAATCCAGGACCCTTGAAAAGTCGCGGAATGCCTGGGTTGTTCTATCGGCCCGTGCGGTGAGATCGAAGCCGAGCGCTGCAAAGCGGCCTCGGCCAGTAGCTCAGGGCTGTTGCGTTCTCGTTCGGTAAGCTGGTGAGCTGGGATGATGCTGGGTGATTGGCCTATGTGGAGGCGGTTGGAGCGGGTGAAGCCCTCAGGGTGATCATGGAGTTTCCCTAGTACGGCAGCCGCCGTTTGAGATGTCGCTGGTGGGGGCCGGTTAGACGAGGTGCGGCCACCGCGTGATCGTCTGTATGTTGTGGACAAACTTTCAGATCTGGCGGTGGCCGCGTGCCACAGCGTAAACCCTTCCCGGTGGCGGCAGGTCCTGGCCGGTGTGTGTGATGCGTTCGCGGGACGGTTCGGGCGGGTCGAGCCACGGCGGGCGGCTGCGGCGTTCGTGACCGGCCTGCTGGCTGATATCGAGGTCAAGACGTGTTGGCAGTTGGCGGAGCAGGCCGGGCACGCCCGCCCGGATGCGATGCAACGGTTGTTGTTTCGGGCGATGTGGGACGCCGACGCGGTCCGCGATGATGTGCGGTCGGTGGTCGTGGCCCGGTTCGGTGACCCGGACGCGGTGCTGGTCGTCGACGAGACCGGCGATGTGAAGAAGGGCGTGCACACGGTCGGGGTGCAACGCCAGTACACCGGCACCGCCGGCAGGATCGAGAACGCCCAGGTCGGGGTGTTCTGCGGCTACGCCAGCCGGCACGGGCACACACTGATCGACCGCAGGATCTACCTGCCGGTGTCCTGGACCAATGACCGGGACCGATGCCACGCCGCCGGGGTCCCCGACGAGGTCGCCTTCGCCACCAAGCCCGAGCTGGCCGCCGACATGATCACAGCAGCCCTCGACGCCAGCGTTCCGGCCGGGTGGGCGGCCGCGGACGAGGCCTATGGCAACAGCAGCGTCTTCCGCGCCCACCTGCGCCACCACCAGTTGGGCTACGTCCTGGCCGTGTCCCGCAGCCACCTGATCCCCCTCGACCGCGGCAAAACCCGGGTTCGCGCTGACCGGGTCGCCGCCGAGCTACCAGCCTCGGCGTGGCAACGCCGCAGCGCGGGAGCCGGATCCAAGGGCCCGCGTTTCTACGACTGGGCCTGGCTCGACGACGTCTGCACCGACGCCGACCCCGATGACGGAGGCCACCACAGCCTGCTGATCCGCCGCAACACCACCACCGGTGAACTGGCCTTCTACCGCTGCTGGACCCCACGCCCGGGCACCCTGGCCCAACTCGTGCGAGTCGCGGGCACCCGTTGGACAGTTGAGGAAGGCTTCCAGGCCGCCAAGGGCCAGGTCGGCCTCGACCAGCACCAGGTCCGCCGCTGGGACTCCTGGCACCGCTTCACCACCCTCGCCCTGGCCGCCCTCGCCGTCCTGGCGATCTGCGCCGCCGACGCCGCCGACGAACCCACCGACACAACAATGATCAAACTGACCGTCAACGAGACCCGCCGGCTCATCAACACCCTCGTCCTCACACCGATCCGCGACCTCACCCACCGTCTGCGCTGGTCAGACTGGCGCCGCCGCCATCAAGCCCGAGCCCGACAAGCCCACTACACCCGACGCCTCAACCTCGAACTCCAGCCATGATCCCGAACGGCGGCTGCCGTACTAGGACTGCACGACACCGAGGACTCCACCCGCAGATGTCATCATCTCTGATCTCCGTACTGACTGTGACAACCCCCAGCGGTGAGACGCCGTCACCGCCGATCACCGAGGGTGAACGTCGTGGGCTCCTGGACGCTGTCAG
>NZ_JBFAHZ010000118.1:0-1182 GCF_040654415.1 Micromonospora sp. NPDC050695
GGCGGCGTTGTGGGCGGTCCTCGGCGACGGCCAGGACGCCGAGGCGGACGCCGACGGCGTTGGCGGGGTGAGTTTCTTCAACGAGTTGAAGGCGGACCCGGGAAAGTTGGGCCTGGAGACCCTGCTGGGCGAGATCGTGAAGCTACGCCGGGTCCGGGCGATCGGGCTTCCGGCCGGGCTGTTCGCTGACGTCGCGGAGAAGCGGGTCGCCCGGTGGAGGGCGCGGGCGGCGGCGGAGTACCCGTCGACGCTGCGCCGTGACCACCCGCCGGAGGTGTCTCTGACGCTGCTGGCGGTGTTGTGCTGGTGCCGGCAGACCGAGGTCACCGACTCGCTGGTCGAGTTGTTCATCGACCTGGTGCGGGTGATCAACACGCGGGCGGAGCGGCGGGTCGAGCGGGAGCAGATCGCGGAGTTCCGCCGGGTCGCGGACAAGGACAACGTGCTGTACCGGCTGGCCGGGGTGTCGGTGGCACACCCGGACGGGATCGTCCGCGACGTGGTGTACCCGGCGGTCGGGGAACAGACGCTGAAGGATCTGGTGGCCGAGGCGAAGGCTACCGAGTCGCGGCGACGCCAGCGGGTGCGTACGGTGCTGGCCAGCTCGTACTCGCACCACTACCGCACGATGCTGCCGAAGCTGCTGGACGCGTTGACGTTCCGGTGCAACAACACGGCGTACCGGCCGGTGATGGACGCCCTGGAGTTACTGCATCGGTACAAGGACCGCGACGGCAGGCTCACCCACTACGACCGGGCCGACCGGGTGCCGCTGGACGGGGTGGTCAAGGCCGACTGGCGACCGGCGGTCATCGACGACCGTGGCCGGGTCGAGCGGATTCCGTACGAGCTGTGCGTGTTGCAGGCCCTGCGGGACGCGGTCCGCCGGCGGGAGATCTGGGTGGAGGGCGCCCGTGCATGGCGCAACCCGGAGACGGACCTGCCGGTCGACTTCGACCTGCACCGCGACGTGCACTACACCGCGATTGCGCAGCCGACCGACCCGACCGAGTTCGTCACCGCGCTGCGGTCGCGGGTGGAAACGTCGCTGGCACGGTGGGCGGCCGCGATGCGCGCCGGTACGGCCGGGACGTCGGTCGGCACCCGCAAGGGGCAGGTGTGGATCTCGGTGTCGAAGCAGCCGGCCCAGCCGGGTGCCGGCGAACCTGGACGCGGTCAAGG
>NZ_JBFAHZ010000118.1:1280-3209 GCF_040654415.1 Micromonospora sp. NPDC050695
GCGGAGGTGACCCGCCGGTGGGGTGTGGTGAGCCTGCTCGACCTACTCAAGGAAGCCGACTGGCTGACCGATCTACACACCGAGTTCACGTCGATCGCCACCCGCGAGCACCTGGCCCCGGGGGAACTGCGTAAGCGGCTGCTGCTGGTGCTGTTCGCGCTGGGCACGAACATCGGCGTGAAGCGGATCGTGCACTCCGGCGACCACGGCGTCACCGAGGCGCAGCTGCGCCGTACCCGGCACCTGTTCGTCACCCGCGACGGCCTGCGCCGCGCGATCGCCGCAGTGGTCGGCGCGACGCTGCGCGAGCGTGACCCGCGCTGGTGGGGCGCCGGCACTGCCTGTGCGTCGGACTCGAAGAAGTTCGGGTCGTGGGAGTCGAACCTGATGACCGAGTGGCACGCCCGCTACGGCGGACCCGGCGTGATGATCTACTGGCACGTCGAACGTAAGAGCGTCTGCGTGTACTCCCAGCTCAAGACCTGCTCGTCGTCCGAGGTCGCGGCGATGATGGAGGGCCTGATCCGGCACGCCGCCGACGTCGACTCACAGATCACCGCGAACTACACCGACACCCACGGCGCCTCCGTGGTCGGGTTCGCGTTCACCCACCTGCTCGGCTACCGGCTGCTGCCCCGGTTGAAGAACATCGGCGCCGCCCGGCTCTACCGGCCCGCTGATGGGGCTACCTATCCGGGGCTGGAGCCGGTGCTGACTCGGGCGATCAACTGGGACCTGATCACCCGCGAATACGACCAGATGATCAAGTACGCGCGGGCGTTGCAGCTCGGCACCGCCGAGGCCGAGCAGATCCTGCGCCGGTTCAACACCCGCGGTCCCAAGCACCCCACCCTCGCCGCGATCGAGGAACTCGGCCGCGCCGTCCGGACGGCGTTTATCGCCGACTACCTCGCCGACCCCGCGCTGCGCCGCGAGATCCACGAAGGGCTCCAGGTCGTCGAGCAGTGGAACTCGGCGAACGTGGCCATCCACTACGGCCGCGAGGCCGAACTGCCCGGCGCCGACCGCGAGGCCCAGGAGATCTCCATGCTCTCCCTGCACCTGCTCCAGTCCGCGCTCGTGCTGGTCAACACCCGCATGGTCGACCGCGTCCTGGCCGAACCGGACTGGGCGGCCCGGCTCACCGAACACGATCTGCGCGGCCTGACCCCGCTGTTCTGGTCCAACGTGGCCCTGCACGGCACGTTCCAGCTCGACCTCGACCAACGCATCGACTACGAGCGCGGCACTGCGGCCGTGCCGGCCCCGACAGGAGAACAGCGATGACGCCCACCCCAACCGTTCAGACGCCCGAGGACGACGCCCGCCGCCGGGCGGGCCTGGCCGTGTACGCCCTGACCGGTTGGCCGGTCCTCGCCGTGCTGCTGATCACCGCCAGTCTCGGCTGGTTCTACCTCGCCCGCTCCGACGACTGGCGCGGAGCGGTGTACGCCGGACTCGCCACCGTCGCCGCGCTCGCTATCGTCGGCGTACGACTGATGGTCGCACGTACCCGGGCCTAACCACGCTGCCGTCTCTCTCAGCCCACAGCGATCCCTGCGGGCCGGTGGTCCGGCACCCGGCCGGTGCGCTGCTCGCGGGGGCGCTACTGGCGCTTGCTGACGTAGGCGAAGAAGAACAGCATCAGGATCAGCCCGAACCAGAAGTTCCAGACCGAGTTCAGGCGGTAGTAGCCGCGTACCGGCTTCCCGCCGCGCTTGTACGGACTGACGAGCGGCATGAGGCCCTCCGTGATCGACACGCTACTGAACGGCATATATGGATATCACCAGGCGGTGACACCATCCGGCGAGCCCGACAGTCGGCGGCCCCGCTACGGGGTGATCAGGGCCCACGCGCTGATCACGCCCAGCAGCATCAAGGCTGGGACCACCAGGAGAAGCTCGGCCGCTGACCCCGTGCGGAATC
>NZ_JBFAHZ010000119.1:0-3007 GCF_040654415.1 Micromonospora sp. NPDC050695
GGATCGGGGAAGATGAGGACACGAGCGCGGCTCCTGGAACGATCTTTAGGTCTAGACACCCGAAAGATCATCAGAGTCGCGCTCGTCCCACAACTCCCACCTTGGACCCATCCTGAACCTGGACAGAACATCTCAAGCCGGAACAACGCCGGGGCCGTGGGCCAGGCCGCAGGCGACCAGCATGCCGAGAATGACCAGCCCGACCCTCGTCCAAGGCACGTCCCTGCTCGGTCGGACGCCGATGGAGACCGCCACCGCCAGTTGAGCGGTGAGGACGAGGCAGATGACGACGCTCAGCACCCGGTAGCCGACCCCGTAGAAGGACCACCAGGTCACGGTGCCGAACACCGCCGGAACAACCATCAGCAGGCTCAGCCCGATCAGCGGTGTAGCGAGTTCCCACCGCTGCAGAGCGGCTCCTGCCGGGTGCGATGTCTGGCGGGTCAACTGTCGATGACTCGCAGGAAGACCGTGCCGCTGCCGGCGTCGAGGTAGACGGTGCCGTTGTACTGTGCCGTCCGCACGTCCTTGGCGAACTGCTCACTGACCTGCCAGGTGCCGCCGGTCGGCAGGAACGGGCGCAGCTCGGCGCTCAGCGGTGCGTCCCAGTTGGGCGGTGCGGGCTGCCATTCGTACCCTTTGATGATTGTGGCCAGGGTGTCGGGTCGCAGCACGACCAGCGCCTCGATGCGCGTGTCGGTCGGGCCGGTGACGCCGCGGGTGTCAGCTCCGGCGGCTGACGCCTGCCAGTGGGTTTCGACGAACTCGCCGAGGCGCGGAAACCGTTTCGCGATCGGGTCTCGGTCGGTCCGGACCGGTGCCGGGCTCACGCTGGTGGTCCTCCCTGTCGGCTCGTCGTCGGGGGCGTTGTCGGAGCATCCGGCAAGGGCCAGGACGAGTGCCGTCGCCAGAAGCCCGGCGCGAATGTCATCCATCGGTACGCCCACCTACCAGATTCTGCCAGCCGGGACCCACTCCGTGGTGCCTGTGTTGACGGCAAGTTGAGCGCCGAGCGACGGCCTTCTCCGCCGCCGTCGAGGACCTGGGCGGCCAAGACGCTTTCATCTCAGACGGAGTACCCGATGCCGCCGGGCGTCGGTGGAGCCCGCCCGCCGGGGAGTCTCGGCGCGTCGCGCGGCGTCTCGCCGGCCAGAGTAGCGGCATCGGCGGGACCCGCCCCAGGGCGAGGATCGGCCGTCGGGACAGGCTCGAGCCCGCCGCTTGTCGGTGTAAAAATATCGACAGTTATCCATTGGCAGATGGATGAGGATGGTGGCATGCCTCGATGTCGTGCCCGATGCAAGGACAACACTCTCTGCAAGAACCCAGTTGGCGCGCCGGGGGTACGTTGCCGCCGGCACGTCGGACTGCCGGAGGAGGGGCCGCGACACCCAAAGCAGAGATCGGCAAGACGGAGATCTCCAGTATCGGCCAGCCCAGGTCGGCGAGGCGCTGGCGGGGGCGTTTCACGCGCGGGGAGCGTAAGGGGTGGGGGAGCCCAGGAACGCCGCCGCCAAGAGCGCGTTGAGAGGGCTGCCGAATTTTGTGTCGGGGTTCTTAACGACGGGTGGGCTGATGTTGTGTCCGGCCGCGTGACGGAATACGTCGCCGAGGAGACCTGGAAGAGGCTCTTCGGGCGGCGGCGCCGCAGGAGGTGCAAGCTGTTGGCTCAGACGGCCGGGGCAGTACTGGCCGGAAAGCAGATGCTGCACGGTCTCGTCGGAGCCGTAGCGGCCTGGCTGGCCAGCCTTTTCGGCGGTGACAGGGTAGTGCAATCCATCGCCCGTCAACTCGCGTCGAACATCCCGCTTCCTCCTGACGCCAAGATGGTGGCTACGGCGCGGGGATTGCAGGTGATCGGGGTGCTGCTATGTCTGTTTAACGGTGATGACCTGAGGAGATGCCAATGCTTTATCGATCTTGCTCTTGAGGAAGCCAAGACGCAGGTAAAGAAGATCCTCCTCGCCGCGATGGAAAACTGGACGGCGTTGGCGTGGTTCCCGGCCTCACCTGCGGTGGCGGAACGAGGCATCTATGGCATGTACGGGAGCACCGGAGGGCACTGAATCGCGCACCCGGATGATGGCCGGTCAGCTTGGACGGACCGTGGCGGGTGGAGGCATCACGAAACCCTCGGCGTACGTCTGGCGGGCAGCCTGTAGGAAGTCGAACCGCTCCTTGTGCGCACGGTCCCAGCCGGCCTCAAGCCCAGGCGGCCAACGACGGCCGCGGTACCGCTTGTCGATGATTTCTGAGAGTGAACCGACCGCGTCGAGCAGAGCCTGAGCGCGCTGCGCCAGTGAATCAGGTCCCGCGACCTGAACGACGGCGTTGGCGGCGACGAGTTGGTTCCATTCGGCCGTGTACTGCCGGTGCTGCTCTGTCGGCTGCTCACCCTCGGGATGAAGGTTCAACAGGTCGCTGAGTTCCCGGGCCTGATCAAGGAAGCTGTCCACTCGGGTCAGGAGCACGACGTAGGCTCCGCTGCTGGCGTCGGCGAGCTGGGTGCTCCGGGCCCGCTCGGCGTCTGCGAGCTCATTGCCGCGAGCATGTTCGGCTTGAGCACGTTGGGTGCGGGTGCTCAGCCAACCGACGGCGAACGTGGCGCCGCCGCCAACGAGCGCACCCAACAAGACGAAGAGGCCCGTCGTGATCTCAGTGGTCACGCAAGGCAGTAGAACATGGAAGGCCGCGATTGTCTGCCCTGGAGGCTTGGCTGCCCGGCTTCGTCCGACCCGGCGCCTTCCATCTCTCACCCCGAGCGGGGAGGCCCCGTCGGCGCCACTGCACGGGCGAAGAACTCGTCGAGCGGCTCACCGCCCTGGTAGAGCGACTCGATGAACGATTGGCAGCTTGCCACCAGGTCGGGGTCACGCCAGCGGCGGGCGGACGCCAGCACACCGTCGGCGTCGTAGTACGGCAGCCGCCATTTGCTAGTTGGCCAGGGCATAGTCTCGGTTGAGTCGGGTGCGTTGGTGGAACCAGCGTGCTCGGGCTTGGTGGCGGC
>NZ_JBFAHZ010000120.1:0-2779 GCF_040654415.1 Micromonospora sp. NPDC050695
CAACAACGCTGCGCGGGGCCAATCCGTCTCCTACGACACCTAAACACCAAGATCAAATATTTGCGGTGCTGGGACAGCTACCCAAGCGCGGGGCCCAGTCCGTGCCGCTGGCGGCGATGTCGTCCTGGTGGCCTCGGCCGCGCACCACCGAGCCGCGCAGTCGAACCCGCCCGACCAGGCAGTCTCCGGCTGACGGATCAAGACCGGAACACGGGTTCCAGCCCCGCGCCGCGCCCTGCTCTCGGGTTGGATAGAAGGTCGGCCAGCACCGCGGCTTCGATTAACTGGCCGCTCAACGCGCCCCAGCACGTCGCTGCCGCTGGGCCGTATTGAGCCTCCATGGCGGCCGCCCGTTGGACAGCAAGCCTGAGCCCTTGATCGATATCCCTGGTCAGCAGATCGATCAAGGTGTCTCGCGTGGCCATTGCGTCGATGTCATCGAATGCCATCAAGCCAAATTATCTACCAGTCATTGACTCGTCACCGAAGGTGACAAATCTCTCCCGACTCGCGGGCCTTACCAGGGAAGGCCCGCGACTCCGCGGGCCCAACGGAATCTCGGGGCCGCCCACAACCGGGGCCCGCGCTCACACGGCCCCGGCGTTCAGGAGGCGGTGGTCAGGCGGCGCGGGGGGACTCCTGGGTGGCGTGGGCGATCGCGCGGCGCAGCGCCGCGAGGGAGACGGGCCGGTCGTGCTCCTGCTCGGTGAGCCCGACCTCGATGCACTGCCGGATCCACGTCGACGGCTTCACCCCGGCCGCCTTCGCCGCCGCCTCGACCCGGGCGTCGATGCTGACCGGCAGCCGCACGCCGCGCGGGACCATCGGCTCGCTGTCCAGCGGCGGCACCTGCACCGGGGTGACGCCGTCGACGTACTCTGCGCGAACGGACTACGCAATCGCCCTGGGGTGACCACACAGGGCTATTGCGTAGTCGCTTGATGGCCGGCTGACCTGCGGGAACTCGCGGTCAACCGTCCGGTGCAGGTGGTCGACTCGGCTGGGCGCCGAAGCGGAAGTGATGCGACCGAAGGCCTGCAGCTCCCGCAGGCCAATGGACCAGGACTGCCACGATGGGGGCTGCACTGGTGCTGACCTGCGCGAACGGACTACGCAATAGCCCTGGGTGACCACACCCAACCGCAGGCCAATCTCAAGATCAACTCATGCTACGTGGCGGGTATTGAACCTGGGCCCACGGTTCATACGTTTCAACGATCACCCACCCCAAGGCCCTAACTACTCCAACACGGGAGAACCAAGTTGCCCGAACGTCAGCCCGAAGATCGCCTAGGCCCCCTCGATCACCCAGCACTACCGATCGCTGCGTTGGCAGCTGTTAGTACAGCTGCGTCGGTTATGATCCCCAATCCTGCTGCCAAAGCCGTTTTTGGGATAACTGCTTCGCTTACCGCTAAGGGGGCTGTCGCAGCCGCTGCGATGCCGACGGTCGATCCCGATGATTCACGAGCATTGGCAGCCGGCCTTTGGAAGACGGCAGCCATCGGGAGCACCGTTGCTTCTGCGGCATTGTTTGCGTCAGGCAATCCCCAGGCAGGGGCGGCAATGGCTGCTATTGCAGTAGGGACAGATGCCGCATCGGATATAGTCAAGTCAAATACTCCCGTTGCCAGGCAACAACGATAGTGAATCGGTGAACTGGACAGAGTTCTGCGTACCTGTTGCTGGCCTGACCGCCCTGCTGGGGCTCGAATTCGTCACGTCGTCTCGGTCGCCCTCGTCGTACGGCAGCCGCCATTGGCTAGTTGACCAGGTCGTATGCGCGGTTGAGTCGGGATGCGCTGGTGGAACCAGCGTGAGCGGGCTTGGTGGCGTCGGCGGCGAGTTCGCTGGTAGCTAACGGCATCGAGCACCAGGGCTATTGAAGTGATCTCAGCGACTTTCCTGCAAATATTTGTACTCGAAGTGGGTCAGGCGTAGAGCGGCGGCGACGATGTCGCCGGTTCGGCATGGGCTGATGTTCGTGGGGCGTGGCGTTTTCCAGCGTCCGACCAGGGACGCGAAGCCGCGTTCTCCTTGCCAGCGCAGGCCGCGGCAGCGCCGCCGTCAAACGGTGCGAACGGACGGCCCCGGCTCACCCTCGCGGAGCCGTCCGTTCTATCCCCTCACCGCAGCGCTGCCAGCACGGGGGGCAGGGCTATTGCGTAGTCGCTTGATGGCCGGCTGACCTGCGGGAACTCGCGGTCAACCGTCCGGTGCAGGTGGTCGACTCGGCTGGGCGCCGAAGCGGAAGTGATGCGACCGAAGGCCTGCAGCTCCCGCAGGCCAATGGACCAGGACTGCCACGATGGGGGCTGCACTGGTGCTGACCTGCGCGAACGGACTACGCAATAGCCCTGGCACGGAGGGACCGAGCAGCGCCGTCGACTGATGAGCGTAAGACGCCCGCGGCGGCTCCCGGCTCGCCCCCCACGCTGAGGCGGTCTAGCCGCTCCGAGGGCTCGGGACGGCGGACCAACGTTCGGGAAAGTCGCGCTAAGGGTGATCTTGGTTCGAGCTGAGGGGTCCCGGAAACGCTCACTTGCGGGACACCCTGGCGCGATCGCCTCCGCAAGGGACTCATGCGGGGCGGCGAGTTCCAAAAACCGTCCCGCAATCGGCGCGGCGTGGTCCGGATTACGGGACGTTTCCGAGACGATCGGCCGCATGACTGCCCCCGCCCCCACCAGGGCATTCGCAAGATCGAGCTATGACCGGATATTCGGTTATGTGATAGTCACGCCGGTTCCGGTGGGTACGTAGAAGAGCGCGGCCTTCT
>NZ_JBFAHZ010000121.1:0-2737 GCF_040654415.1 Micromonospora sp. NPDC050695
GACAGGTCGATCTCGTCGTGGTTCCGCAGGAACGTGGCCCACTGCCCGCCGACCGGAAGCTTCGGGGTGTCGCGCAGCGCCTCGATCAGCGACTCGGGTCCGGCATCAATCGCGCACCAAGTCGTTAGTAGATCCCCTGTCCGGAAAGCTCGTGGCAGCCCACAAACACCCTTGGGCTGTCTGACCTGCGCGGATGTGCCACGTTGCCTACGCCTGACGACACAAATGCGGCACGACGGATCTCCCGCGACCATGATCCCGTAGGTAGTCTCCGTTGCCATGATCACGCAGCCCCTTGCCTCACGCTCGTGGAAACTCCGCGCCGCAGTGGCCGCCGCTGTCGTGCTCGCATCGTGCCTTGCGCTCCCAGTTGGCTGGGCGGCAACAGGTGACGTGCTCGCTCTTCATCCGGGCACGACCCCAGAACAAGATCAGATCAAACAGGACATTCGCGGACTACTCCGGGGCCCTGAGTGGAGTGGCAGGCGTCACAAGCATGAACGTTCGTCGGGAGCTCTACCGTTGTGTGCGACGAAGGTGTTCTCGAACCGTCCGGGAGGATGCCGAACGGTAGATCTGTGGTGTTGCATGCGCGCAAAAGCGCCGCTTGCGTCGACAAGTGCCATGTCGGTGGCACCGGATTGTGGTTCAGGGAACTTGGAATTGAGTAGATTGAGGTAGATGCACCCATGCCGATGACGATTGAAACGTGGGCCATATTTCTTGAAAGCTACTGCGCTTCACACAAAAAGCTGAACTGGAAAGGGGTCGAGCAGCTGCCGCTGTTTGCAAGGCGGATCGGGATACCCGATGTTCAAGAGGTATATGAGGCAGCCAGGAGTCAGGCTGTTTTTGATCGGCTTCAACCTGACACCCGGAAATACATTGACCAGAACGTCCCGGAGCTCCGGTGGCCCGCACGTCCGTGGGGCATGGAGGCCTCGGACATAAGCAAGACCCTACGGGTTGCGGCCGAATTGCGCTCGCCTCAAACATCGAATCCGCCCTCCACTTCCGGCGCATCGAACTCAACCTCCGCGCCGGCTTTCTGGTTGCCCGGGCCGGAACAGAAACCGTCCAGTGGACGAGCACAGTAGTAGGGGAGGCCGAACGCCAAGCCCCCGCACCTGCGGGGGCCTGTACCAGGGCGTTCGCAAGGACTCTGTTGGCTAAGAGCGACCGGCAGTAGGCAACGATTTGGACAGACGGTGGCTCGGGGGTAGCAAGCAGGCACGATCCGTCGATCATGGAGTTCTCTACGCTCAGTGATCGACAGGAGTCCCGTGCCTGCGCTGCCATCATCGCTGTTGAACCCCGTCTGGGTCGAGTTCGCCGCGCTACTTCCCCAGCGACCGGAGTTTGACCCGGCCCATCCGCTGGGCTGCCACCGCCGCCGTATCCCCGACCTCGTTGTGTTCGAGCACGTCATCGACGCGCTTGTGCACGGCTCTGGCTACGAACGCATCGCCACCACCCGGTGCTCGGACCGCACTATCCGCCGCCGGGTCAAGGACTGGGCCGCGGCCGGGATCGGCCAGAGGGTCCACGCGCTGGCCCTGGCCGCCTACGACCAGATGATCGGCCTGTCGTTGCAGGACTCCATCATGGCCAGGACCTCGGACAGTTCGGCGTGCATCGCCGTGAGCTGCCGCACCAGCAGGGTGACCTGCTCGGTGGTCAGGTCGCCGGCCGGGACGTCGCGTACGTTACTGGCCACGGCCGACACCCTATCGACCTGCTGACATCCCCCACACCGAGCTACCGGTAGGTGACTTTGGGGCTGGTGGCATGTACCCCGGCCGGGGGCGTCGAGGCGCGCGACCGGCCCCGGACATAGCGCAGCCCACCGGCCACGGGGAAGCCGGCGGGCTGCGCTATATGTCGGCTGAGGCTACTCCTGCTGGCCGTCGCGGTCGATCAGCCGGTTGAGCAGTCCCACGATCTCGGTCAGGTGGGCGCCGTGCTGATCGCGGAGGTGCCCGACCGTCGCGGTCAGCTGATCGACCTTCTCGCCGAGCCCGGTGATCGCCTGTCCCTGTTCGAGCTGGGTCTCCCGCAGCAGCGCGCCCAGCGTGCGGGTGTGCCCGCGCAACTCGGCCCGGTAGTCGGCGACGTCGCGATCGGCGCCGGACGCCAACGCGCGTGCCGCGGCCGCCTCCTGCCGCAGCACGCCGACCTCCGCCTCCAGCGTGGCGACCCGCTGAGCGAGCTCGTCGAGGTTCATGGTGGTCACGCTACCTTTCCGCTGTGCGGCTATCGGCCGGTGAGGTGGGCGGCCAGTTCGGCGCGGTCGTCGATGAGTTTGTAGATGATCGGGCGGGACACCGCGAAGTGCCGGGCGATGCCGGTGACGTTCCAGACCGGACGGTCGTCGGGGCCGCGTTCGTCGAGCATCTGGTAGACCTGCTTGATCTGGCGCATGGACAGCTTGTGCGGGCGCCCGCCGTTGCGGCAGCGGTTGGTGGTGGCGGCCAGACCCTCCCGAGTTCCTTCCACGATCAATTCCCGGTTGAACTCGTCGAATGCGCCGAGCAGGTGGAGCATGAGTCGGCCGGTGGAGGTGGAGGTGTCGATGTCCTGCTGGATGACCTTCAGGTCCACGCCCCGCTCGCGCAGGTCACCGGTGAGGCTAATCAGGTGCTTGACCTCCGCTATTCAGAGTAGATAGCGGGTATCGAGGGTGATCAAGGAAAGGTGCACCCGACCTGCAAGGATGTGGTTGTCTACGCCATGTCCT
>NZ_JBFAHZ010000122.1:0-2694 GCF_040654415.1 Micromonospora sp. NPDC050695
TGAGGGCTTCACCCGCTTCATCCGCCTCCACACAGGCCACTCACCCCACGAAATCCCTGTTCAGCGCCCCGCGCCGCGAGAACGCAACAGCCCTGTATCGCGGTCCAGGACGTCATCCTGCACAGCGAGGTCACTGCCGACGGCGACTGGTGGTCGGCCACTGTCTACTTCCACGAACCGTCGCTCTAAACGGAATCCGACGTACAGCTCGACTCGCCCGTCGCCCACCTAGCCAGAGTGGCCGTCAGGTGCTCGACCTCGGGCGGGCTTGCGCTGCTCGCCCGGCTGGGTGACTGACCGGGTGACGACGGGCACAGGCGGCAGTAGACAACCACGGACGGTGGCAAACCGCTCGCCCAGCTCAGCCAAGGAGCCGGCGTAGCTCACGAACCGATGGCTGCCCCCTTCGGGACGAAGGGGGCAAGCTCCGCCAGGAGCCGGTCGACGGAGCTTGACCCCCATAGGAGCATCGGGATGGCAGGAAGTTGTGGTCTCCGCGCGCTGCAAGCTCTACGGCAGCTCAGGAACCGGGATGGGCGGCGGCAGCTCCGGGTATTCGCCCAGGCCGTAGCGGAGACGATGATTCAGATCATTGATCGCCTGACGGAAGGCCTCTTCGCTGGCGTCAGGATCGAGAAGGCCCTCCCGAGCGAAACGGTGGCGGAGTCTCTCGGCCAAGTGCCCGGGCACGTCGCCGTTGCCCATCAACGAGCCTTCGAGTACGGCGAGGACGCCGATGAGCACGGCAAGGTCGCGGCTGAACACCGGGTTCGGTGCCACCTGGTCTGATACGTCGCCCACTGGCCGATACTGCGTCTTTCCCGGTGGCCAGGCAAGCACCCGGCGTCGAGACAGGTGATGTACAGCCAAGGCCAGCGGCTGGCGCCGACGTCACCCGACAACTACGGACGGGCTGACCAGGTGCTCAGCCACCCGACCAGCCGTCCGCGATCTTCTTCCAATCCCAAGGTCGTAAGTTCGAACTCTACCGGGCGCACCCTCATCACCGCAGGTCAGCGGCTTCCAACTCCCGGTCCGGTCGGTCTGCTCGACCTCTCGTCAATTGGTCCGGGCGCGGAGGCCCCGCGTCAGGGTCGGGATCATCACCGCCGCGGGGACGAGGTGCAGCCCGAAAAGGGCCGCGATGGTGGCAGTGTCTCCCCCGGAGAGCAGGGGGGCGCTCCAGCGGAGCAGGGCGGCGGCGATGAGGACGCCCACGACCGAGAGAAAGCCGGTCACCACGGCGAACCCGGCCAACGGGATCGTCTCGCCACCGTCGGGGATCTCGAAGTCGACGCCGACGGCCCGGGCGAGCGCGGCGGCGACGGTTGTGGTCGCCACCGCCACGAGTGTGGCGACGAGGCCGGTGACGGCGAGCCCGCGTAGTCGGTGGATGTAGCTGGTCTGTTCCGCTGCCGGGCCGGCGACGGCCCCGGTGTCATTCACGCTGTTCATGTCGTTCCTCCATCGTCGCCAACTGACGTGAGGGGGCGTTGCACGAGCGTCCACTTCGGGGACTACTCCGTGCCGTCCGCCGGCAGGCGCTCCGGCAACCCGAACCGCGGAAACTGGTCGTCGTGGAAGGTGACGATCTCGGCGACCGCCCCGCCGGTGATGCGCAGGACGTCGAGGGTCAGCGGCAGGTACGCGTTCTCCTGCTCCCGCCAGAGGTAGAAGGCGACGGCGGGCTGCCGGTTGGCGGAGGTGGGGACGGCGCGCAGACGCCCCAGGTCTGCGAAACCGTCCTCGATCCAGTCGTTCACCACCGTGTCGCGGCCGACGTACAGGCCCGGTGTGGGCGGCATCGAGCAGCGGACGTCGTCCCGCAGCATGGCGGCGAGCCCGTCGATGTCCTTGGCCACGCTCGCGTCGGTGAAGCGGCGCACCATCTCGCGCGTCCTGGCGTCCTCGTCGCCGCCGCTCCAGTCCTGTCGCTCGGCGGGCAGGTGCTCCCGCATGCCGGCGCGGGCCCGCTGCAACGCGCTGTTCACGGAGTTGACGGAGTCCCCGAGAAGCTCCGCGACGTCCTTCGCCGGCCAGCCGAGCACGTCCCGCAGGATCAGCACCGCCCGTGGGCGCGGCGCGAGGTGCTGGACCGCGACGAGGTACGCCAGCTCGATCGTCTCCCGCGCGACGGCGACGGTCTCCGGCTCGCTCGCGTCGCCCGCCGGCAGCTCGTCGAGCAGCCGGTCCGGGTAGGGCTGCAGCCACCGCACCTCGCCTCCGCTCGCCGGCTTCGGACGGCGCTTGGCGAGCAGGTCCAGGCAGGCGTTGGTGGCGATCCGGTACAGCCAGGCCCGGAACGTCGACCGGCCCTCGAAGGTCTCCCGCCGTCGCCAGGCACGCAGGAACGTCTCCTGCACGGTGTCCTCGGCGTCCTCGAACGATCCGAGCATCCGGTAGCAGTGCACGTGCAGCTCCCGCCGGTGCCGCGCCGCCAACCCCGAGAACGCCGGCTCGTCGACCTCACTCAGAGCGGTTCCGCCCAGTTCCTCCAGCCGCATGTCCGCACTCATCACGTCATCCTTCCGTCTCGTCGTGTCCCATCGTGGGTGTGACGGGCGCGGACGCGACAACTCATCACCAGGGTGGACACTGGCCTAAGTGGTCCGAGCCGGAAGTCCGTCGGGGGTTGATGGGTGACGGGTGCGGTCAGGGTCCGGGTGTGATGGTGCCGATGTGGATGTCGTAGAC
>NZ_JBFAHZ010000123.1:0-2588 GCF_040654415.1 Micromonospora sp. NPDC050695
CGTGAGAAGACCTCGTCCTAACGGAGCTTCGTCCCCATTCGACACGCCGACGTGGTGACCACTACCCACCGTAAGATGATCTTGAAACGCCCGTGCCTAAATCATAGCGATGAGAACTGCAGGTAGCGGGCCGCTCGAGGCGGCAAAATGGCTGCCGAATAGGCCGGAGGTGGCGCACTCGGGCCTCGCTGTGGTCGACTCCAGCCGAGCGGGTGCGGCCGCAGGCCCCTATGCCCGTCCTTCCCGAGAGCAGGGTTCAGGCCGGGGCCCCGGCAAAGTCGTCAGATGAGGCCGAGTATTGCCAGTGGGCGGGTGCTGCCGCGGGCGTGATGCCGGTTGGCGGCGGCGATGTTGGTGACACCGGCGGTGCGGAGCGCGCCGATGGCGGCGTTACGCAGGGCGGCCATGACCTGTGGCCCGGCGCCGGTGCGGATCTGGGAGCGGTCTTCGTCGTAGGTTACGTCGCGGACCCGTTGCGCTGTGAGGCGCTGTTGTTCGTGTGGAGGTGAGAGACCTTCGCCGCTGACCTTGTCGGGGGGTGGCTCAGGACGCGGTCAGCAGTGTTCCCAGACGTCGGCGGGTGAGCCGGGCCGCGCGGGCCGGGGTGGGGGCAGCGGTGAGGACGGTGCGGGCTTCCGGCCTGGTGAGGCCTCCGGGCAGGTGCGCCCAAGCGGACGCCGCCGCGGGGTAGTAGTCGCGTAACACCGATCGGAGCCGTCGCGCCAGTAGGGCGGCGGTGTGCAGCGCTTGTCGGTGGGCGCGGGTCATCTCTCGCGGCGCGGCGGCCTGGGGCGATACCGCCGGTGTGGGACGGTGGGCGTCTCCGTCGACCCGTAGTACGTGCGCGAGTAGATGGGCATCGCCCCGGTCGGACTTCTTGCGCTGCGCAGCGAGGCGGCTGCGGTAGTTGGCTACCTGCGTCGGGTTGAGCACGACGACCGGCTGGCCCGCCTTACGCAGGCCGGCGACCATCAGACCGCGACCAGTCTCGATTCCGATCGGGATCGACCGCCGACTGCGCCGCATCGCGGCGAGCGCGGCCAGGAGTTGGGCCAGACCGTAAACGTCGTCGGTCAGACGTAGGTGGGTGATGAGCTGACCTTCCTCGTCGACCACGGCCACGTCGTGATGACTCTCGCCCCAGTCCAGGCCCGCGTAGTACTTCATGATCGTCCAGTTCAGAGAAGGGGGCGTGGTGGTGCTGGTCGGGCGCACGGTCTCGCTTGAGGGCTCGGCGGCCCAGGATCGCAACGGGCATGGACCCGACCAGCCGGTGATTCGATGATCACCGGGCTGAACACTAGATCGACTTATGGCCGAGATCGAGTCGCGCCGATTGATTGCGGGATTTGCCCCACCTGGCCGGCCCGTCGGCGCCACCACGCGGGCCCATCCGCTCCGGTACCTTCCGGATACGCCTCGGCGGTCTAGGGTTTGTCGGGTGCCTGGTACGCAGCCGACAATGCCCCTGGCGATGCGGCCTGCCGAACCGGGTGACCAGCAAGGCCGTGCTCGCGCATTCACGCCAGGTCGGCAGGAACACCAAGTCGACCTGGTTGGCTTCGCACCAGGCGCGGACCTCGGGGTGCTTGTGCGGGGAGAAGTTGTCCAGGATGACGTGCAGCGTCTGGTCGGGCAAGCGGTGGCGCAGGGTCTTGAGGAAGCTGAGGAACTCGCGCCACCGTCTGCGGTCGCGGATGCGGTAATGCAGCCGGCCGGTGCCCAGGTCCAGGGCGGCGATCATGTGCCGGACTCCTTGGTCGCGGGTGTAGGTGGCCCGCAGCCGCACCGGCTCGCCCTGCGGTCGCCAGGCCCGGCCGGGGCGGGGTTGCAGGTTCAACGGCCCGAACCCATCAACGCAGATCACGCGCCCGTCGGCAGGTGGATGGTCGTAGAGGTCCAACACGCGGCGCATCTTCGTAGTGAAGTCGGGGTCGGTACTGGCCTTCCACGTCTTCGTGGCCTGCCAGGACACCCCGCGCTCGTGCAGGATCCGCCGGACGGTCTCCACGCTGATCGTGCTCACGCGGCCGGTGTCGATCAGGTAGTCGCGCAGCTTGGCAAGTGACCAGCAGGAGAACGGCCGGCCGAGGAAGCGGGGGTCGCACCGGGCGATGACGCAGATCCAGTCTCGGGTCTGCTCATCGATCCGTCTCGGTGCGCCCCCGCTCCATTTTGGGTGCAGCGCGTCGAACCCCCGCTCATTGAACGCGTGGATCACGTCCCGCACGTCGTCCTCGGTCACCTTGAGCAGGTAGGCGATGTCCGGCGCCGGCTGCCCCTGGGCGGACATCAGCACCACGATCGCCCGCCGCAGCTTCACCGAATCCTTCGCCCTCCGACCGATGCGCTGCAACCGCTGCCCCTCGGCCATCGACACCTGCCGGACGAACACCTCCGGGCGTCTACCCACTGGCCACCACCTCCCAAGACTCGTTGGGAGACAGCCTGCCCGACACGTCCTCAGAACTGACGGATTACACGATCAACGTTCCGGAGCCTGTCAAGTCAACTGAGACATTTTCTTGATTTTGTTTAGCTTTGTGCTGCTGGTTGGTTAAGCACAGGCGAGGCGGTGGTCTGTGCGG
>NZ_JBFAHZ010000124.1:0-2576 GCF_040654415.1 Micromonospora sp. NPDC050695
TGAGGGATTCACCCGCTTCATCCGCCTCCACAGAGGCCACTCACCCCACGAAATCCCTGTTCAGCGCCCCGCGCCGCGAGAACGCAACAGCCCTGGGGCGGACCCGCTCCACGGTGTGTGGAACGACGGTGACGGGATGGCGGAGGCAGTGCAGGGGTGCTACGTCGATCGCCGGACGGGGTGCAGGCCGGCTAGCTGAACGAAGATCTCCCGCTTGTCGATGGCGTTGCCCCGGTCGTCGAGTTGGTAGCCCGTGAGCCAGGCCCAGCCCCGATAGGTCGGCTTCGAACATACCGAAATCACCCGGAACCTGAACCGTTGCCTCAGAAACTGCACTGAAGCTTCCCGGTCGATCCACAGCTCGGTGCCAGGCGTGGGCGGGGAAGGTTGCGGCCTGGCCCACGTACGGCTGTGCTGCTCGGCAGACATGCGGCTCCTTTGTCCGGAGGGTGTGGCCTGCCCGGCGGGTTCGGAGGTCACCCACCGAGCAGAGCGTCCGCCGCGTCGGTGGCGGGCTCGGTCCTCCACCACCGGCACAGCGCCCACCGTCACCTTACAGGTGTCAACCCCGTCAACTTGACGGAGTTGCTACTCGACAGGTCCGTACGGTCGGGTTATGCGGCTCGCAGGCATGTCGGAGATTCAGCAGATGTTGGGCGGTGTCAGCCGGCAGCGTGCGTCGGAGATCGTGACGCGGCCTGGGTTCCCAGCACCGCTGGACACCTTGGCAACCGGGAGAGTCTGGGAGCGGGATGCGGTGATGGCGTGGATCGCCGAGAACCGACGGACCCAGCGGACCGACGAGCAGTAGATCAACGTCCGCGAGGCGTTGACGGCGGATGCCGATGCTTGGGAGAAAACGGGGAGATGATCTTACTCTCGGCCGCCTCACTCACCTCGCCAGACCAACACACATCAAGGGTTGGACCAGGGTCGATAGTCAAACGCCGACGCCTGGGCCGGATGTTGACCTTGTTCACACCGAAGAGGTCGCTGGTTCGATACCAGCATCGCCCACTCTCAGTTTGTGCAGGTCAGTAGCCCGTTGCCGGAGTAGCCGGTAACGGGCTTCGCTGTATGTGCGGCTTACATTGGGAGCGGATTGGGAGCAGCGCGGCTGGTTCTCAGTTCGGGCCGCCATTGTCCGGGTGAGTGACCTGATGTGCGGTCCCGAGCGGACCTGCTGGCTAGTTGAGGAGTTGGGCCGACCGCTGCCGGTGCCGCGCGGCGAGAGGGTGGCCCCGGTTATGGCTCATGGGTTGACTGGCGGCCGTAGGTCCGATGGTTGGCCCATTCGCCGGTCCACAAGGCGAGGTCGTGTACCCAAAGCTCGGCGCTCTGCCGGGACTTGACAGCCCACTTTGTTGCGTTCTTCGACGCGAAGTGGTCCAGGACCTGACGGTCAGTCGCCGTCCATGCGGGAAGCTGGGTCAGCCACTCTTCTGCCTGTTCGCGCTGTGGCCGCTGCCGATCAGCCACTGGACGAGCAGCGCGAGTTCGACCCATGCGGCGGCCTTGGTTGCCCACGCCCGAATGTGGGGCATCCGCTGTCGTATCCCTGTGGTGGAGTGCGTGCCATGGGTGTGCTGTACGACTACTTCCGGGCCAAGGACGACGCTGCGGCTGTCAGGTTGATGAAGGATTTCGAGGGCGGGCCGTTCGCTGTCAGCCGCGGCGGCATAGCTGTGGATGCGGTTGATCTGAAGGGCATCGAGCCGACAGTGACGCTCGGCAAGATTGTGAGCTTCGTTCGACAGGTCGACTGGGAGGTGAGCCTGGTCGACCTTGAGTTGTTGTGGAGCGAGGACGAGCAGGACGGGCCATGGCTGATGTCGCTGGACCGGGCTACGCGGGACACCCTCGCCTCTATCAGCAACGCCCAGGTGCTGGAGTTGTCGGCGCAATGGGGGCGGATCGAGGAACTGGCGTGGAGTGGGCCACTGTCTGACGACGAGATGCTGCCTGTGATCGAGAAGGTTGCCGCCCTTGCTCAGCGCGCCCGAGACGCGGGCGAGGACCTGTATTGCTGGTGCTGCCTGTGACCTACCACCGGGCGGTGCCGGGCACGGAAAGGGGGGAGCAAGCTGGGAGCAGCGGGGTGCCCTGAACGGCCCTGAACTGCGCCCAACGGCAGCGAACGGCGCCTAACTGCACCCACCCCTGCCTGCGGCTCCACGTTTACCCAGGTCAGAGCGGGTGCGGCGTCCTGTTTCCCGCGGAGCGGTCTCCGGTTCTACGCGGCAGTCGGCGGCCATCTATGTCGACTGGTGGGGGAGTGTGCGCAGGTCGAGGCGGTAAGGAGCCGTTGGTTGGCCTTTCCTTGCATCTGGGAGCGGATTGGTGCAGGTTGGCGAAGAGGTCACCGCGCACGAAGTGCTCACCGACGCCGGGCATAGATGAGGGCTTCGACCTGCGCTGATGCGGTCGATCGGTGCGGTGTGACCTTCCAGTAGATACCGAAGGCGTCAGCGTCGGCACCCAGCCCTCCCTGTCACGCTGATGTGAGACAGCTCGTCTACCAGGGGATACTCTTCCTGGACGGTTCTGAGGAGAGATCATCAGCATGACGTCGAAGT
>NZ_JBFAHZ010000125.1:0-2554 GCF_040654415.1 Micromonospora sp. NPDC050695
CCAGCCCTACGAAAGAACAGCCGAAACCCGCGCCGATCCCTACAACTACCAGGAATCACCTAGAACGGACATATCTCTACCTTGCGAACGCCCTGCACAACCCCCCCCAGCCAACGATAGAAGATCGACTTAGGGAGTGGGCCGGCTTGACCCATTGAACTTTTGGACCCCTGGCGCGCGGAAGGTGCGAGGGGCGGCTGCGATACAGAGTCGGTAAACGATGATTTGGAGAATTGCTATGGACGGCCAGCATCCAGGCCCCCCCTTGCGCAGTCCCGCTCGGACGGTCGAGAATCCCCATAACGGGCCACAGCACCTGGATATGAGCAACGACGACGACTGGGCTATCGGGACAAAAATAGTCAAGGCATGGCCAGAGTTACGTGAACTTGACGAAAAGTCGGCCTCGATGTGGATCATGCGAACTGTCGCCCCAGCCGAGGACATTTCGGTGGTCGCGCAGGCGATTATTGCGTCGGCCCGAGAAAAGCAAGCAGAGGCGTTGCTCTCGGAAATCAAAGACGCGGCCCATGAAGTGAGCGCCAAATACGAACACGTGCCAGCATCGCAATCACTGCGTTCGCTTGCAGAAACGCTCGACAGAAACGAAAGGAACGAAAGGAACGAAAGGAACGAAAGGATAGATCGGTGGCGGAGAGACGTTGCCACTGCCGCAGCATCGAACAGCACGGAGGGTCTGGTTGGCGCGCAGAGAGGGCCCCGCGCAGCAGTGCCCACCACGACCCAGAGTTGTACGGCCAACGCAACGTTGATACCAGCTCCTCATCCTGACCCCAGGGCTCCGGCACGGTAGCGATATCCCACCGTGTGTTCAGACTCTCCAGGCCGATGATCCAGTGTGGACCACCACGCCCGCAGCAGTCGAACCTCGCCAGTTACGTTCAAGCTGAACAGGCATCCTCCATGGGGGATAGAAGATGGAGAATCGAATTGTCATCACTGCCAGGTAGTTCTGACAGATCACGCCCCGTTGGGGGGTCACTTTCCATCAACACTGACAGCGTTTCAAGAGCAGCGGCGTTGAGAGGAATGCCATCGCAAACGCCCTCGAGTGCCCCGCTCCCAACCGCATCGTTGGAGCAATCCGCTTTGGCCGACCTGATCGACCAGCGAGACGCGCGTTTCGGTCACCGAGAAGCACCAGGTGCCCCTTACTTCGTTAGCCACAGGCGAGAACCAGCAATATCCCTGCCGAGACGCGCGGTTGATCAGATCCCCAGTGAGGAAGAAAGGGCACCATCTCCGGCGCATACTACTGGAATCCCATCTCCGGACAGGCAGTCTCCGACGCCTTCGCTAAGGGGTCACGAGCCGTATAGGGGGAAGGGAGCCGATTGGTCTGATGATGAGGACCATTCAATCTCTTCGTCCCCAGTTTCTTTCCGGCCTGCAGCTAGTAGTTCTAGTTCACCCAGAGCAGTGCGCCGTGCGCTCCATAAACTGGCCCGGGTGGCGAAATTAGAGAGTTCTACCATATCCGTAGAACATAGCTCGGCCCGGGCTAGGAGCAATAACGAATCAATGGGCGTCTCCGCCATGGGGCAGGTACCGGGCGGTCGAGCAAGAACCAGAACGCAGTGAACCATTCCGTGCAACGGCTTGGTTCCGGTCCGTAGGCATCCCAGGGCATTCGCAAGATCGAGCTATGACCGGATATTCGGTTATGTGATAGTCGCGCTGGTTTTGGTGGGTACGTAGAAGAGCGCGGCCTTCTGGCGATCATGCAGATGTCTAGGCTGATGCCCTTTTGACCACTCTGCGCAACACCGGGATCAGCCTGCTCCGCCTGGCCGGCGTCGCATCCATCGCGCCAGCCCTACGAAAGAACAGCCGAAACCCGCGCCGATCCCTACAACTACTAGGAATCACCTAGAACGGACATATCTCTACCTTGCGAACACCCTGGTAGGCATCCAGAAGTGTGACCCGACGCGGTAGGCGGGCCTCAGCGTGGGGCCACTACGGACGGGCCACGACAGAGCCCCGGACCAGAATCAGTCCGGGGCTCTGTCGTGCGGAACTGCTCAGTAGGCGCGGGCCGCGCGGGCGGCAGCGGACTCGGCAACCACGTTGGGACTTGGCGGTGGCGCGGCGGTGTCGCCGTGGGAGGTGGCCCACCAGCGGGCGATGTCGGTGAGCTGCTCGGTAGCCGAGATTCGGGCTGGGGTGTAGCTGAGTTCGCCGGTGGCCAGGTGTCGCTGGAGGTAGCACTGACCCAACGCGGTGTTGACGCGGGCGACGGTCCCTGGCCGGTATCGGTCGTGCCAGTCCATGACGGACTCGGCCGAGGCGCGGGGACCCTGGTACGCCGAGATCCACGCTTCTCGCAGCGCGAGCAGCTCGGTCACGACGTCGGGGTGCCAGAGCCAGCAGTCGGCAAGGTCAGCGCCGTTGTACCGAACGTAGATCGTCGTGAGCCACGCGGCCAGTTCGCCGAGCGGCCTCGTCGTAGCTTCCAGACCAAAAGCAACGCCAAGATGGGCCTTCGCGCGAACGGTTCGAGCCCGAGATCGTCATTCCGTGGGAGCATGGA
>NZ_JBFAHZ010000126.1:0-2534 GCF_040654415.1 Micromonospora sp. NPDC050695
GTCAGTTTCCGTGCGACACGAGGTCGCGCGGCGCAAGTGGATACACCGTGTGATGGATCGGAGGTTGTTGTCGATGGTGTGATTCCGGGCCAGTGTCCGATGGTCCGTCCCCGCCCCGACGTGCGTGGCTGGTAACGGCTGGGTGCGGAGCTCGGGGTTCAAGCCGAAGGGTTCCCGTGCTGTCCGGGGACTACGGGTGAGGGGAAGGCTGGACGGGTGAATGGATGTGAACCTCTGTATGCCTCGTGAACCGGTGGCGTCCGGGATGGCGTGTGTGGCCGGGCGTCTGAGAAGGGCTGGCCGTGGGAGAGCGGCAGGCGGCGGACGGGGAGGAAATGCCGGTCGTGTGGACACCGTCGCCCTCGGGGTAGAGGAGGCACCCACCCCAGCCGGGTCTTGCCCGCGCGGAACGTGGAAACCCCGTCCGGGTCCGGTCGCTGCCTTGCGGCCGGTAGATCACCGTAAGGGAAGTCGATGCCTTGGCGGGACAGGATGGTCCAAGAAGCGAATGCCGGCGGCCGAAAGGCACCGGGAACCGGGGCGTTTTGGCTGGTCTGTCACCCAGCCGTCCCTGGCGAACCGGCCGGATACGGGCTGCTGCCCGAACCCGAAAGGGTGCTGACGTGGACCAGGTGAGCCTGTGAAGGGACGATGCTCACGATGCTGAAACCGATGGACAAGTTGGACGCCACGACGTCTTCGGGCGGTGTGGTGAACGGACCTGAGGGCGAGGTCGTCGACTGGGACGCCGTTGATTGGCGGACCGTCGAGGACAACGTACGGCGTCTGCGGCAGCGGATCTTCACGGCGACGAAGGCAGGGGATCTGCGCAAGGTACGTAACATGCAGAAGTTGATGCTGCGGTCCCGCGCGAACACGCTGGTCAGCGTGCGCCGGGTCACGGAGATCAACGCTGGCCGCATGACGGCGGGAATCGACGGTCGGCTTGCGCTGACCGCCGGGGACAAGGCGGATCTGGCGCGGTGGGTTGACCGCCACGCCTACGGCTGGTCCGTCCTGCCGGTCAAGCGGGTGTACATCCCCAAGGCAAACGGGAAGCGACGTCCACTCGGGATACCCGTGATCGTTGACCGGGTGCTCCAAGCCCGGACTCTCAACGCGCTGGAGCCGGAGTGGGAAGCGCGGTTCGAGCCGAGGTCCTACGGATTCCGGCCCGGCCGCGGCTGCCACGACGCGATCGAGGCCATCCACGAGGTCGTCAAGGGGAAGAACCCCAAGCGCACGTGGGTCCTCGACGCGGACCTGGCGGCGGCGTTCGACCGCATCAACCACGATCACCTCCTGGCAGCGCTGGGTGCCTTCCCCGCGCGGGCGCGGATCGCCGCGTGGCTGCGAGCCGGTGTGGTTGATCAAGGCCGGTTCGCCCCGACCGATGAGGGAACACCTCAAGGCGGGGTGATCAGTCCGCTGTTGCTCAACATTGCCCTGCACGGGATGGAACAGGCCGCAGGGGTCCACTACGAAGGTCGCACCGATGGGCGGGTGAAGATCGACAAGCGGTGCCCCGTGGTAGTGGTCAGATACGCCGACGACCTGGTCGCCCTGTGCGACAGCCGCGAACGCGCGGAACAGGTCAAGGCGCGGTTGGCCGCCTGGCTGACGCCGAGGGGTCTGACCTTCAACGAGGACAAGACACGCATCGTCCACGTCAATGACGGGTTCGACTTCCTCGGATTCACCGTCCGCCGATACGGCGACATAGCCCTGACCACTCCCAGCAAAACGGCCGTGAGACGGTTGCGGGAACGGCTACGCGGCTCGATGAGAGCACTACGCGGCGCCAGCGCGTTGGAGGTCATCCGAACGATCAACCCGATCGTGCGTGGCTGGTCGGCCTACTACCGCACGGCGGCATCCAGCGACACCTTCGGGACGCTGGAACACTACATGTGGCAACTCACCTACAAGTGGGCCAAACGCCGCCACCAGAACAAGCCGAAGCACTGGATCGTCACCCGGTACTTCGGCCGGTTCAACCCCGCCAGGCAGGACAACTGGGTGTTCGGCGACCGGGAAACCGGCGCTTACCTCCGCAGGTTCTCCTGGACGAAAATCGACCGGCACCAGATCGTCAAGGGCGGGTCGTCACCAGACGACCCCGCTCTCACCCGATACTGGGCCACCCGACGAGCGAAGGGACCCGCCCTGCTGACCGGGCTCGACCGCTGGCTACTCCGTCGCCAGCACGGACGCTGCCCCCGATGCGGGGACTACCTGCTGCACGCCGGACAGCAGCCGAACAGCCCCACCGAATGGGAACAATGGCTGCGCACCATCCGGAAGGCGATGACCAAGGGAAACATCATCGTCAACTCCGGACACGGCACACCGGTCGAAGAACAACGCCGTCTGATCCACGCCGACTGCCTACGACGGCAACCCGTCCCCGGCAGCGGCCCAGCAACCCCGCCCAGCCCAACGCCCTCGGGGCTTGCTTGAGCCGTGTGCGGTGAAAGTCGCACGCACGGTTCTGAGGGGGCCCCGGCGCAGCAATGCGCCGGGGCTACCCGACC
>NZ_JBFAHZ010000127.1:0-2483 GCF_040654415.1 Micromonospora sp. NPDC050695
CGACCGCCAACCGGGTCGCACGCTCACGCAACTCATCGTTGTACTTCTTCGGTGCAGGCATCGCCGGTGTTCCTCCAGGATTCGATGTCTCCATCAAACCCGGTGCGGGACAGCACGACGAGCAGGTCGTGCGTGACGATGGCGGCGAGCAGCACGGGTTGGCCGGGCTCGATGCGGCACATGTGTCGGGCATTCGCCGGCAAGGGCAGATCACCTCGGCTGCCCACCTGATGCCGGCCGCCGCTGGCCGAGCAGATGACGAGCATGCCGTGGCGCGTCTCAACGTCGATGCGGTGGTGCGGGGGCCAGCCCAACGCGCGCAGGAGCTGCTGCGCGCTCACCCGGCCACAGCGGGCCGGAAGAGCCATCCCCAGGACCAGGCTGGCGTCGGTAATCGCCGGTGGGCAGACTCGGGCAGGTAGAGCGGGCATCGGCATCGGGCTTGGACCCGGACGCGCGGGCAGGGCAGCAGGTGCGAGTGGACCGACGAGATGTTCCTTCGGTCGGATAAGTGGTGTCATGACCGAACAACCTCATGCAGTGCGGTACGCGACGGGGCGTGACGCGTCAGGAGCGGCCTGATGCCCCCCACCCCGTAATGCTGAAATCAATCTGGGATTCAGCGGAAAGCATTGTATGATTAGCGCATGCTGTATCGGACTCCTGCACTCGCCGATGACGACAAGCGCGTGCTCGGCGAACTGGACACCATGCGGGAAAACCTGCGGTATCAGATCGCTGAGCCACACCGCTGGACAGGGCAACTCCGACGCACCCTGATCGCCCACGCCATCCAAGGCTCCAATTCGATCGAGGGCTACCAGGTCTCCCTGGACGACGCCGCCGCGGCCGTCGCCGGCGACGAGCCGGTGGAGACGAACCCGCAGACCTGGGAAGTCATCACCGGTTACCGGGACGCCCTGACCTACGTACAACAACTCGCCCGCTCACGCGAGTTCACTTGGCAGCACATGCTGCTCAACGCACTGCACTTCATGATGCTCCGCCATGACCTCAGCAAGTGGCCGGGCCGCTACCGCCCAGGAGACATCCACATCGACGAGGCGCACACCGGCCGACGCGTCTACACCGGGCCAGACGCCGACGACGTTCCGTCGCTGATCTCCGAGCTGATCGACTGGCTGGCCGACGGCGAACCGGAAACCCCCCTGCTCGTCCGGGCATCCATGGCCCACCTGAACCTGGTCAAAATCCATCCCTGGCGGGACGGAAACGGCCGAATGTCGCGCTGCCTCCACACCCTCGTACTCGCCCGCGACGGTGTCCTCGCCCCAGAGTTCTCCTCGATCGAGGAGTGGCTCGGCGTCGGCCGAAACACCTACGCCTACTACGACGCGCTCGGTGAGGTCGGCGGCCCAACCTGGCAGCCCGACAACGACACCAGCAGGTGGATCCGATTCTGCCTGAGCGCCCACCACCAACAAGCCCAACTGGTCCGGCAACGCCTCGACCAAGCAGCGCATCTCTGGGAACTGCTCGACACCTGGGTCCGGCGCAACGGGCTGCCCGAGCGGGTCGTCAGCGCCCTACACCTCGCCGCCACCGGCGGTCGGGTACGCCGCACCCTCTATCAACGCGACGAAAACCTCACCGACGACCAAGCAACCCGCGACCTTCGCGCCCTCGTCCGGGCGGACATGCTCGAACAACACGGCGAGACCCGCGGCAGGTTCTACCTCACCTCGCAGACGCTGCGCGACCTCGCCGCCCCCGCGCTGCGCCCAAAGGAAATCATCGACCCATACCGACAGTGACGCGCAGGCCGCGGCACTGCCACTCTCCCACAGTCAGCGCGCCGCGAACGGGCACCATTCCCTATCTACCGAATTGAACCCATGCAGCCGGTCGCACCGGCAGCATTCTAAACTCACAACACCTGGGGCCTAAATAGGCCAAACGGGACAGTCAATCTGTCCTATTTATCGTGATTTTCCACGAAATTTGGTGTCCGAGGATCGACACGAACCGATTCCCAACACGAATTGTGCCTGGTAGGCGCTATCCTGCTCGGCTGAACTTCAGCCTACCCTGATGGGTCCTGAGCAAGCCGCCGGGACCCATCCTGGTACCTGAGCCCCCTCGGCCGGACGCGCCTCATCGGCCCGATCCCGTGCACGCTCGGGCCGATGACGGCTCTTCGAAGTTAAGCGGGGTTGAGGTGTCCGCGGTGGCGGTGGGTGGTGGCGGTGCGGGTGCGTAGCCGCTGTTCTCGGGATTCCGGAATCCATAGGCGTCGCGGGCGACGGTCTTGATGACCCGGTTGGTGCCTTCCGACCCGGCGTTGGTGATTCCGGTGGTCAGGAACGCGTGGATCTGCGGCCACCAGGTCTCGATCGTGGTGGCGAGTCGGTGCAGTTCGGGCAGGTCGCACGGCCCCGGCGTTGTTCGGGAGTGTCCGGTTTGATCATGGTTTGTTAGATGCCGTAGACGGCGAAGGTGTCGGTGCGGTCGTGGAGGTCTCG
>NZ_JBFAHZ010000128.1:0-2424 GCF_040654415.1 Micromonospora sp. NPDC050695
TCTGGTTGCCCAGACGCGGGTGCCGATCTCGGCCTTGAGGGTGGCGAAGAACGATTCGGCGACGGCGTTGTCGTAGCAGGAGCCGACCCGTCCCACCGGCCCCGCCGGGAACGCGGGTCGGGCACCGAATCGAGGTAGGGGCGCAGGTCGGCGATCCGGCCGGTGTCCAGCGGCCCCAGCTTCACCAGCACGGCAGGGATGGGAGAAGATGCAACAGCAGGCACGGGCCACCTCGTGATCATCTGGCTTCGACACCACAATGATCACGAATCCCATGCCTGCCCTGCTATCCACCCCAACCGGTCACAACCCGACCAGCCACACAACCCCGGAACTTGCAACCGCCCTGACCGATCAGGGTTTCGGAATGGCGGGACCCGCACCTTTCGCCAATGAGGACTGGGCTACGGCCCCGCCCACTCGGGAAGTCGAGATGTTTTCCGGCTGCCGTGATGGGGTGATCGTCGACTGCAAGGCGGCAGCGGCCTGTGTGAATCCACGAAACCGATCCCGCTGTTCGCCTCCGAGCGATGTGCTCACCGGAGGCGCTGAGGTGGGCCGCAGCGCAAGGTCGGTCATCCATGCCGGGCCCGGGTCAAAGGGTGCGGCCGGATAGCCCGGTTGCGGCGAGGCAAGTGGCGCTCCCGATGCGGGCGTCGCCTGGGCTGGCCGCGGACCAGAAAGTAGGTTAAGGATTTCTGCGTGAGCCGAGGCATCTGGTGCCGCACGAGTCAATGCCGCAGTGGGGCCGGGGTAGGCGGGGGGTCCGTACGAGGACGACGCGGCTGGGCCGGGGTAGGAGGGGGGTCCGTACGAGGACGACGCGGCTGGGCCGGGGTAGGCGGGTCCGTACGAGGACGACGCGGCTGGGCCGGGGTAGGCGGGTTCCGACGTCAGACGGGCGCCTTCAAGCGATCTAATTTTGCGGTAAAACCAGTTCCTATCAATGCGGACATTGCCGTCAACGTCAGGTTCCAAGGGAATGCGATGTCGAACTAGCATCTCCCTGAATGCTGGCAAATGTTTGTTTTCGGAATTGCATCCCCAATCCTTGAGCGCGTTAAGCAAGGCATCTTCATTCGGCTCCGTGCACATTCCTTCGGGAAGAGGAAGTCGCTTAAAGTGTTTCAAAAACTTGTCAATTTCATCAATTTTTCTGTTTTTTTTTGGGACCTGGGGCCACCTGCGGAACTGCCGGTTTTCGCGGACATCGACTCTCCTATGGCTAGCGCGTCGGGGGTACGTGTTCAGCCAACGTCAATGGCATGATCATGCCTTGTCAAGACTCCTGCTGATCGGGTCTGAACTATATCCGTTTCATAATCCCCGTTTTCCATTCTTATGTAGCACTTACAATCACGCCTCGGCAATTCTGGGGTCGGTCGATCTGAGCCCATTCTGCCACCAGTCATGTATCCCGCAGTGTAATTATAATATATGAACCCTGCCACGAGTCGGTCCCTGTTCCGCATGAGTTGCTCATTCACTGTGCAGCTTCTCCCTCTTCATAATCCGTGTGGTCATGGACGGAAGTACAACATGTGAAACGAGAAGTCTTCTCCGTAGGTTCACGCAGGGCGGTTGCAAGTTCCCGGGCACGCTGGAACCCCACCGAACGGCTCGCCGCCGAACCGGCGGTGCTTACCACGAACGCCAGCAGATGACTGTCCGAGCGCACCTGCCCACTCAGGGCTATTGCGTAGTCGCTTGAGTGCCGGCTGACCTGCGGGAATTCGCGGTCAACCGTCCGGTGCAGGTGGTCGGTTCGGCTGGGAACCGAAGCTGAAGTGGTGCGACCGAAGGCAACCGAAGGCCCGTAGCTCCGCAGACCAATGGACCGGGACCGCCACGACGGGGGCTGCGCTGGTGCTGACCTGCGCAAACGGACTACGCAATAGCCCTGGGTCAGACCGAGTCGGCCGCCCATCTATTCACGCTGAACAGGGGTTGCACAAATAGAACGGGAGCAGCAGCCGGCAGGTTCACGCAGGGCTATTGCGTAGTCGGTTGAAGGGTGTCTGAACTGGGAGTTTGGGGTGGGATCCAGCGAGGGTGAGGGTCCAAGTAGGACGGGTGCGACCCGTTGGTGATCATGGAGTTTGCGAAGACCCACTAGGCCTGCTGCCGGTCTTCGAAGAACTCCCGTAGTGGGGTGCAGTTGCCGTAGACCTCGTCGCCGCAGGCGAAGTCGAAGACGACGCCGTCAGCGTATGCGTCGGTGCAGATGTCGATGGCCAGCTGCCCTTTGGTCCGGAATGTCAGCCCGTCCGCGATGCCCATCCCCGCCGCGGTGTCCGGGTCGGTGAGGTGCTCGGCCGGGATCCATTGCCGGGCCCCGATCAGCGCATGCCCGACACGTTCACGCACATACGCCAGATGCACCGTGTTGATCCCGTTCGCGAGCCGACCCGCACAGCCCATGTA
>NZ_JBFAHZ010000129.1:0-2408 GCF_040654415.1 Micromonospora sp. NPDC050695
GCACAGACCACCGCCTCGCCTGTGCTTAACCAACCAGCAGCACAAAGCTAAACAAAATCAAGAAAATGTCTCAGTTGACTTGACAGGCTCCGGGCGATGCCGGCCGACGCGGCGGCGTTGCGCGGGCAGAACAGCGTGCCCGAGGCCGCGGCGACCATTTTGTCCAGAAGCAGGCAGACCCAGTCAGGGTAGTTCAGAGACGCCGCCTTGCCCTTGGCCTTGTCGAAGTAGAAACCATTCGGGTACTGGAGGCTGCAGCACACCCGGTCAGGTCGTCCGTCGAACCGCTCTAAATCGGTGATGCTGTAGCAGGCACGCACGTCCTGAGCCAGGTCAGCGACACTGCGCAGGAAGCCGTCGCCGATGATGTGGGGCAGATTTCGGGCTGGGGTGAAGTGGGCCAGCCGGGCAAGTTTCATCTCCGCCAGCTCGGCGGCGACCGCGAGGTCGAGCGGCCCGGTCATCGGGCCACCTGGTAGAGGCCCGAGCTAGCTGACGGGAGCAACGGGGTCAGCTCGCCGGTGTGGGTGATGATGAGTTCGTCGCGGGCGCGGGTGACGCCGACGTAGAGCAGTCTGCTCTCCCGGGCGGCGGCCTCGTCATAGCCGAACGCGGCCACCGTCTCGGGATCAGGGCACCGATCGGCGCCACAGAAGGGCAGGAACACCACGTCGAACTCCAAGCCCTTCGCCGAGTGATAGGTGCCGGCGTATACCCCTGCCGTAATCTCCCACTGGTCGAGGCCATCGTGCAGCGCGCGGACTCCGGGGATGCCCCGCGAGGCCCTGCGGGCTTCGGCGCGAGTGCGGGTGAGGATGCCGACCCGGGACACTTTGCCGAAACTGGCCGCGATCGCCGCGACCGCCGGCGCCTCGACCTCGGCCGACGAATACCGAACCAGCGTCGGTTTCGCGCCGGCCGCTCGCTGCGGTGCCCGCGGCTCGACCAAATCGGCGGAGTCCTGGAAATGCGGCATCTCGCTCATGCCGATGGCCAGCCGGGCGATCTCCGGGCTGTTGCGGTAGTTGTCGAGGAACTCCTCGGTCTTGGCCACCGTCAGACCGCAGGACCGCCAGGACACCCGCTGCCCGTAGATCTGCTGGGCGTAATCCGCGAACAAGGTCAGGCTGCCGTCGGCCAGGATAGCTGCGGCGAGGGAGCGGATCGCCTCCGGCGACAGGTCCTGCGCCTCGTCGACCACGATGTGCTTGTACCGACGCGGCTGCGCGTCGTCGGCGAGCGCCGCGCGCACCGCAGACGGCACACCGGCCCAGTCGTACGGCAGCCCGGCCCCCGTGCGTGCGGCGAGATAGCTGGTTCGGATCGCCCAGACCGCCTGCCGCTGCGACGGCTGCAGCGGTTCCATCCGGCCAACACGTCGCACGGCGAGGTAGTCCGCGGGCGTGGCTAGGCCGTTGCCGTCGATCCACTCCAGCTCGTCGAGAAAGAAGTCGGTCGCCCGGTCAAAAAACGGGCTCGGGCGGTAGGCGGCGGCTGTGGCCTTGACTGCCTGCTCGACGTAGTAGCGCCGCTGACTCGGGGTCGCAATCTGGTGGTTGCCCATCCGGCCACGGGCGGCCAGGTACCCGCGGCCGAACCGGCCGTAGGTCTCGACCGTCACCCCCGGCAGGCCAGCGGCGAAGTGCCGCAGATAGGCAACCAGGGAGTTGGTGTAGGTCAGCAACAGCGTGGGGCCACTATTCTGGGTCCGCGGGTCGGCCAAGTGCGCCGCACGGTGCACGGCCATCACAGTCTTGCCCGTGCCGGCGGTGCCGAGGATGACGTGGTGCCCTCGCCCAGCCATATAGACCACGTCGTGCTGACGGCCCTGCGGAGTCGGCAGGCTCATGCTCACTCCCTGCAGATCACCGGCGGGCGGGAGACGCCGCCGAGAGGCATATGACTCTACCAACGAATCCATAGTCGACACTCGCCCTAGCGGGCACGCCAACGAGGTGCGAGACGTACCGTGCGCACCCTCGATGGCCAGGGCCCGGCTTCGCCGCAGACGTCGCAAACGTCTCGTCGACGGACTGCGGCGAATCAAACGGTCATTGGTCTTTCGGGAGCTCTTTACCTGCCGAGTGCGTTGGCACGTTATGCCTGGGATGCGGCTTCGAGTCGCATGCGGAACTTGGCGTGGGAGAGCAGAAGTTCGGCGGTGGCGGAGATGCCGGCACGGTCGAGTTCCCGCATGACGGTCCAGTAGGTGTCGGCGGTGGTGACGCAGCTGGAGTGACCGAGGCCGTGCTGGATGACCTTCAGTGGCACGTTGGCGGCGCCGGCGAGGCTGGCCGCGCCGTGGCGCAGGTCTGATCTGCTCGACGAACGCGATCGAGTCAGTCAACGCCCGCATCCGCCGGGCCGTGCGAGCCCGCGGGCACTTCCCGAACGAGCAAGCCGCACTG
>NZ_JBFAHZ010000130.1:0-2404 GCF_040654415.1 Micromonospora sp. NPDC050695
TCGGGGTGGACGCTTCGGTGGGCTGCGCGTCGCGGTAGCGGCGCAGCAGTCGGTTGCGCAGGTGGCTGTCGCCGCCGGTGATCAGGTCGGTCAGGATGGAATCCTTGTCCCGAGCGGGCAGCCCGACGACCCAGGTGCGTAGTTGCGCGGCGGTCGGTTCACCGGAGGCGGCCGGCGTCGACCCGGTGGCCGCGGCCGCGATCAGGTCGGGGTCGATGCGCAGAAACTCGGCGACGGCGGTGAGGGCCGCGTCGAGGATGGGATGTGGTGGTACAGGAACTCCGCCGGGACAGAGATTCCAAACGCGCGGTCATCACCATCTATGAGCCCCGCGAGGCGTTGGTGCCCGACAACATCGACGTCGCGTGCACGCTGGGCCTGCAGTTCTTCGTGCGCGACGGTGCGTTGCACTGTCAGAGCTACATGCGTGCCAACGACGCGTTCGTCGGCGTGGTCAGCGACGTCTTCTCCTTCACCGGCATGCAGGAGGTCATGGCACGGCAGTTGGGGCTCGAGGTCGGCGGTCTGACGCACTCGGTGGGCTCCTACCACCTGTATCTCAACGACGCCGACCGGGCGGAGCGGGTCCTCACCGAGGCCCGCGGCATGACGAACCCGGCAGATGCCTTCCCGGCTATGCCCGAAGGTGACAGCTGGCCGCAGATCCACGCGGTGATCGACTACATGGATGGGCTGCACGGCTGCTCCAGCCCGTCGGCGCTGGCCCGGCCGGAGGCCATGGGGCTCAGCGACTACTGGCGGGACGTCGCCACGATCTTCTACCTGCACCGGCAGCACGCGCTGTCAGCGGCCGTCGACCGGAAGCTACTGGAGACGTTGCCACATCTCTACCAGACGCTTCTCGCGCAGCGGTGGCCCGACGTCTTCGGCTTACCGGGGCGCTAGCAGGCTCACCCGGCCCTCACTCCATCAGCTCGTACCCCCCCGCTTCGAGAAGAGAGAGCTCCAACCATGACTTCCACCTCCGACACGGCTACCGCCACCGACATCACCAGCGTCTTCGTCGCTGGCCCCTTCTGGGCCTTGGTCGACGTGGACACGGGTACGGTTTCCGGCTCCGCCCGCGATCGCATCGAGTCAGTGTTGTCCCACTACGACGCCAAGGGCGCAACCGTCTACAATGCACACCGCCGAGAGGCGTGGGGCGCCGCCATGCTGGAGCCTCATCAGTTCACCAAGCTCGACTACGACGAGATCGCGGCCAGCGACGTCGTGGTCGGCTTTCCCGGCGTCCCGGCATCCCCCGGAACCCACGTTGAGATCGGCTGGGCGTCGGCGATGGGCAAGCCGATGGTGCTCTTACTGGAGGAGGGTGTGGAGTACGCCGGGCTGGTCGAGGGACTCCCGAGTTTCCGGCCGTGTGAGCTGCTGCGCTTCAGCGGCCGGGTGGACACCGGCGCACTCGACCAGGCCGTGACGAGGGTTGTCGCGCGGGCTGCGGAGCTTTAGTGAGTTGCGCGCCGGGGAGCGGCGGGTGCTACCTGCCGCTCCCCGGCCGACGGGGGAGACTATCGATGGCGATGAGACACATGGCGCCCTTCCAGGAGGCGGCACGGGTCCTGGAAGGGCTCCGCGGTCGGTCCCTGATCCGGGCCGCCAACCTGACCTCCGCGGAGGTTCACGCGACCTTCTCCGTCGCCCGGGCGCTGAGAGAAGGACAGCTGCGAATGATCCGGCCGTTGGCGGACCGCATTGTCTGCACGGCGTTCTTCGAACCGAGCACCCGCACGCGGCTGTCCTTCGAGTCGGCTGCCCTCAGGCTGGGTGCCTCAACGTTGAGCATCCCCGATGGCAGGGTGACCGGCGCCGCAAAGGGCGAATCCTTGGCGGACATCGGCCGCATGCTCCAGACATACGCGGACCTGGTGGTCCTGCGGCACCCCGATCCCGAGTGCCTCCGGGAGATCCGGCGCTGCGGTATGACCCTGCCGTTGATCAACGGCGGCAACGGTCAGCAGGAGCACCCGACTCAGGCACTCAGCGACTGGTTCACTCTGACGGAGGCCTTTCCCGACGAAGAACCGCTACACCTCGGTGTGGTCGGCGTGCCGTCGAGTATGCGTACCCTGCGCAGTTTTCTGCTCCTGGGGCTGGCGGTCTTTCCGCACCTGATCGGGCGACTCACGGTTGTCTGCGAGCGGCGGGACAACTGCCTGGATGCAGAGCTCGTCGGCGCCGCGCGAGCGGCAGGGGTGGCTATCCACGTACGCGAGGACCTGACGCGACTGGCACCGGACCTGGACGTCATATACGTCAACGCCCTGACCAACATCAACGGCCGGTACGAGCTGAAGTTCCACCCTGGGACCGGTCACCGGGGTTTCATGCCGCGAGGGCGTGGGCTTGACGGTAGCAGGCACGCGTTTCGTGGGGCGTGCGGTGG
>NZ_JBFAHZ010000131.1:0-1775 GCF_040654415.1 Micromonospora sp. NPDC050695
GTGCTGGTCGATCGCCGCAGCCACGTGCACGTCGGCGTGGGTGTCCACGCCGATGGTGACTCGCACCTCGACCAGCTCGATCGATGTTGCCATGCCCACCGGACCTCCGTCGCGTCGCCTCAACCTCTTGCGGCACCGCCGCCAGCGGGAACGCGGGCAGAACTCCAGTGAGATGCGTCGGGCTCCTATCAGGCCACATCGACCCCGGCCGGCGGCGGCACGGCGACGTCCTCCCGCCGGTCGACGTATCGCTAACAAGGCACCGCGGCCCGTTGTTTTTCGGGTCAGACCGCCGGGAGGACGTCGGCGATCATGATGCCTGGAGTTGTTTTTGGTCTGAAAACTACGGACGGGCCGAGCTGCCGGCGCGAGTCGATGACGTCATCACCACGGCGGCCCGGATGGACCGCGAGTACCGCCAGCTCGTCAGGCAGTCTGACCGGCTGTACGACGAGCGGATGCACCTGGAGATGGCCCGTTTCGGTGACGTCGCCGACGCCGACCTGCAACTGCGGCTCGACAGCAGCGAGAAGCAGCACCACCTGTACCAACAGAAGCGGCGTACGTACATGCAGGACGGCGTCGACGCGCTCAGCGCTGACGACCGCGCCCGGTACGACGACCTGCAGCGCCGGATCACCGCCGCCGGCAGCGACTGGTTCGAACCCGGCCGGGACGCTCAGGCCGCCGAGGTCTGCGGCCTGAGCGTCCCCGAGTACCACGAGCTGGTCGCGATCCACGCGAAGCCCTACCGCGCGCGTACCCGCGCCGAGCAAACGCGCCACGACGCGCTCATGGGTAACCGCAAGCCACCGCTGCTGGCCGAGCAGGCCGCGATCGTCTACGGGCTCAGCGTGGATGAGTACCGGGAGTTCGAGGCGTTGGACAAGCTCGGTGAACCCCAACCCGCAGGACCATACCGCCAGCGCCAGGCGCGCCCACACCATCCCCGCCGCAACCCCGGCACTACACGGCATCCCATAACCAACCGGACAATCAAGGACTACTCCGGGGCCCTGAGGTTGAACCTGGCCCGAGCATGATCCGTTTAACTCTTCGGACACTGACGCGAGATCACCACACCCCAGGGGGGGAGGGAACACGTGCTCAGCGGCAAACAGACTCTCGAACTCCTCGCCGACGAAATCATCGCCCCATGGGGATGCAGGACGCGGTGGTCGACGCCGGTGACGGCGAGGTTGCTCCCGTCGCACTCCACTGCAAACTATCCAACAGTCACTCAAACGGAAGGGGCACGACAATGCCAGACATCGATGATGATGTAGCGATCGAATTCATGAAGGCAGCACTAGAAGAACCGAACGCTCAAAAATTCGCAAGGGATGTGCGTGCAGAAGGCCAGGAGGCTCCGTCGGCGACAGAGCTGCAAAGATGGTTCGCCGGCATTGATCGTCCGCATCTTTTCTTCTGGCTCCCGCGAGCAGATCAGGACAGAGTCCTGCAGCGGTTCACTGTTCGGGAGGACCAGCTTAAAAGTATTGCAGCCAATCGAGGTGTCCGGGTAAGCGAATTGCCTCAAAACATAAATGCCAAGTCGCACAGCCGTTTGTCGAACACGAAGCGTTCCGCACCGCCGCCCGGCCGGCCGTCTGGCCCTTCAACGTCGGCGGGTTACGGCACGCCAGGGTATCCGACTCCCGGACAATATGGTTCCGCACCGCCGTCTGGCCCTTCAACGTCGGCGGGTTACGGCACGCCAGGGTATCCGACTCCCGGACAATATGGTTCCGCACCGCCGTCTGGCCCTTCAACGT
>NZ_JBFAHZ010000131.1:1874-2322 GCF_040654415.1 Micromonospora sp. NPDC050695
TCGGCGGGTTACGGCACGCCAGGGTATCCGCCCGCCAGCCATTCTCATCCTTCACTGCCACCGGTGATGGGCTTGGGTGGTCAGCAGGCCACAGCGGCGGCCCTTCGTTCCCCCACTCCTCCTCCTTCCTACTCCCAGAGCATGGAGAGAGGTAGATATTACGCTGCTTCACTTCAGCAGTATGGACAGGGACAAGGGGCAGGGCCCCGACCAAATCATTGAGCCATTCCGCGCAGGGCTTCGGTTACTGACGGTTGTCATGTGGTGCGGTCGTGGTCGATGTGGAGGACACGGGCGTTTCAAGATCATCTTACGGTGGGTAGTGGTCACCACGTCGGCGTGTCGAATGGGGCCGAAGCTCCGTTAGGACGAGGTCTTCTCACGGATCTGGTCCACCCGGAGCTTCGTCATGGCGCAGTCTGTCATCCCTGCTGTCGATTCGGTGCCC
>NZ_JBFAHZ010000132.1:0-2281 GCF_040654415.1 Micromonospora sp. NPDC050695
ACTTCGACGTCATGCTGATGATCTCTCCTCAGAACCGTCCAGGAAGAGTATCCCCTGGTAGACGAGCTGTCTCACATCAGCGTGACAGGGAGGGCACTGTGACAGCAGAACAGGAGTGACCCAGCCGGCTGTCACCCGTCAGGTGAAGCTGATGTGTAACGGATCAAGTGAAGCCCGACATCGCTGGTCGACTGTCCCGTACGGGAGGTGCTTGAACCCCGCTTCCGTGGGCCCGTCTCCGGTTCGGCGTCGGCGGCCTGCGCCGAGGTCTCGGACCATGCTTCGGATCATGTGATACCGGCTGACCTGCTCGTTGCGAGGCTTGGAAGCCCCGCACCACCTTCGGTTGTACGATTCGTACATGACTGAACCCGCGCGCGATCTCTCGATCTCGGACGCTCGTGATCATCTCGCCGAGGTCGTCTCTCGTGCTGCCTATGGCGGTCGCATTACTTACGTCACCCGTCACGGTCAACGCATGGCCGCGATCGTGCCGGCGGAGGTGGCCGAAGCGATCGAACGCGCCGAGGATGCGGAAGACGTAGCTGCTGCCCGTGAAGCCCTCGCCCGGATTGACGCCGGCGACAAGCCGGTATCCCTGGCCGATCTGCGGGCCGAACTCGGGCTATGAGCGGCGGCACTCGTTACACGGTTCAGATCGACAGATCGGCCGCCAAGCTACTGCGCAAGCTCGAACCCCCCGTGCAGGCGCGGCTCGTCGCCGCCATAGCCGCCCTCGGTGCCGATCCGCGGCCAGACGGCGTGAAATCGCTGGTTGGGCATCGCGGCCTGTTCCGCGTCCGGGTCGGCGACTATCGAGTGGTGTACACGGTGAACGACTCGGTCCTGGTCGTTCTGGTCGTCCACCTAGGCCACCGTCGCGAGGTCTACCGCTTCTAAGGACAGCAGGCATACGGATTCAGACGTTGAAGCGGAACTTAGACTGACGGGCGGTTGACCTGCGGCGACATGGCCAGCGCGCTGGTCACGCCCTGTCTTCGACACTCGCAGTTCATCACTCCTTGACGACGTTTTACGCTGCCTTGTGCCCCGTGTGTGCCCCCGATTCTGACTATCCGATGATGCGAACCTGATCGGCCTCGTACATCTCCACTTCCCCGGCAGCCCTGGTAACCACCACCGCGCCGGGGCCGCTGTAGGTTACGGAGTCACCCGGCCCGATGGTGATGTCTTCGACCTGTCCAAGAGTTCGGATGTACGTCGCGCGCGGGTGACCCGGCCTCTGCTCGACCACCACCAGGCCGTCACTCTTCAACGCGGCGATCACGGTTCGGATGGTGGTCCGGCTGACGCCGTAGCCCTGAGACAGATCCGTCTCGCTGGGAAGCCTCGACCCCGCCACGTACTCACCCGCCGACACCTTGCGGCGGATGTCGTCGGCAACCTGTCGCCAGATGGCCCGCTCCGGGTTCCACTCGATCACAAATTTGACAGTAGGTGCGGACGTAGACCCCTACGTCTGTACGTACTAATCTACGTAGCGTACGGTTCCGTTAGCCCGCTGTGCTGGTCGTAGAGGACCCGAACTCGCCCCGGTGCGGCGGTATCTCCTGCCCGGCTGGGCTCCTTCGACTCGGCCGGGCAGGGCAACCTGCGAGCGGGAAGGGGTCGCCTTCATGCCTACCGAGCAGGAGGGCCGCGCGTGGGTCAGGCCGCAGCCCCGCTCGCCCAAGCCCGGCGAGGAACTATGGATTGACCGTGAAGCTTCGGTGCAGTTCCTGAGGCAGCGGTTCCGGTTTCGGGTGATCTCGGTATGCCCGAAGCCGACCTATCGGGGCTGGGCGTGGCTGACGGGCTACCAGCTCGACGACCGGGGCAACGCCGTCGACAAACGGGAGATCTTCGTTCAGCTAGCCGGCCTGCACCCCGCCCGGCGATCGACGTAGCACCCCCGCACCGCCCCTGCCATCCCGTCACCGTCGTCCCACACACCGTGGAGCGGGTCCGCCCTCCTGAACCAAGGTGGAGCACTCCACGACTGAACGACCCTGGACCAGGAGGGCGGATCTACTCGGCTCCGCCTGGGACAACCGCGACGGGATGGCCTCCCCCTCAACCAACCTCCCACCGCACCCTTTGGTCGCCCCCGGCCATCGCGGAGCCCGAGGCCCCCGCCGGAGGCACGCCCTGACGCAGAAGGGCCGGATTCCCTGGTCAGCAACACGGGGGAGTGTCAAGTTAACGGCTGATCTTGGTTGTTGAGGTGGTCAGTCGTTGGCCGGGGTGAGCCGGCCCTCGAAGGCGATCTGGAAGGCGTTCA
>NZ_JBFAHZ010000133.1:0-2220 GCF_040654415.1 Micromonospora sp. NPDC050695
CCGGGGCCGTCAGGGGCGCGGGTGCCGGGCGCGAGGCCGGTGGGGCCGGGGCGGGGCGAGCGGCCGGCGGCGAGGTGCGCGGCCGGGAGAGCTCGGCCACCAAGCCGGCGAGGGTAGACAGCGCGGGCAGGTAGCCGGCGGCGGGCGCGAACCCCATGACCCCGCTACAGCCGAAGTCGGCCGCGCAAGCGACATCAGATCCGGAGCTGGCAGCGCGGGCTGGTGCTGAGTTCGGGCTGCGCATCGGCAAGCGTCGGCTGGCGAGCGGAGCGCCCGTGCGCAATGTGTTCGTCTCCGCGGTCGAGGGGGAGCTGCCGCCGCTCGCCGCACTGCTGCGCGGCGGCAGTCCGGGCGGCGCCGGCGGCGGCCGTGGCGGCATCGTCCGAGTCACGCCGTCGACCGGATCGTGCAGCAGCCGCCACTCCCCCACCGGCCCGGACTCGACCGCCGCGGCGGTGGGGTCGCCGGCGTGCACCGCGAGGTACGCCGGCCGGCCGGGCACGAGCTGCCCCTCAGCCCAGGCGGTGACCTCGATGCCATACCGGTCGGCCAGACCCTCGGCCGCCCACGCCTGGGCGACCCCGACGCCGTCAGGGTCGCCGAGGTGCTCGGCGTACGCGGCCGGCTCGTCCTGCCCGTCGTAGTGCAGCAACCAGCAGCACGCGTCGACGTCGTCGAAGGACAGCGAGATGCGCTGCGGACCGGCCGAGCTGGCCGGCTCGCTCTCGGGCGGGTTGATGGCATCGAGGCGGGCCTGCTCCCACGCGCTGGGGGTGTAGCCGGCGTGCTCGACCAGGCGGGCCAGCCAACTGGCGTCGTCGTGCGTCCAGGTCCGGTGGGTGGCACGTGCTTGGACTTCGCGGCGGGCCAGGCCGAGGGCGTGCGCGGCGTGCACCCGGGTGTGCCAGCCGGAGCGGCGGACCTTCTCCCACCACTGGTAGCTCGGCAGGGCCGGATCCGGGCCGACCTCGGCGGCGAGCAGCCACTTGTGGGCGAGCTGCGCACAATCACTGCCTGGTGCCCACAGCCACGCGTCCACGATGTCCGCCGCCGACGGCGGCAGCTTCGGGGCCGTCGCGGCCAGCACGGCGGCGGCCTCGGACCGGGCGGTCATCGCCTTGCGGCGCTCCCGCTCGTCAGTGATGCGCTGCTGCTCGGCCGCGCTGCGGTTGTCCGCCTTCCGCGGCTTCCCGGCGGTCGAGTAGTAGGTGACGCTGCCCCACGAGTCGACCCCGGCGGCCAGAGCGCCGGCCTTGCGGGCCGCCGCTACGGCTTTGGCCCCCTCCAGCCGGTACTGCCAGTAGTCCTGGCCGAACCGCTGAATCGGCTCGATGACCGGAACACCCTCGGCGGCCAACTTCTTACCCGCGGCGTCGATGACCGCTTGCCGCTCCCGCTGACGGCGCACCTCCGACACCAAGCTCGCGGCAGACCAGTGGTGATACCGGCTGTCCTGACTCAACCCGTAGGCGGCCAGCACCACCTCCTGGTCGTCGCCGGCAGCGTCGACGAGCGCCAACGCGTCCTTAATCTGCAGGGCCTGCTTCTTCTTCGCCCGGCCGGCCGGCTCCAGGTCCTCGTCCTCGGAGGCCCGGCCGGTTTCGAGCTCGGCCAGCAGCACCTCGGGCAACCTGAGCAGCTTCAGGCACTTCGAAACGTACGACTGCGAGCAGCCCACCCGATCGGCGATCTCCCTCTGCTTACGCCCGGCGGCCTCAACGCGCCGCGCGAGAACTCGCGGCCAGCGCAAGGCCGCGCAGCGCCGCGAGGGAGACGGGGCCGGTGGGAGCCTTCTGATCACGTTCGCCCAGCGGGGCCGCCAGCGAAATCAAGATCATCTTTAACGTTAATTCCTGTACCGACCTTCCTCAGCCCCGGAGGCGTTCATTGGAGACCTGGCACCGCCGCTGCCGGCCCGCCGGCACGCCGAGCACCGCCGCCGGGTGGCGACCGAGGCCGCAGGCACGGCCGCCGGAGGGCTGGCTACCGCCCGCGACGGGTGGGACGACCGCGACGAGGCTGCGCGAGCGGAGCCGCCAAGGCCCGGCGACGGCCGACGTCGGGCCTTGGCGGCGGCGGGCGCGGCCTTCCGGGGTGACCACGCCGCCGCCCGCGCCATCGCCGCGGCCGAGGACTGGCCCGAGGTGGCGCAGCACTCACGGGAACTTGATCAGGCCCTGGTTGAACCAGACACCCGCCTTCCCCCGTTTCTAAGTTCGA
>NZ_JBFAHZ010000134.1:0-1986 GCF_040654415.1 Micromonospora sp. NPDC050695
GCGAGGCTCGGCATCCGGAGCCCGACCGCAGCCTGAGCAGACACGGTGGCTCCGGCCCCGAAGCAAACAATCGGAACACCACGAGCCGCCGCTAGTAAAAAGATCTCAATCGGCGTCGGCGCACCGCGCCTCGCCCCAGTGCCCAGGGCCCCGGGGTAGTCCGTGGATGTCCTCTTTGGTCGGATCTTGGTTGGTGCCCGATGCAGGGCGAGCACGGCACCTGTGGATCATGGAGTTGTCTAGGCTTCAAGATCCGCAATGGGTGCCGTGCTCGCCGTGTCATCATCGCTCATGGTCTCGGCGGGTCGCGTCGCCGCCCGCGAGGCTTGAGCAGACCGCAGCCACCTACAATGAGATGCATAAGGTGCCTTGCAAAAATATTGCAAGGCACCTTATGCTTTGTCTATGGATTTTGATGTTCCGATGGTCTTCGCCGACCTGGTCGACCGGCTCGGCCCGCCCGTGCCCGTCGAGGAGGCGCGTACCCGGCGCTGGTCCGAACTGGTGGCGGCGGCCGAGGCCGGCACGATTACCCTGATTACCCGTGACGGCTACGAGTGGGCCGCCCTGGTGCCGCTGTCCGAAGTGGCCGAGCCGGTGGCCGCCCTGCCGGTTTGGTCGCTGTCGGAGGCCCGCAACAAGCTCGGCCACGTGGTGCGCGAGAGCCACGCCGTCGCTCAGGTGATCGCCCGGCACCGCCGGCCGATCGCCGCGGTGCTTGACGCCACCGTGCTCGTCGACCGGCCCGCGCCGGCCGCCCGGATCGCCGCCGAGGCGCTGCTGCAGGCCGGGCACCGCATCGAGCTGCGCTTCGACGAGGGCAACCCCGGCCGGATGGGACATGACGGCGACGTCCTCGAGGAGCCCGAGGAGCAGTGCTACCTGGCCACCGCGCTCGACCACGACGAGCGCACCGTCGCGGTCGGTACCGGCCCCACCTTGGGCGAGGCCCTGTTGCGCCTGAGCGCGCCGCCCGCTGTCGAGGTGGCCGACGAGGCACCGTTTTAGCTCGTCGAGTGGCGGGTTCCGTGGCGTCGCAGGCTGCTCCCCGGGTCTGGACGCGCGCGGTGACCGCCAGATCGGCGGCGCGAGCCGGCCCCCTCGCCTGGACAGCATCCGGGGGCCAGCCCGCTACTCCCCGCAAGGAGCAGCACCATCATGGCAAACAGCACCAGCACCAGCACCAGGACCTCGAACGCGACCGCCAACCCGCCCGGCACCACCCAGCTCGGCGACGGCTGCGTCGTCGCGAGCCAGAACGGGCGGATGGTCACCTGCGAGCACGGCCCCGACGTCCCCGACCACATCGCCGCTCGCCGCGGTACTGCCGGGCACCAGCGGCGCTAGCCGAAGCCAGCGTAGAGCCCGGCCGGAGGCGCTTTCTCGGAATCCATCGTCGTGCCCCCGATGCCCTACCGCCCGTGCAGATGATCCGATGAGGCAACAGCAGGGCTGACAGTAGGCTCCCGGTTCAGCGAGACCGACGAAGGAGACAGTCGATGAAGCAGCACACCGCCGAGGGCGCGATGCTCGGGCCGGGCAACTGGTCGCTCGTGCCTCCGGGCAGCGACGACTTCTGGGTCTACGGTGGGGCGGACACGGTCCGTCGTGCGCGCGAGTGGGCACTTGGCCACCAGTACCTGTTGTACCGCGGACCGGCTGAGAAGTGTGTGCACGGGTTGTACCGCATGGACAGCTGCACCTTCTCTGCCTGTACGTCGGTCGGGATGGACCACACCCAGATCTGGGTTCAGCACGACGGCCGCGGCGCTTTCCTTCTGACGCACCCCTACGCTGACGAGATCCCTGCGCCGCTGCGGGTCTACGGCGACATGCACGGCCTGGGGGTCGACTCGTACTCGTTTGATGGCTGGTACGCCGACCGGGCGCTACCAGGGCATTCGCAAGATCGAGCTATGACCGGATATTCGGTTATGTGATAGTCACGCCGGTTCCGGTGGGTACGTAGAAGAGCGCGGCCTTCTG
>NZ_JBFAHZ010000135.1:0-1868 GCF_040654415.1 Micromonospora sp. NPDC050695
GCCCTACGAAAGAACAGCCGAAACCCGCGCCGATCCCTACAACTACCAGGAATCACCTAGAACGGACATATCTCTACCTTGCGAACGCCCTGGGGTGGGGGGTCAGGGACCCCCAGGGCTATTGCATAGTCCGTTTGCGCAGGTCAGCATCAGCGCAGCCCCCGTCGTGGCGGTCCCGGTCCGCTGATCGGTGTGCTGGCCGTGCACGCGGATCATGTTGGAGTGTCGCTGCCTGCGGCTGCGTTCATTTCGCACATATTTTTATAAGGAGAATGGCTAATGTCTGGCCAGTATATAACGCACCCCAGCCAAGCGACGCTGCCACTGACTGCAGGTCCCTCTTATGCTGCGTTCGAAGATCAGCAATTATCCTGGCGCGCGGTGCGCGGGTACGACTTCGCCCTTTTGGAGTCCATTCTTAGGGATGGCATGCGGCCGGAGCCCAATCTGCCGTACAATGCGGTGTGCATGTCCGCGTCCCCTGCACGCAGTATCGCCCATGGCAAGTGTCCAGATAGCTTTCTAGAATACACCCTGTTTGGGCCGGGATTCAGCTTTGGAGTCAGAGCTATAGCACCCCTCGGGCGTTATGGTGAGTTCGCAGATGAGATCCGTTTTTTGGAGGTCCCAGCTGGGCTGGTGGAGTACGTGACGCTGCCCGACGGTTGGCTCACCGTACCGCTGAAAAGGTTGGCCGTGCTTGATCAGCAATCAGCTCGCCTTCCCCAACAGTGGATCCATTACATCGAACGCACCGAACAGCACGTTCGTGACCTCGGTGGCAAGTTGCCGCCCGGGACCCAAGACGCCATGACCAGTCTGAATAGTTTGTGCAGTGAATCGCCCCACCTAGTAACCTTGCATGGGGTACCGGACGCTCTTCTAAAGAGGTTAGAGGCCGGGTTTATGGCTGGTTACGTCGATGCGCTGCGCCGTGCCGGTGTGGGCTCCGATCCGACCGTGGCGGATCTGATGAAATTCATCTTCGCCAGAGTCGGCACCGCCCCCAAAGTCGTGGTCTGGACCCCTCTACAAAAGTGGGGACTGGAGAAGTGCAGCGAGGCCATGACTCTTGGGCAGAATGCTCAGGCGCAATCACAGTCAGCCGGGAACCCCGCCCAGAACTGGGGTCAGCAACCTCCCCCAGCAACGCGGCAAACCCTCGCCGTCACAGGGATGCCCACGCTGCCCCGGGCCACGCCTGTTCCGCATTCCGACACCACACCGCTGTACTCCTACCCGACGCTGGACTCCTACCAGCCCGCGACGGCCCTCAGTCCGGGTGGTATAACTTCGCCGCCGTACGGGTATGGCGGGCAGCCGAATTTCACGCCGACACCGTATCCTTCCACCTCCTCGACGGCAGCCGTTAGTGGGACCACGCCGCAGCCGCAGCCGAGTCGCGTTCCGCCTGGCTTCGTCGGACCGCGTCAACGCGAACTGATTAATCCACTCGCACCCACCGCCACGTACGGCGACCCATTGAGGATGTGGCGGCCATCGGTCCCGGCTGCCGGCGCTCATCCCGGTGCCCCCACTAGATTTTCGCCGGCAGCCACGATCACGAGCAGCCGCCCGGCAACGAGCGGATCTTCGGCGCTCCAAAGCACGCCGTACGACGCCACCCCAGCCGCACACCACCAGACAGCCCAACACCGACCGGGCTAGTAGCCCAGACCCGCGAAGATCAGCCCATACAAACCGGGAACGTACCAAAAGATCAACTACGCCGACGATACGGACCGATCACACACAAGGACCACCCGTAGTTTCCAGACCAAAAACAACTCCAGGCATCATGATCGCCGACGTCCTCCCGGCGGTCTGACCCGAAAAACAACGGGCCGCGGTGCCTTGTTAGCGATACG
>NZ_JBFAHZ010000136.1:0-1812 GCF_040654415.1 Micromonospora sp. NPDC050695
CGCACAGACCACCGCCTCGCCTGTGCTTAACCAACCAGCAGCACAAAGCTAAACAAAATCAAGAAAATGTCTCAGTTGACTTGACAGGCTCCGCAGCGGAGGCGGTAGGGCCGTAAGGCGCTTAGCAGTAGAGGCTCTTCGCCTCGCGTACCTGAACGACGTTGCCGCCCCTACACTTCATGATCATGGCGGTCGAAGTGGTGCTCGGTGCGGTGACGTGTCCATCCGGGCAGTTGGTGATGATGGATGGTGGTTACCTCGAGCTGTGGTCCGGCGACCGGGTGCCGGACGACGAGGAGCGCCCGGCAACCGACTTCGCGATCGTGGGGCCGGACGCCGAGGCCGCGGCGGACTCCTTTGGCCGGCAGACCGGAACACGGCTGTATGACATTCCCGCCCACGCCGTCGCCGAGTTCACCGCCGCGTTCGACGAGCACTGCCGCGAGCATGGGCACGGTGCAAGCTTGCGCGCGTTCGAGCAGCAGGTCCCGCACCGGGAACGCGTCCGGCGCGCGGTCGCGGCCCGGGAACCCGGATTCATCGTCATGGGCGTTCCGGTGCTGCCGATCGAGGTGCCAGCTGATCGGCCGCTGCGTGTCACTGCCGTCCCCGGCGGGTACGGCTGGCAGTCCATGCGGATCGAGTTCAGTGTTGCGCCGGTGGCCGACTCGTGGGTGTTCGGGGAGCTGGGGGTCGACCACGCGCGGTTTGTCTTCGCCGACGCGGACGCGCTGAGCTCGTGGGAGCACGTGAGGCCGTTGGACGGGCTGGCCGACCTGGTCCTCTGGGGTCGCGACCAGGAACAGGTCGCCGCCGAGTTCGGCGTGCCTCCGCTCGGTGAGACTGCCGATGTCGAGTACGGGTGGGTGGACCTGCCCATCACGGAGGCATACCAGCGAGGGCTGGCCATCGAGACGCGGAGAAACGAACCCGGCGGACCGAAATTCGCGTTCGACTTCCGCCCGCACTCGCATCACTGGCAGGTGATGGGTCTGGTCAGAGCCTCTGAACACGAGGCCGGCGTGATCCAGGTCGCCGGAGCGGACATCCTGATGGCGATGACCTCAGTCGGTGACGGCTTCTTTCCTGTCCACTTGGACGTGGATGTCGATGGCTTACCAGTCGCCCTGCGCATCGACATCGCCCGCGAGGGCTGATTCGACTTCACAGGCGTTCGAGTTCGTTGCCGCTGCCGCCGCACGGTCGTCCGGCTTCGCTGCATAACTCGAAAGCGTGACGACGCATCGACCGTCCTGCCTGTTGGGTTGACTCACATGCCGCTGGTCGGGTGCCCGCCTCGGCATCCCGGTCAGGAACGTGCAGCGCTGGCCTGGCGGCTCCGCAGCTGTTCGACCTTGCGCTCAGCGTCCTGCCGTGAGTACGAGCCGAGCGCCGAGAGCGGCATGGCGTCGGTGTCGTCACCGAGACGGAGGACGGGAGCGTAGAGCGGTAAGCCCCCCCCGTACGTCGATCTGCACGCAGTCGACGGACTGGATCGCGCTCCACGGTGTGACCTGGTCACGGCTGTCGAAGCCGCGGACACGGACACCCTCTGCGCCGATTACCACGCCGAGTCGAAGAGCCCGCCAGATCCCGGCCATGCCGCTCGTGACGAGTAGGCATCCCAGCACGATGCCGAACCAGTCGCGCTCGGCCAGTACGTCCCCGGAGGTGAAGTACGTGACGCCCAGCAGGGCCCATACAGCGAAGATCACGACTAGACGAGTAGTTCCGAAGTCAGGGGTCGATGTCTGGGCATGAAGAGAGGGCGTCCATGATCATGTTGTGACGCAAGACCTGGACACCCTCTTG
>NZ_JBFAHZ010000137.1:0-1803 GCF_040654415.1 Micromonospora sp. NPDC050695
AGCCGGCCAGCATCCGCCACCCAGACCCAGCCACCGTTCACATCTACCGTCTTCGACCCCACACAACATGATCAACTTAAGCTACGTGGCATTGCCCCTGAAGCAAGATGCGGCGGTGGCTCGACTGGCAACTCCGGTAGCTGGTGTTCACCTCGGAGCAGCGCCCCGAGCCGCGGGCACTGGACCAGCATCGCGCTCAGATCCCGCTCCTCCGCGACGGCCGCGATGAGGCGGAGCGCGTCGGTGGCCAGACCGAGTGCGCCGAGTTCCACGACCGTGCTGGCCTCCCCTGCCAGAACCGGGTCCATCAGCCGGGTCCACTCCGGCAGCAGGACCCAGGACGCGTACAGGTGATCGTCGAGCCAGGCGACGGGCCGAGCCGCGAAAAACTCCCTCCGGTTGGTGGGAACCTCGACGAACACCGGCGTCGAGTAGACCGGATCAACCTGGGCGGCGGCCAGCAGAAGCGGGTCCTGCACCAGGGTGGCGTCCACGAGCTGCGCGAACGACGGCGTCCAAACAACCATGTGGCCATTTGTGGTGCCATCGGCATGGACGACCGGCGGTCGTTTCCACACGCCGACCTCGGACACCTCGGTAAACGTGTCGGTCACCCGGTACAGCGAGGCGTACGCGGCGACCGCCTCGGCCTCGAAGCCAAGGTGCCGTAGCGCCCCACTGACCTGATGACTCGTCGGGACACAGGTACCCACCGGCATGCCGCTCTGCGCCTGGTGCAGAACGGCTAGGACCGCGAGCAGCGGCACCATCTCCACCGGCGCGTCGACGAGCCGTCCGAACATCGGGCTGTACTCAAATTTCGGCATCAACGCCGTCTCGTCCGGGCGGTGAGAGCGCCGGCTGCCGGGCACGCGGGTGGGCGGGATCATCCGGCGGATCGGCTCCCGCCGCTGCCGACGGCCACTGCGCTTGCGATTACCCACCGAGCCTCCCGACGCGAACACCCGCACCGCCGTCCCGTCGATGCTGACACGTCGACAGCCGGACACGACAGCCACAGACCCCACCCCACGAGCTGGAATCTGGACCGGAAGCCGCTCGTGCGACTACTCGCATCGCGGCGGCTGTCTGCGGTGCCGACCGCCTCGCCGTGTCTGGTGGCCTCACAAGGAGCCCGGTAGGTTCAGCTGTCCAGCACTTTCGCTCTCACCGATTGGGGTGCCGGCCACGTGTCGCAGATCGAGACGATCACCGGTGAGTTCCGCGCGTTGATGACCGGGGTCGAACGCGCGCAGGGGTTGGCAGCCGCCGCCGACAGTCAGGCGCAGGAGGTGGCGTTGCGGGCCGCGGGCGCGGGCTTCGTCGCCGTGGCGGCGGGTGTGGCGCGGGTGCGCAACGCGATCACGGGCATCCAGGGCGGCCTGGGAAGTCTCGCCGGTGCGATTGGTGAGGCGACGAAGGCCACTGCGGCGGTGCCGAACGAAGCCACCCCCCAGGAGACGATCGCCGGGCTGGCGCCCGTGCAGAGCGCCGTGGACGCCGCTCGTGACGCGGCGACCGGGGTCATCACCGGAGTCGGGGAGGCGCAGCAACTCGTCGCCATGGTCCTGCAGGGCGGGCAGCCCGGGCCGCTGCTGCAGGCCCTGGACGGCATCAAGCAGGTCCTGGTGCTGGTCGTTCAGCGCACCGGCGGGGCCCGGCAGGCCGTCGAAGCGGCGATCGCGCAGGCCCGGCAGTTGGGGTCGTCGGTCGGGTAGCCCCGGCGCATTGCTGCGCCGGGGCCCCCTCAGAACCGTGCGTGCGACTTTCACCGCACACGGCTCAAGCAAGCCCCGAGGGCGT
>NZ_JBFAHZ010000138.1:0-1770 GCF_040654415.1 Micromonospora sp. NPDC050695
CCTTCACTTGTGATCATCCGGCCTAGACACCTGAATGATCACCAGAAGACCGCGCTCTTCTACGTACCGGCCTGAACCGGCGTGACTACCCCAAAAGTAACTAAACGGTCAAAGCTCGACCTTGCGAACGCCCTGAGGGCGTGGAGCTTGCCCCCGATCTTGGTGTACTGCCCGGCGTGGTCTTTGATCCCGACCAGTGCGGCGTGGCGGAACGCGGCGACACCGTCGGCGAGGACGCCTGCATCGATGTGGTCGTGGCGTGCCGCGACGGCCTGCTCGGCGGCGGTCTTGAGGGCCAGCAACGCCTCGATGCCCTGCCCGGCCCACGTCGCCTGCGGGTCGAGTTCCCCGGCGGCGATGAGTTCCCGGAGTAAATGCGCGCAGCACAAGGCGTGAGTCGCGCTCGGGTAGCAGTCATATGGCGCCCACGCGTCGTGCACGGCGATCCCGGTGAAGCCGGACAGCACCCCACCCGCGTCGATGGCCTCCCGGCCCCGTTTCGGGTGCACATACAGCAGGCTGTACTTCCCGGTTGACGCCGAGTGGACCCAGTGCAGCTTCCCGGCGACCCGGAACCCGGTCTCGTCGAAGTTGACCACCTCAGCGCCGGCCAGGGCCCGGCGTACGAACGCCAGGAAATCACCGTCGAGCCGGCTGCCGGCGCGGGCGGTCATCGCCGCCACGCTGCCCTGCGAGATCGGCACCCCGAATAGATCTCCCACAGCCTGCGCGACCCGTTTCTGCGACCCGAACTGCGCCACCAGCAGGTACACCACCACCGCGCTCAGGCGAGGCCCATACTGCGCCGGGGCATCCACCCCCGGCGGCGTCGACGCGCACGTGACCGTCCCGCACCCGCACCGCGAAGCGACAATGTGGTGCTCAATCACCCGAGCGGTCACCTGAGGGATCTCGAACACCTGCCGACGGGTCACCCCCACCACAGCAGCGCCGGCCAGCCCGTCACCACACCCCGAACACGCCACCGGATCATGCCGCACGACCTCGTCCGGGTCATCGACCTGCCGCAGCGTGCGACCCTCACGACCATCCTGCCCACCCGGACGACGTCCCGACCTACCACGTAACGACTTCGGCGCCGGCTTCGTCAAACCCTCCGACGACGGCGGCACGTTCGAATTCCGCGGCGTCTGACCCAACCGGCGACGCAACTCCGCGTTCTCCGCCTCCAACGCCGCGATCCGCACGTCCCGCTGCGCGACCACCGCCTCCAACCGAGCGAGCCGCTCCAACAGCTCCACGATGGACGGCGAGTCAGACACTCCGGCATCCTGACCAACATCCCTACCAAGATCAAGCCACCACGCCACCCACAACCTGATCAGTTACCTTTCCCGAACGTTAGTCCCAAGGGCCGCGTCGCGCTCGGGGAGGTCGAGCGGTTCGAGGTCGTCGTCTTCGTCCCGGTCGTCCTCGGGGGCTCGGCGGGGCTGCCAGCTAGACCTAGACCAACGCATCGACTACGAGCGCGGCACCACCGGCCCCGCACCTGCCAGGGCCGCAGCGGCCTGAGACGCCGCTGGTCCCGCCCCCCAGAGCGGGGACGGGACCGGCGTGCAGTCATCGACGCCGCTTGCGTGGTCGAAGCGGCCAAGGTGTCAACGGGGCGTCCGACCCGACGGGGTGGGAGTCGGATTCGACAAGGGCGCCCCTGGGCCCAGGGCTATTGCGTTCTGGGGTAACTGCTGGTCACAGCGGTTATGAGGTCGTGTGAGCGACGGTCGGCGCGTCGGTTGGCGCGGGCGATGT
>NZ_JBFAHZ010000139.1:0-1735 GCF_040654415.1 Micromonospora sp. NPDC050695
GAACGCCTTCCAGATCGCCTTCGAGGGCCGGCTCACCCCGGCCAACGACTGACCACCTCAACAACCAAGATCAGCCGTTAACTTGACACTCCCCAGGTAGTAGGCGTGCTCCCACGCGTCGAGTCTCTATGTGACTTCGGTTGATCTTGATGGGCCGGGTCGATTGGCCGGCGCGATGGGTTCGTGTCGGCGGGGAGCGTGCTGGTTCAGGCTGCGGCGCGGACGGCTACTGCCGGTCGGCTGAAGGTTTTGCGGTCGCGGATCAGGGCCCAGAGGACATCGACACGTCGTCGTGCGAGGGCGAGTACGGCTTGGCGGTGGTTCTTTCCTTCGGCGCGTTTCTTATCGTAGTAGGCACGCGACGTGGGGCATTCTCGGGCGGCGGTGAAGGCGGCCATCCACAGGATGTGCCGCAGTCCCCGGTGATACAGATCTTGAATGGTTAGGTTGAGTCGGGTTCGAGGGTCAGGCCGGTGTGGGCGAGGAAGCTGTCGAGCAGGTCGGCCCGGTACTGGATGCGTTTGAGTCGGTTCTTGACGATCGCCTGGAGATGATCGACGCCGCGGGCGGCGAGGTTGCCGATGCTGCGTTTGAGGTGTGACCACACCTGCTCGGTGGGGTTGAGGTCGGGGGTGTAGGCCGGCAGACGAATCACGTGTAGCCAGTCCCGGCCGTTGATCATCTGCCGCATCGCGGCGCTGATGTGGGTATTGAGGTTGTCCCAGACGAGCACGATCGGACCGCCGAGCTGCTGGTGGGCTGCGTCGAGCAGGGCGATGTCATCGGCTTCGGCGAAGCTGCGTCGTTCGTTCTTGCGGCCGCGGTGGGTGATCGTTCGGTAGATCAACCGGCTGCGTCGGCCCGGCTTCACGCAGACCAGCCCCGCGATCGAGACCCGGCCAGAACCCTTACCCGACACCGGAATCACCGGAGTCTCGCCGCGTCGGCCCCAGGTGCGGGCCTTCGGTGGGCGCAGCGTCTGACCGGCCTCGTCCTCGAAGCAGATCCACGCGTCGCTGCGCCGCTACCGTTTTCCCGCCGGCCACACCTCCCGCCGCCACGTCGCGACCGCGTCGGCGTCACGCTCGACGGGCCGGTGCGACGGGACCTGCACCGACCAGCCGATGCGGTGCAGCAAATATGAGGTGCCGCGCAGCGTGTACCGGGTGCGGAACATCCGAGCGATCAGATCCGACACCCGCGCCAGGGTCCACCGCTGGTCCTCGCCGAACCCGTGCGCGGCTGGCCCTTCATCCAGGGCATCGGCCAGGCGCCGCAGCCGGCCGGCGTCCAGGCGGCAGCGGAACCACTCGGCCCTTTCGACGCCAACCCGGCCTCACCTTCGGCACGCCACCGCTTCCGCCAGCCGTACACCGCTGTCTGCGACACCCGCAACCGCCGGGCGACCTCCGCAACCGGCACGTCCTGCACGAACCACCCGGCCGCCTGCCGCCGCACCGCCTCACGCTTCACCCGCCCTCGGTCGGACAGCCCACCTCCGTCGGGATACCTCGTCCCTCCGGCCTACGCCCCCGACCCGCGAAGATCACCCCGACCCACAGTGGACAAACCTGACCTTTTGCTCCCGGATCTCCGTCACCGTCGCTGTGGTGGCGCAAGATCTGTAGCAGGGGGAGACATCGAGTACGCGTAGTGCGGATTCTGATTCGGGGCTGCCTGCTGCTGTCGGTGTGCCACTTGAATGTGGCTGCTCGTCGTCGCGGCTGCGACCGAT
>NZ_JBFAHZ010000140.1:0-1732 GCF_040654415.1 Micromonospora sp. NPDC050695
ACCACCGCACGCCCCACGAAACGCGTGCCTGCTACCGTCAAGCCCACGCCCTCGCGGCATGAAACCCCGGTGACCGGTCCCAGGGTGGAACTTCATCCGTCCGCCCTACGTGCAAAGAAGTCCGGCGCGTGAGACCGGGTCCGACCGCCCTCTGGCCAAAACAACCAGAACGGCTGCGCCGCGAATGCGACCACCGTCGTGTCGAAGTCCATCGCCATGGCCTCGTCGCGCTCCAGCCAGGACTCGTATCCGACATGCGCCCCTGAACTGGACGACCAGTAGAAGCCCGGGTAGTTGCGCTGGCCCCGGTACGACGGAAACGAACGCACGGGCGGCACCCGCTCGAACGCCACCCCCGCAGTCTCACCCATCGATCGGCGCACTTCACACCCGCCGGCATCGACATACGCGACCTCGAATCCGGCAGGGAAAACTTCTTGCCCGCCGGCGACAGCCCGCAGCCCGCCCCTCAACCCGCCTCCCACCAACAGACCCGCCGCAGAAGGCGTGATCCTCGCAGCCGCTCCGCGCCTCGGTAGCTGCCCGCTGCGCGTACTGCACTGCGTCGACGTGCACAGCCGAGAGCCCCCAGAACCACAAGCAAGCAGGACTCCGGGCGCGCAAGTTGCGGGAAGACGCTTCTCCCCGCGTTGTCAGTTAGCGGGCAAGGCGATGGTCTCCAGCCAGGCGCTCAGGCCGGGCACGACGGCGTGTAGGTCAGGGCCGTTGACCGTTGCGCTGGCGGCGGCACGAGCTTCGGGGGTTGCGTTGAACGCGATTGCGCAGCCGACCACGCCGAACAGCGGCACATCCGATCGCCCGTCACCGATGGCCGCGCAATGCCGGAGTTCGACGCCCAACTCGGCGGCCACCCTGACGGCGAAATCGCGCTTGGCCTGCTCGTCGAACTGCTCGGCGACCTCGCCGCTGTAGCGGCCGTCGACTACCTGCAAGCGTGGTCCGCACGCTCGGTCGAAGCCGAAGCGGCTGCACAGGTAGGTGCCGACGAAGTCCCACGCCAGCGTGGCCAGCACAGGCGCGAGCGAGTGAGCCCGGCACCACGAAACCGTCTCCGCTATGCCGTCCACCAGCGGCATCGACTCCAGAAACGCCTGGGCTTCAGCGGGTGTCCTGCTTGCCCACCCACGAGCCTCGAGCACGCAAGACTCGTCACTGCTCAAGGTGCCGGCTCCGTAGCCGGCTTGTATTTCCGCGATCTCCTTGGCATTGCCGACGAGTTCGGCGAGGTGCTGGCCGCTGCTGGTCGGCGTCAGCGTTCCATCGACATCAAAGAACACCGCTCCACGGATCATGGATCGAGACAATACCCGTCAGGCGTGGGCTCTCGGACAGTCACCTCATGCTGGCGACGGCCAAGCACACGCGCCGCAAGCGCACCAGATCCCTTGAGCGGCACCACATCTACTGATCCAAGGCATCAACCTCCCCGACCTGCATCAGATGCGTTGGGCCAGGACACAAACAGATCGAGTCGGCCGGGTTCAGTGGTGAGCACGTGAACCTACGGAAGAGACCCTACGTTGTAAGTGCTGTACATCCATCCACAAAGGAGCAACGTGCTGCCTCGAGGTCCAAAACTCGCCCCGGCTCTCCCGGTTTCACATAACCTCGCGGCTATGGCACCCCAACCGCCTAACCCGACCGCAACGGCTCCGAACGCCTCCTCGCGATCACGAGAAAGCCAGATCACGATGAGGACCAGGACCCAGGC
>NZ_JBFAHZ010000141.1:0-1710 GCF_040654415.1 Micromonospora sp. NPDC050695
CTTCACAAACACATGATCAACGGGCGGCTGCGTCCATGTCGGACGCCGCCCCCACCACATCCCAGCAGGTCAGACTGCTAATGGCGGCTGCCGTAGTAGACGGCCTCGTACATCACCTCGGTGCCGAGGGTGTAGATCTCCGGCACCTGACCGCCCGACTCGGCTGCCGCCACCGCGTCCGCGCCGACCACGTGGGTCAGACCGCCGTACTCGTGTCGCAGCCGCAGCACGTGGAGCTCCCACTGAAGGTAAGGCGTAAGGGGCTCTTCGACCACTCGTACCCGACGGGTGGCGAACCCGTTCTCGGTGATCCGCCGGTAGTAGCTCTGGAACTCGTGGCGGCGCGCGTCGAGGATCCGCAGCGAATCCTCCCACCGCCCGTCGGCAAACGCCTGCCAACCCTCGTCCCCGGGCTCCTTGAAGGTTTGCTGGCGTTCCAGCTTCCAGAAGCCCGGATCGCCGGTCTGCCAGAACCGGTCGTTGAAGTCCGCCCAGTAGTCCTCCAGGCGGAGTCGCTCGCCGGGATCCCCGCGGAACAGGTCATGCATCAGGTACGTCCACCTTCGCGGTGATCATGGCCGATCGGGGATGATGATAAGCCAGATTGTCCCGCTACCTGCGCTTCCACACGACCACGGCACCGGCTTTGGGGAGAATCCAGTCGTCCACGGAGATGGCGATGAACCGCGTGTCCTGCAAGCTGGGCGCGTACTCCACGGACGCCGGCCGGGTCAGGCCGAAGAAGTCCAGCGCGCGGATCCGGGCGATGTCCGGAACGGAGACGCTGATCGAGTACGTTGCGGCGAAGGTCGGCTTGGGCACCTCGAAGCTGAGCAGGTTACCGTCCGCCAGCACCTTCGCGTTGAACGAGTACTGCACGAAGACATCCGCCCGGTCGGTGAACTCCTCGGCGGGCGGGAAGGCGACGTACTCGCGCTCGGCGTCGTTCTTCTGAAACTGCACCTGCTGGCCGCCGAAGTTGACGCTCAATAGCGCGAACGCCTCGTCCCACTGGCTGTCGAACTCGCCGGTCGAGGGCAGCCGCCAGACGACGCCCATGTCACGCGCCCGCAGGAGCCGGTCGTAGTCGTCCTGCCAGCCGCCGACTTTGAACGTGAACCGCGTCCGCTTGACGTCGTTGGTGTGGTAACCGAACTGGAAGAACACGTCGTAGTAGTCGTGCTGACGTCCGCTGGTCTCCGCCTTGTGTAACCCGAACACCTCGGCTCGTACGACGAGGTTGCGCCACTGCTCCTCTGACTCGAACACGTTGTTTCGCAGCTTGCGGGCGATGACGCTGCCCAGCTCGGCGTTCCCGCTCCTCAGCCGCGCCGCGTTCTCGATCACCCTGTCCAACTCCTCGGGAGCGAGTTGTAAGGCCTCCAGCCGCGAGCCAGCGGCCAGCGATTGCGCTACCGCGGTCCGTACCCCTTCTTCCTGTTGCCGCAGCGCGGCCCGCACCATCTCCACGAACCGGTCCTCGGCCACCTGGTTGAGCAGGACCTGGAAGATGCTGATCGTCAGGCCGGCCTGGAAGATTGCCACCCCGACGTCGTAGACCCGCAACGTCGACCAGAGGCTCGTCGGAGTAGAGATGGCCAGCACGCCACCGGGACCAGGGCTATTGCGTTCTGGGGTAACTGCTGGTCACAGCGGTTATGAGGTCGTGTGAGCGACGGTCGGCGCGTCGGTTGGCGCGGGCGATGTTGG
>NZ_JBFAHZ010000142.1:0-1664 GCF_040654415.1 Micromonospora sp. NPDC050695
CTAGTGCAGCAGGTCGCAAGTCCTGTTCTGGTTGCTGGTGACGCTGTGTGAGGGTCATGCGGCTTTGGTGAGGTTGTCCCGGGTGGGCTTCTGGTGCTGAGGGTGGCGTGCGAGGTAGCGGGCGTGCTCGGCGTCGGCGTCGTAGCGCCAACGGTAGGGGCGGGCGGTGCGGTTGTAGCGGATGGTGAACGCGGTGATCTTGACTTCGAGGTCGTCGCGGGATGCGAAGTCGCCGCCGCGCAGGACGCGGCGGGTCAGGGCGGAGAACCACTGCTCGATCATGTTCAGCCAGCTGGCGTGCTTGGGGGTGTGGGTCACGCTGAATCGGGGGTGGGCGGCGAGCCAGGCGCGGGTGGCCTTGGAGGTGTGGGAGGAGCCGTTGTCCATGATCAGGTGGATGCGTAGGGCGGGGTCGGTGCTGCGGTCGAGCATGCTCAGGAAGCGGATGAAGTGCGCGGAGTCGTTGCGCTCGATGCGTTCGGCGATCACCTGGCCGGTGGCCACATCCATGGCGGCGACGATGGAGACGGTCCCGTGGCGGCGGTATTCGAACTCCAGGCGCCGGTCGCGGCCGGGTAGCGGGTTCTGGGTGGGGCGGATGCGGGAGCGGGCCTGGATGCCGGTCTTCTCGTCGACGCTGACGAGGAGGGTGTCGGCGGGGATGTGGAGGTAGAGGCGGCACACAGCGCCGGCCTTGGTCCAGAAGGTGTCGTCGTCGGCGCGGTTGAGCCAGCCGCGGACCTTGTGTGGGCGCACCCTGGCCTCGGCCAGGGTGCGGCGCACGCTCGCGCGGGACAGCGTCATGCCTCGTTCGGCCAGATGCTCGGCGATCAGCGTCTGCGTCCAGCGGGCGGCGCCCTCGGGCGGCAGGGAGGTGGCCACGGCGATGACGGCCAAGCGGTCGCTGGGCCCGTACCGTTCGGGGCGTCCGCTGCGCGGGCGGTCGAACAGGCCCGGCACGCCGCGGCGTACGAAGCGCAGCCGCCACCGGCGCACGGCCGGCTCGCTGCAGCCTACTTCGGCGGCGATCGTGCTGTTGGCCAGGCCGTCCGCGGCCAGCAGCACGATCCGCGCGCGCAGCGCGACCGCCTGCGGGCAACTCGCGGCGCCGACCATGGCCAGCAGCTTGCGCCGCCGACGGGCGCTCAGATGCAGCGCGGCGGCGGGCGGATGAGCCATCGGGGACACTCCGGAATAAGAGGGGACAGGGGTAGCAGCCATCATGGCGTGCGCGTCCCTGACCCGGCCGGGCCGGCAGTGCGCAACACTCTCCCCGTGCCCATTCCGCCACGCCCGCTTAAGGACGAGGTCGACGACCGCGTCGACCACCGCGCCGTCACCAGCGGCCGCTGGCCCGCCCTCACCGAGGTCGACACCCGCTGGCGCGGCTCCTTCGGCTACTTCACGGCCCTGATCGGCCCGGAGGAAGAGCAGGAACGCATCCCGCTGTGCCGCATCGAGTACCTCGGCGGCAACCAGTGGGCCTTCGCCCTCTACGACCCCGCCTCCAACTCCTACATCCCCCAACTCCTGCACACCGGCCAGTGGGAGGGCAGCCCCGACGACGCCTTCGACACGGCCGCCCTCGTCCACCTCGCCGACTACGAAGCGTAACCAAACACAGGACACTCAACCCGAACAGGACTTGCGACCTGCTGCACTAG
>NZ_JBFAHZ010000143.1:0-1655 GCF_040654415.1 Micromonospora sp. NPDC050695
GCTAGGAGCGCGGGTCGGTAACGAGCAAGCTGTCGCGGGGTCGGGTCGGTGACGCTAGTGGCGTTTCGGGTCGGGTGGTTGGATGCCCGTGTCCGGTTGCCTGTGTCGGGTCGTCTGGGGCCTGTGGGGGCATGTCTGGGGCCGCGGTAGCGGCCTGTGGGGAGGTCTCAGCCGGTGGCTGCGGCCAGCCCGGCGGTTCCGGCGTATCGGAAGACTTTGAGTAGGTTGTGGCTGGCGGCGAGGAGCCGCCATTCGCCCCGGGCGCCGTCGATGCCGTGCAGGAGCAGACGGCGGCCGTTCTGGCAGGTGACGATCTGGCCGAACACGGGCTCGACGATGGCCTTGCGGCGGCGGTAGGCGGTTCTGCCGGGTTTGGTGCGCAGCTTGCGGGCCATCCGCTGTTTTGGTGTGGCGTTGGCCGGGATGCGCCCGCGGGGGGCGGGTGGCACCTGCTCGTCGTGTCGTAGCCGGCCGGTGGCCATGAACGTGTCGGTGCCGTGGGCTTCGTGGCGGGCCGCAGCGGCGTCGAGGTTGTCGTCGGAGCAGTAGCCGGCGTCGACCACCGCCTGCTTGGGGTGGGTACCGGTGTTGGCGGCGCACTGGTCGAGCATCGGGGTGTAGGACGGGCAGTCCGAGGCGCAGTCGGTGATGTCCGCGGCAGTGATGACCTGGTGGGCGTCGTCGACGACGGCCTGGGCGTTGTAGGCCTGCGCGTAGGCCCCGGTGCCCATCTTCATGATTCGCGACTCGGGATCGGTGAAGTTGGCCTGCGCCTTCGGCTTCGGCTTCGCGGCAGCCGCGGCCTTCTGCCCAGCCTCGGTGACCTTAGCCTCGTCAGGGCTACCGGTGCGGGCCTGGCGGGCGCGTTCGGTGGCCTCGGCCCGAGCGCGGGCCTTGTCAGCAGCCTCGGTCTCGATCTGGGCGCGGGCAGCCTGCAACCGGGCCAGGCGCTTCTCCCGCCGGTCCAACTCGGCCGGCAGGTCGGTGTCTTTACCGTCGACGCCATAGCGGACGTCCTCGTCCGCATCGACGGCCTCGGCGTCGGCCAGCAGCGCCGCGACCGTGGCCTCCAGCGCGGCGACCTCGGCCTCGACCTGCTCCTCTTTGGCCACGAGCCGGCCGTGGCTCATCGCCTTGTGCCGGGAGGCGTTGGCCTGCAACTTCGTGCCGTCCAGGGCGACCCGGCCCATCTTCACCATGCCCAGTCGCTGCGCCAGGCGCAGCGACTGCAGGAACAGGTCGGCCAAGGCGTCAAGATGTCGGCGACGGAACCGGGCGATCGACCGGAAGTCCGGCGCCTGATCGGCGGCCAGCCACCGGAACCCGACATCGTCAACGCACTTACGCTCGATCGCCCGCGACGACCGCACCCCGGTCATGTAACCGTAGATCAACAGACGCAGCATCAACCTGGGATCGTACGGCGGATAGCCGCGCACCTCGGTGTAGTCGGCGTAGACCGCCGACAGGTCGAGCGCCTCGCCAACCAACTCCGCCACGAACCGGGCCAGATGACCATCCGGCAGCCACTCGTCCAACGACGGCGGCAACAACAAGATCTGATCCGGATCGAACCGCCGAAACGTCTTCGCACTACCCACGACTGGTCAACGACCGACCACCCCGAACGAAGCGTTACTGACCCACGCTCCTAG
>NZ_JBFAHZ010000144.1:0-1579 GCF_040654415.1 Micromonospora sp. NPDC050695
TCGTGACAGACGACGCACACACCTCACACCATAAGGGACAAAACGGTCAAGCCGAAAGCCGTACCAAGGGATCAATACCCTCTGACGGATCGAGGATGACACTGTCAGTCGGTCATCCGCATCAGAGATCGCCGATGTTGCGCTGCAGCGCCGCGTCGGCGGTGCGTGGCAGGTGCTCACCCCACTGACCAACGCCGCAGTGTTCGAGTACATCCATCGCGCGGGTCAGCGCCCGGCCATCGTCGGCGGCCTGCCCGGCGGGGCGCAGCGGTTGGACGCGCGGCGTGCTTGGCGCTGACCATCGCCGGTCCAGCACCTCGCCACACGGCACCGAACGCCGAGACCGGCTATCAAGATTAATATTTGCGGTGCTGGGACAGCTACGCAAGCGTGGGGCCAGCACGACGCCCTCCTCCGCCGTCACCCTGCGGCGCACCGTGGCATGCCAAGATCAAATATTTGGCGGGCTGGGACATCTACCCAAGCGCGGGGCCGAGGTGGTGCGTCAGGTCGGCGACCCACAGCTTATTCGGGCGCGTCGCGGTGAAATCGCGTTTGACCAGGTCCACGAGGCCGGTCGGTCTCGGCGGCCGGGCGGGTTGCCGGGTCCTGTAATTCTGGTGAACCACGCCGCCCAGCTATCCGTTCTATCAACAGGATGGACTCACGGAAGGAAGACAATTCTCGCGGAAGTTTGTTTCACCAATGTTCATTCCAGCGCTATCGCGAGTGTGATGGGTATCCGCCCGACATAGGAAAATGCGACTGGAATATCAGTTCAATCGATCAAGTCTAGCGATTCGATGAAAGAGATGGCTGGCTTCGCGAGAGTCGATTTGAAGAGTACGTAGGCCATCGGGATGCGGCTAGCGTCAATTTCAACATGAAAGATGCCGAGATTGGAGGCGTGAAGTGGATATTGAACAGTCCAATTGGACTCCCCACCAATACGCAGATTCCTATATGCAGGCTGGGCGAAAGTCTTATTTGAGTGGAAACCAGGCAAATGCGGATATGCACTTCGCGTCGTGGGCCAATTTGGTTATTGACAACAATCTGTTTGACATGTACAACATGGATTCAGGGCAATTGAACCAAGGGGATCCTGACCGCCCGTCTCCAACTTACGATCCGTCTCTCCGTCGAGCTTGTCAGGTATATCGCAGGGTTGCTATGCAACGTGCCGCCGCCGCGACGTCTAGTAGCCCATATGCAGGTACTGATCGCCTCCCGGGCGCACAAGACAGGTATCCGCGCCCGCAGTCACATCAAAACCCGCAGGCACGCCGTCAACGTTAGCGGCCAGCAATTGGTGGATTGACGCGTATCCGGATGCGGCTTTCGGCTAATTCGCGTCAGGAGTGCGGAATATCGTAAATCGACGAGTTGGTGACGAAGCATTTCCTTCAGTCTAAACGGTTCAAATCGTTGAGTCGAACTCAAGGGACGATTGAGCCGCATCTCTAGTACGGCAGCCGCCATTTGCTAGTACGGCAGCCGCCATTTGCTAGTTGGCCAGGGCATGGTCTCGGTTGAGTCGGGTGCGTTGGTGGAACCAGCGTGCTCGGGCTTGGTGGCG
>NZ_JBFAHZ010000145.1:0-1576 GCF_040654415.1 Micromonospora sp. NPDC050695
CAGCGGGACCAGGACCAGCATCCGTGAGGTCCGCTCGACCAGCGTAGCGACCGCGGACTTGCCGCCCTTGCCGATGACCAGGTCGCCCTCCCAGTCAGGGCTGTTGCGTAGTCGGTTGAGATGCTTTTGAGCTGGGGTTTTGCTGGGATCCGGCGAGGTCTGGGGGTCCATGTAGGACGGGTGCGGCCTGTCGGTGATCATGAGTTTGCGAAGACCATGATCGAGAACAGGACCGCACCCGCTGATGTCATCCTTACTGGCCGAGATCGTGCTGCCGCAGCGCCCCCCGGACATGCCGTGCCCGGCCACGGTCACCGATGGTGACCGTCGGAGCCTGTTCATCGCGTTGGAAGCGGTAAACGACCCGCGCGATCCGCGCGGCCGACGGTATCCACTGGTCAGCATCCTGGCGGCAGCGGTATGCGCGGTGATGGCCGGGGCGTGCACGTTCGCTGCGGTCTGCGACTGGGTGCGTTTCCAGGACCGTACGGTCTGGCAGCGGCTCGGGTTCACCGGCCGGGTGCCCGCCGCGACGACGGTGTGGCGGTTGTTGATCCGGCTCGACGCCGAAGTGTTGTCGCAGGTCCTTGCTCGCTGGCTGCGGGCGAGGGCGTCGCCGGTCGTGGTCGCCGGGCGCAGGTGGCGCCTGGTGATCGCCGTCGATGGGAAGGTCGCGCGGGGTGCCCGACTGGCCGACGGCCGGCAGGTCCACCTGCTGTCGGCGTACGACACCAGCACCGGGATCGTGCTCGCCCAAGTGCAGATCGCTGCGAAGTCCAACGAAATCCCCGCGTTCACTCCGCTGTTCAAGCTGGTCGCGGCCGTGTTGGGGTCATTGAAGGACGTTCTGGTCGTCGCGGACGCGCTGCACGCCCAGATCGGGCACGCCGAGTTGCTCGCCGCTGCCGGCGGGCATCTGATGGCCGCGGTCAAGGGTAACCAGCCCACCCTGTTCGCCCAGCTCAAGGGTCTGCCGTGGGCCGAGGTCCCGGTCGGGGTCCAGACCCGCGAGACCGGCCACGGCCGTAGGGAGACCCGCACGGTCAAGGCGCTGACCGTCAAGACTCCGGGAGGGCTGGGTTTTCCCCACGCACAGCAGGCCGTCCGGATCACCCGCACCCGCACGATCAAGGGCAAGACCACCCGTGAAGCCGCCTACCTGACCAGCTCACTACCCGCCGGCCAAGCCCAACCCGCCGATCTCGGCACGTGGGCGCGTTCCGAGTGGCATATCGAGAACCGCCTACATTACGTACGGGATGTCACGCTCCGTGAAGACGCCCACCGGGCCAGGACCGGCAACGGCCCCGCCGTGTTCGCCACCCTCCGTAACACCTCGATCGGATATCACCGCATCAACGGCGCCACCAACATCGCCGAAGCCACCCGAGAGGCCAGCCACCGCCCCCACGACCTCATCACCGCCGTGACCACCGAAATACCGACCGCGACCAGGGTCAACACCACTACGCAATAGCCCTGCCCTCCCAGTGTCCCGGTACCGTGCGGTCCTCGACCTCGGCGGGACGTTCGTCGAGGTAGCGAGGCTCGCGGATCCGCGGCGCCGGTGCGGGCC
>NZ_JBFAHZ010000146.1:0-1555 GCF_040654415.1 Micromonospora sp. NPDC050695
GCCGGCCAGCATCCGCCACCCAGACCCAGCCACCGTTCACATCTACCGTCTTCGACCCCACACAACATGATCAACTTAAGCTACGTGGCATTGGGTCCAATGCAGCCGGCGCCCAGGACAAACTCAAGCGGCTCGGCATCACGAACATCAAGCTTGGCAGCCAGGACGAGTTCGACACGCTGGTGATCCTGCCGGAGAACTGGACGGTGAAGAAGCAGTCCCAGAAGGCGGGTGCCAAGGTCGCGCTGGACGAGCTGGTGGTCCTCACCTGCACTAAGACGGGCTGATACGGCTGACGTCAACGATGGCGGCGGCCCCGGCTCGTCTGCCGGGGCCGCCGCTGTGTTCCGTGGGTGGCGGTTCATCACTGCGGCCCCTGAACGCCGAGATGGCGCTGGATCATGCCGGGCGAATTGACCTTCAGCAGAATGGTCCTTAAGTGGACGCACGGCTGAGGTGATTGACCGTCGGTGGTCGATAGCTTGGTCGGTATGGCCCGTCTACTGGGTCGCCCGGATGCGTCGAGTCAACGGCGCCTACGAGTGGCTGGACACCTGGGGCGGCTACGAACGCGCCGGTGCCGCCGCCGGCGCGGCGGCACAGCTCGCCTACAACCAGGCCCGGGAAGATGTGCTCAAGGAACTGGTTGGGAACCTGCACACCGCGTTGGACCGGGCGGGCTTGGGGGCGCTGCCCACCCCTGCTCCGGTTCGGCCCCCGGCCCGGCCGGAGCTGCCGGCGGCCGTCGAGCTGGACGAACCTGAGGACTGACCGCGGGTAGGCGGGGCGGATGCGGTTGGTGGAGGCGGGATGCGAGGTCGAGGTGAGTCCGGATCTGCTACCCGTCACCCTCGCCCGCGATGGCGTCGTCCTGATTCAGCAGGGGTCCGTGGCCGAGGTCAGGGCACTGCTCGACCGCTGGACGGTCCCGGTCGACCACCCGCACCAGGTGGCCGACGGGCTGACCGTCATCGCGCCGCGTCTCCGCACCGACGATGGTGGCAATGAAGCCGGTTTCACCGACCTGCCCCTGTCGCCACACACCGATCGCAGCCTGCACGCGCAGCCGCCCAGCGTGCTCGCCACGCTGATGCTCACGCCGGCGAGGGCCGGGGGAAGCGCCACACTGGTGGACGGCGCGCGAGTGCTGACGCTCCTCCGCCTTCGGGCCGAAGATGCCGCGATCGCCGGCCTGCGGCTGAGGACGACTACCGGTCAACTCGACCCACCGGTCGTTGAATTCGTCTCCGGCCGCGCCCGCATCCGCTACCGCGACGACCGGATTGCCGGTCCGTACAGCACCGACGGGCGTCTGGATCTCGTGGCCGAGTTCCGTCGCCTGATCTCCGAGACGACCCGTTTCCTGCACCTGGGCGCGGGTCACGGCCTCGGCGTTGTTCGGGAGTGTCCGGTTTGATCATGGTTTGTTAGATGCCGTAGACGGCGAAGGTGTCGGTGCGGTCGGTGCGGTCGTGGAGGTCTCGGCGGGCGTGGGCGATGTTGGCGCGTCCGGCGAGGCGGAAGGTGTTGAGGGCCAGGTTGCGGAAGCTGGCCA
>NZ_JBFAHZ010000147.1:0-1504 GCF_040654415.1 Micromonospora sp. NPDC050695
GTACGTATTCAGCTTGAGACGGGTCGGCGGTCGGCTGTCCACTCTGGGTGATGGCCTGGCATGATCTTGGTGTGTCGTCCGAGCCGCCAGTCCCGCCCTCGTATGAGGATCTACTGGCGATGCTGGTTGAGCTGCGGGATCGGGTCGAGCGGTTGGAGGTTGAGAACGCGGAGCTGCGGCGTCGGCTGGGGTTGAACTCGTCGAACTCGTCGAAGCCCCCGTCGTCGGATGGGTTGGTCCGGCCGCGTCCGCAACCGGGCAAGCGTGGAAGCAGTGGGCGGCGGCGGGGTAGGCAGCCGGGTGCGCCGGGGTCGACGCTGGAGTTGGTGGCCGATCCAGATCAGGTGGTGGAACATCGGCCGGGCTGGTGCGCTAATCCGGCCTGCGGTGAGCGTCTGGATGGTTGCCGGGAGTACGGGCGGCAGCGCCGACAGGTCGTCGAGTTGCCTGAACGCCGGCCGGTGGTGACCGAGCATCGCCTCGTTGCGGTGGAGTGCGCGGGGTGTGGGCGGGTCACCGAGCCGCCGGTGCCCGACGGGGTGTCCGGCCGGGTGCAGTACGGCACGGACGTGAAGGCCGCCGCAGTGTATGCCCGTGCCGCGCAGTTCCTGCCGTATGGACGGGTCGCTGGGCTGATGGGTGATCTGCTCGGGGTGGGCGTGTCGGTCGGGTTCGTGCATCAGGTGGTGGCCGAGGCGGCGCGTCGGCTGGGTCCGTTCGTCTCGCATCTGGCCGCGTTGTTGCGCACCGAGCGGGTGCTGCACGCCGATGAGACACCGGCTCGACTCGGCGGCGGGTTCAAGTACGTGCACGTGGCCTGCACGCCCGCGTTGACGTTGTTCCACGTCGGGGGCCGGTCGGCGGCCGATGTCGACGCCGGTGGGGTGCTGCCCGGGTTCACCGGCACCCTCGTGCGTGACGGCTACGCCGCCTACCAGCACCTGACCGACGCCGAGCACGCCTGGTGCGGAGCGCACCTGATCCGGGACCTGCGCGGCGTGCACGAGCAGGACCCGGCCGGTCAGGAATGGGCCGAGGTCATGGCTGGCACCCTGCTGATGGCCAAACAGTTGACCGAGCAGGCCGTCGCCGCCGGCCGTACCGCGCTGACCGCGGACGAGGCCGGCCACATCCGGGCCTGCTACGCCGGGGCGGTGGCCTACGGCCGCGAGCAGAACCCGCCCGACCGCGACGGCAAGCTGCCGCGGGCCGGCACGCTGGTCGAACGTTTCGCCACCCACCGCGACATGATCCTGCGGTTCACCGTCGACCTGGCCGTTCCGTTCACGAACAACCAGGCAGAACGCGATCTCCGCCCGGTCAAGCTCCAACAGAAGATCTCCGCCACCTGGCGCACCCTGCAAGGACTGGCCGACTTCGCCACCCTGCGTTCCTACCTGTCCACCGCCACCAAGCACGGCATGGACGCCCTCGACGTGCTCAAACAGCTGTTCACCACCGGGCCGTGGCTACCTCACACGGCTACCTCAAGCTGAATACGTAC
>NZ_JBFAHZ010000148.1:0-1494 GCF_040654415.1 Micromonospora sp. NPDC050695
ACCCCAGATGGCGCGTGGACGACTGAACAACGGTGCTCCGCCCCCAGTGCCCCTTCGTTGTCTCCTTCTGTCCGACTTGGTAAGGGTTTGCTAGATGCCGTAGACGGTGAAGACCTCAGCGCGGCCGTGGAGGTCATGGCGGGCGTGGGCGATGTTGGCGCGTCCGGCGAGCCGGTTTGGTTCCGATAGCTAGGTTACGGAAGGTAGCCAGGGTGCGTGGTGCGGTGTCGGTCCTGAGCATGTTCGTCGACATCGACTCGCTGCTGCGCCCGGGTACGGTCCTGTTCTGGGTCATGGGTCTTCGTAAACTCCATGATCACCAAAGGGTCGCACCCGTCCTACTTGGACCCTGACCTCACTGATCCCATCCCCACCCCCCAGGTCGGACACCCCCCAACCGACTACGCGATAGCCCTGTTCGGATGACAGGCCCGATCGAGGTTGAACCGGCGGCCCCGCGCATCCGTTGTGTAGGAAGACTTCGAAATTTGACTGCAAAGGCGGCTAACTAGGAATGGACAAAGATAAGAGCAAGGGCCATGTTTTGGCATGGGCCGCTGCAAATCAGAGTGGCCACGATGTGAGTATTAATGAGTACGCAGAGGCATACTTTATCCCCTATACGACACTGCATAGATGGATATCCGGAGGGATCCGTGATGTTACGTTCACGGTTGACCAGCAGGCGTTCATAGACACGGCAAAGGGGCATGCGTCCCATCAGTTCTATGAGCTCTCCGACCGCAAGAACCATGCCTTGAGATGGGCGCATGCGAATCAGGGCGGCGCCGTCATGGGTTATACCGACTATGCGCGGCGGTACAATGTGGACATCAATAACCTGTTTCGCTGGGTTTCTGGAGGGGGCGGGGTTACGTTCGAGCCTGATGAGCAGGAGCTCATAAACAAGGCAAAGCAGTATTGGGCCCATAAGCAATACACGCCCGGCGAGCGCAAGAGCCATGCCTTGGCGTGGGCGGCTGCGAATCGGAGCGGCCCCGCCATGAGTTATCACGAATATGAGCGGCGGTACAATGTGGTCCACGTGAACCTGATTCGCTGGGTTTCTGGAGGGAGCGGGGTTACGTTCACGCCTGAAGAGCAGGAGCTCATAAACAAGGCAAAGCAGTATTGGGCCCATAAGCAATACACGGCCAGCGAGCGCAAGAGCCATGCCTTGGCGTGGGCGGCTGCGAATCGGAGCGGCCCCGTCATGAGTTATCACGAATACGCAGAGCAACACAATGTGGAACTCACGACCCTGATTCGCTGGGTTTCTGGAGGGAGCGGGGTTACGTTCGAGCCTGATGAGCAGGAGCTCATAAACAAGGCAAAGCAGCGACAAGTTTCGTTGTCGACCATAAATGAAACTGCCCTGGCAGCGGTTGGTGCCAACAAAAAATATGCGTGGCTGCGTGCTCCCACCAGCGCCACCTCTGCTTCCACCAGCAACACATCGCCGACGTTGCCGATGCACACCGGCTACGAGCAGGT
>NZ_JBFAHZ010000149.1:0-1489 GCF_040654415.1 Micromonospora sp. NPDC050695
GGCGAGTTCAATCGGTTGTTGCAACACCGGGCTGTTCCAGCGAGCTTAGCTGTTCGGCGAAGACCTCGGCCGGGGTCTTCCAGCCAAGGCTCTTGCGGGGCCGGTTGTTGACCGCGAGGGCGACGGCTTCGAGGTCCTCATCGGACCACCTCGACAGGTCGGTGCCCTTCGGGAAGTACTGACGCAGCAGCCCGTTGGTGTTCTCGTTCGTCGGCCGCTGCCAGGGCGAGTGCGGATCGGCGAAGAACACCTTCGTGCCGGTATCGAGGGCGAATTGCGCATGACCGGAGAGTTCCTTCCCACGATCCCAGGTGAGGGTCTTGCGCAGTTGCTGGGGCAGCTTCGTCATCGATGCTGTCAGCGCGGTGTTCATCGCGATGGCGCCGTAGCCGCCGAGCGAGGGACCGTTCTTCACGGGTGGTTTCTCGCCCCACCCCTGCAACCGAGGCAGATGCACCAGGAGCGTGCAGCGGCTGGAGCGTTCGACGAGCGTGCCGATCGCGGAACGACCCGTCCCGATGATCAGATCGCCTTCCCAGTGCCCGGGGACCGCGCGGTCCGCGGCTTCGGCGGGCCGCTCGGACAGGACGACATCGGCAGTGACATGCCCTTGCGGCTTGTTCCGGGACCGCGCTCTGGGAACCCGCAGCGCCCGGCCGGTGCGCAGACACGCGACCAGCTCCCGCTTGAGCGCTCCACGCCCCTGAATGAACAGCGACTGGTAGATCGCCTCATGGCTGATGCGCATGCACTCATCATCGGGGAAGTCGACACGCAGCCGGTGCGAGATCTGCTCCGGGCTCCACGCCGTCGCCCAGCGGCGGTCCTGCCGATGCGGCTTGTTCAACCCCTTCCACGCGGGCGCCTCAGGCCCGGTGACGACCGTGCCGTCGGGTCGCCGGACCCTGCCGGCGAGCCGATCCTGCACGTACTCCCGCAACCTGCCATTACCCACGAGCCTCGCCGTCTTCGGACGCTTCGCCGCCTGCTGCGCCTTCCACTGCGCCACCAGAGCCCGGTAGACCGGCTTACCGCCCCTGGTCGCCGAGTTACGGCGCAGCTCGCGTGAGATTGTTCCCGGGTCGCGTCCGATCCTGCGGGCGATCTCCCGCACGCCGACTCCCTGGGCGCGCAGCAACGCGATCTCCTCGCGCTCGGCGAATGACAGGTAACGGCCGGTGGGCTCGTCCAGACTGATCGGCGGCATGCCGCCAGCGTGACGGAACCACCGGAACCCGACCGGCCACGACACACCCACAGCCTCCGCGGCCTCCAGCGTGGTTACTCCCGACGCGATCCGCCGCCAGAAGTCCCGCTGCACCGCACGAGACGGCTCCGGCCGTCCCGGTGAACGCATCGGCGGCCGCAACGCCCGATCCGACGCCCACTGTCGCCGCCCGCCAGCCGGCACCTCAGGAATCTGCTTCTTCCCGCGCCCCATCGCAAACCTCCGTGATCAAGGTGTTGCGACGATCAGTTGAATTCGCCC
>NZ_JBFAHZ010000150.1:0-1458 GCF_040654415.1 Micromonospora sp. NPDC050695
CCGCCACCAAGCCCGAGCACGCTGGTTCCACCAACGCACCCGACTCAACCGAGACCATGCCCTGGCCAACTAGCAAATGGCGGCTGCCGTACTAGAGCCGCAGGCATTACCGGGCAGAGGCCTGTTGGGCAGCGGGTGGACCGTGCGGTGGCCCCGGTGGCCTCGGCTACTACAGCTCCTCAGCCTGCACCTGCAGCTTCTCGGCCTGCGTCGCAACGCTAACCTTAAGCAGGGCCCCGGGGTAGTCCGTGGATGTCCTCTTTGGTCGGATCTTGGTTGGTGCCCGATGTAGGGCGAGCACGGCACCTGTGGATCATGGAGTTGTCTAGGCTTCAAGATCCGCAAGGGGGTGCCGTGCTCGCCGTGTCATCATCGCTCATGGTCTCGGCGGGTCGCGCCGCGGCTGTCTGGGGTGCCCGTAGTCCTGCAGGACTACGGGCACCCCAAGTGGGAGGCGTCGTCGTGTCGCATGTCGATCCGCGCTTCGGTGCCCACCTCCGTGCGCTTCGGGCGGAGCATGGGCTGTCGTTGCGGGCACTCGGTCAGCTCGCTCATCGCGGCAAGAGTCACCTGCACGATCTGGAGACCGGGGTGAAGGCCCCGACTCCGGAAACGGCCAGGCATCTCGACGACGTGCTGCGAGCCGACGGGACGCTCGCCCGTCTGGTGAACGAGCCCGTCGACCACGACAGCGAAGCCGGGGAGTTGCTGGCTCGGGTGCGGATCAGCGACGTCAGCGCCGAGACTATCGCTCGGATCGAAGCGGGTGTGGACGACCTGGCAAGCGCATACGCGATCACGCGGCCGGTCGATCTGCTGCCGCTGGTGCGGCGCCAGTTGGCCCATGTGGGACGCCTGCTCGACGGGCGTGGGACGTTGACGCGGCGTCGGCGGCTCATTGTTGCCGCTGGATGGCTGACAGTGCTGCGGGCAACGGTGCATATCGACCTGCTGCAACAGCCCGCAGCGGGCGCTCATCTGGCTACGGCCATGGCCCTTGCGGAGCATGCGGAGCATCCGGAGATCCAGGCATGGTGCCTGGAGACGCAGGCATGGGACTGGCTCACCCGGGGCGACTGCCGACGGGCTATGGACCTTTCGCGGCAGGCGCAGCGGGTGGCGCCTCGGGGTGGTTCGGCGTACATCCAGGCGACCGCCCAGGAGGCCCGTGTGTGGGCGCGGCTGGCCGACGTGCGGCGGACGCGTGATGCGCTGGATCGTCTGGATCGGTTGACGGCGAACCTGCCGGTGCCGGATCGGGCCGAGCACCACTACCGGTACGACCCGACAAAGGCGTTGGCGTACACGGCAACCACGCTGGCGTGGGCGGGTGACCCGGCCGCCGAGCAGATGGTTCGAATCGCCTTAGAGCGACCGGCAATAGGCGTTACTTGAGTCGGCGGGTGGTGGGTCGGGTGTCCCAGCGGTAGAGCGTGCGGGCTCGTTGGATGAGTTGAC
>NZ_JBFAHZ010000151.1:0-1363 GCF_040654415.1 Micromonospora sp. NPDC050695
CAAAGGACATGGCGTAGACAACCACATCCTTGCAGGTCGGGTGCACCTTTCCTTGATCACCCTCGATACCCGCTATCTACTCTGAATAGCGGAGGCTAGAGAAGGGTTCGTCTTAAGGACCCGACGGGCCGCCACGACCATGGCTCCGATGAGGCGGAGGAGGCTGGGTCATCGGGCGGTAAGAGCTTGGCGCCTGTGCAGCAGAGGGAGCATTATTGCTGGCCAACCGTGCGCACCACGCGCGATACTGATCGGGAGTAGGCGGCAATTGACTGAGCGGCAAAGCTTGGGTTGAGATTCCCATTAAAGGATGTGCGCCTAAGGTCTGCGGCGGGCTGGCGTAGAGACTCTGCTGGTGCGGGGTCCAACCTGCCGGGCCATTTCCGGGAGAAAGAGATGAGACATTCGCAGCGCTCGGATTAAAGGACGGGAGGGGGATGGGAGCCGGGATGGGAGCTCGACTAAAAGACGGGAGAGGAATAGGAACCGCGGGACCAGGTGCTATGGGCACAGGGCACACTGGCGTATCTCGATTGACGTAGTATTTGGTGTTTGTAGGAGTAACATGTGTGAACCACTTTGCGTCAACCCCGCCCCAAATGTGCAAAGCGTTTCTGATGCTTTGAGAGATTGGTCTATGATTTAGCCTGGAATTCTCCAAAACCGTCCCGATCACGGAACTCGGTGGAGGTAGGTCTCCTTGGGGCCAACCTAGTTGTTGATAGCCGTACTTAATATCCTCAATCGATGTCCCCGGGAAGAATCTTTCGTCTTCGAGTACTAGATCTCCATCGGAACTTGGCATGAGAATTACCTTCCTCGAAAGTTCGACCCACTCGATGGTGGGCTGGTGGGCTTACTGCAAAGACTCGGCGCCGAAGAGGTGGTTCGCGTCAAATCTGGGACGTCGTCGATTCGCGAGTTCGTGACCTCTGCCAGTGCTCGCGGATCCAGGTCTGGAACGGCGAGAACGTCAAATTCTGCCCGGCGAAGTGCTACGCCAGCAGCGTTTGCTACCTGCCGCGTTGCTGTTGGTTCTGCGCTACCTCCTGTCGCGGTGCCAGTTCCGGGTAATTCGTTTCGTGTGCCCAATCTTCATCTTGCCGCTCGACGTCGGCGTTCCCACAATCACAACGTAAGCCGAGGCGTTCGGGTTCACCGTGTTGCCCGCGCCACGGCCGGTCGATCACGGCGAGACGGCACCGCAGGGTCATTGCGTTGTCGGGTATCGGCTGGTCACGGCGGCGATCAGCCTCGATCCGTCAGAGGGGGGAGTGTCAAGTTAACGGCTGATCTTGGTTGTTGAGGTGGTCAGTCGTTGGCCGGGGTGAGCCGGCCCTCGAAGGCGATCTGGAAGGCGTTC
>NZ_JBFAHZ010000152.1:0-1294 GCF_040654415.1 Micromonospora sp. NPDC050695
ACTACCTCATCAAGAAGTTGTTCACCGCGATGGGGGCGTTGCAGATCGAGAACCAGGCCCGTATTTGACACTCCGCCACCGTCCCCGGTCTGGGGGCCAGTTTCGGTCGTGGCGGTGCGACGGATTTCCAGCAGGACATCGCCAACGCTGACGTCATCGTCATCCAGGGTTCGAACATGGCCGAGGCGCATCCGGTGGGTTTCCAGTGGGTGATGGAGGCCAAGCGGCGGGGTGCGAAGGTCTTCCACGTGGACCCGCGGTTCACCCGGACCAGCGCTCTGGCCGACGCGTACCTGCCGATCCGGGCGGGCACCGACATCGCCCTGCTCGGTGGGGTGGTGCGCTACATCCTGGACAACGACCTCGACTTCCGGGAGTACGTGCTCGCGTACACGAACGCGGCGACGATCGTCAGCGACCAGTTCATCGACACCGAGGACGGCGACGGCTTCTTCTCCGGCTTCGACCCGGAGACCGGCACGTACGTGCAGGACAGCTGGCAGTACGCGGGGCATGAGGGTTCGTCCGGCAGCGGGCACACCGCTCAGGAGCGGGACAGCGCCTCGGGGTTGGCGCACGAGTCGCACGGCGCGCAGGTGGGCGGGCAGACCGAGCGGGACGAGACGTTGCAGCATCCGCGCTGCGTCTATCAGATCCTCAAGCGACACTTCGCCCGCTACACGCCAGAGATGGTGGAGCGGGTGTGCGGCATCCCGCAGGAGAAGTTCCTCGAATTGGCGCAGGCGTGGACGCGCAACTCCGGCCGGGAGCGCACCGGGATGCTGATCTACTCGGTGGGGTGGACGCAGCACAGCGTGGGTGTGCAGTACATCCGTACCGGCGCGATCATCCAACTGCTGCTGGGCAACATGGGTCGCCCGGGTGGCGGGGTGATGGCGCTGCGGGGGCATGCCAGCATCCAGGGCTCGACGGACATTCCGACGTTGTTCAACCTGCTGCCGGGCTACCTGCCGATGCCGCATCACGCCGAGCACCCGAGTTTCGATGAGTGGGTGGACAGCATCCGGCACCCGGGGCAGAAGGGTTTCTGGGGTAACGCCCGGACGTTCGCGGCCAGCCTGCTGAAGGCGTACTGGGGTGACGCCGCGACCGCCGACAACGACTACTGCTACGGCTACATGCCGCGGATGACCGGTGACCACGGCACCTACCAGCAGGTGCTCAACATGATCGACGGGAAGATCAAGGGTTACTTCCTGTTGGGGCAGAACCCCGCGGTCGGGTCGGCGCACGGTCGGGCGCAGCGGCTGGGCATGGCGAACCTGGACTGGCT
>NZ_JBFAHZ010000153.1:0-1273 GCF_040654415.1 Micromonospora sp. NPDC050695
CCCAACATCGCCCGCGCCAACCGACGCGCCGACCGTCGCTCACACGACCTCATAACCGCTGTGACCAGCAGTTACCCCAGAACGCAATAGCCCTGAGACGGGGCGGTTCACTCAGAAGCTTGTGAACCATGCCGCCCGGCTGTCCGTTTTAACATCACACGGGTGCGAAACGAAGGCAGAAGGGCGGGAATTCCCACAATCAGGAAACGGTTCAATCTGATAGACGACTACACAACCGCCGGCCGGTCACAGACCGTCAAATGCAGCGGCACTGGGGCGGCCGTATCGAACAGATGGTCTGGGTGGGGGATGTCTATAGAAGAACTTCTGTGCAACATCTTGGCTCGAGCACTGTTATGAGCGCGATGGGCGCCGCCTGGCATGAGTGAGTGTAAGAAGAGACTCAACCCCGAGTGATCGATTGCGCGGCCCATGGAACCGGGGGGCGTGAGGGCCGCGTCGAACCTCGCGCACTACCCCACAAGGCTGCAACTTGCATTAGTTCATTAGCGACCATCAAAAAATAATGAATTTGGAGGCATGAATTGTATACCACTTGTATTTTGTCCATCGAGATGCGGGGAGAATTGATCTTTCATCAAGGATGCGCATCGTATGACAGTGGCGCGTTTGACGACGCCGATAGTAGTTTTACCGCATGGGCCAACATAGTTCTTAATAATGGTTTCAGAGGCTTGGTCGGTCAGGTTTACGCGGCTGCACAGCAAGGCAATCCGCCTTCCGTCCGTGCTTATCAGATTTATAGCGAGCTTGCTAGGGAGCAAGCCGCCGCATCGATTAGTAGTTATGTACGTGTCGATGCATCCAGTGCAGGTCCTGGCAGGTATTCTGGTCAGCAGTCACAGCAACAAACCGCGCGCCGTCAACGTTAACCGCGAACATCCGACGAATTAACCCATCTCTGAATACGGCTTTCAAATAATTCTGAGTAATGCCGCCCACGAGACAGGCAGGTGGCACCTGCGGCCAGGGCTGTTGCGTTCTCGCGGCGCGGCGGCAGCGCACTCAGATGCCACCACAAAGAGGCAGAGAGCCAGCTCGCGCACGGCATTCGCCCTTTGCCTGCGAGTCGCGGGGTCAGCCTCCCCCAGTGCCTTCTGCTTGAGAGATCAATGCTGCGGGCGGTGGATTCTGCGCCGGGGTGTCAGCCGTCTTGCGGTACGTATTCAGCTTGAGGTAGCCGTGTGAGGTAGCCACGGCCCGGTGGTGAACAGCTGTTTGAGCACGTCGAGGGCGTCCATGCCGTGCTTGG
>NZ_JBFAHZ010000154.1:0-1267 GCF_040654415.1 Micromonospora sp. NPDC050695
GGGACTGTAAAAAGAACGGTGTAACTCCTGATCAAGGAGACGCACCTGATGACCATGACGACTGACGCCGTGGATACTGCCGCGGTGGCGAAGAAGCAGCAGCAGCCTGGCCTGCCGGCCGGGGGGAACGATGACTTGATCGGCCAGCTCGTCGAGCAGGCCCGGACCTCGGGCCTGCAACTGACCGGTGAGGGCGGGCTGCTGCAGCAGCTGACCAAGCGTGTGATCGAGGCTGCGATGGACGGTGAAATCACCGACCACCTCGGCTACGAAAAACACGATCCTGCTGGTAAGGACGGCGGGAACTCCCGCAACGGGTCGAGGACGAAGACGGTGCTGACCGATGTCGGCCCGGTCGAGATCGTTGTGCCACGCGATCGCGACGGCTCATTCGAGCCGCAGATCGTCCGCAAGCGGCAGCGGCGGCTGACCGGCGTGGAGGACATGGTCCTGTCGCTGTCGGCGAAGGGCCTGACCACCGGTGAGATCAGCGCTCACCTGGCCGAAGTCTACGGCGCCGACGTGTCGCGGCAGACGATCTCCACGATCACCGACAAGGTCATGGACGGCATGGCCGAGTGGCAGAACCGGCCCCTGGATCGTGTCTACCCAGTCGTGTTTCTCGATGCCATCAACGTCAAGGTCAGGGACGGTAAGGTCGCGAACCGGCCGATCTACGTCGCGTTGGCGGTCACCGTCGACGGGACTCGCGACATCCTCGGCTTGTGGGCCGGCGACGGCGGCGAGGGTGCCAAGTTCTGGTTCTCCGTGTGCACCGAGCTGAAGAACCGCGGCGTCGAGGACGTGCTGATGGCAGTCTGCGACGGGCTCACCGGCCTGCCTGACGCGATCAACACGGTATGGCCACAGACCGTGGTCCAGACCTGCATCGTGCACCTTCTGCGTAACTCCTTCCGTTACGCGGCCCGCCAGGACTGGGAGAAGATCGCCAAAGCGCTGCGGCCGGTCTACACCGCACCGACCGAGGCCGCCGCGACCGATCGTTTCCTGGAGTTCGCTGAGGCATGGGGCAAGAAGTACCCGGCGATCGTCCGGCTCTGGGAGAACGCCTGGGCCGAGTTCGTCCCGTTTTTGACCTTCGACACCGAGATCCGCAAGGTGATCTGCTCGACGAACGCGATCGAGTCAGTCAACGCCCGCATCCGCCGGGCCGTGCGAGCCCGCGGGCACTTCCCGAACGAGCAAGCCGCACTGAAATGCGTGTACCTCGCCGTGATGGCCCTGGACCCGACCGGCACCGGTCAAC
>NZ_JBFAHZ010000155.1:0-1256 GCF_040654415.1 Micromonospora sp. NPDC050695
CACCGCGGCGTTGGTCAGTGGGGTGAGCACCGGCCACGCACCGCCGACGCGGGCGCTGCACCGCAACATCGTCGATCTGATGCGGATGACCGATCTACAGTGTCATGTCAAGGTTCGAGGTCCCCTGCGCGAAGGACTCATACCTGAACCTTGGCGCTGGTCGCCTCGTGTCGGGCCGACTCAGCCACGCTGACCCGGGCCGACCTACTCGTCACCGCTTCGTCGGCGCGGCCATTCGATGGCAATCTCCCGCGCGTTCGGCGCCTCTGCGCCCAGCTTTAGCCAGCGCTCCCGACGCGACCTGGGCAGTGCCAGCGGTCCGGCCGCCGGCTCGGCGGGCCTCAATCGGCATCAAGGCGCCAATTTCGCGGGCACCGCCAGAGATTATCCATTCCATCTGGTGTTCCTTGTTGACGAACTTCCGGTTTCCCTTCACCTGTTCACCACAGCCGCATTTGCATTCCATGCGGCGGACTTTGCTGCATTCCATGCGGCGGAAGGACGTACAGCATGCACGCGACAGTGTTCGTGGCGTTGGGGTAGACCCCAACACCACATTCGGCTGCACCAGGTCAGCCGCGTCAGGATAGGGCCATCTGCGCGCTTTCTTGACGCTTGTCCGGCGGAGCCATAGAGTCCAGCCTGACATTATCGGGCCGGAAAGGGTGAACAGGGTGCGGGTCGGCTACGTCAGGGTCAGCGCCGTCGAGCAGAACACCGTGCGCCAGCTCGACGGCGTGGACGTCGACCGGGTCTTCACCGACCGGGCCTCGGGCAAGGACACCGCCCGGCCGAAGCTCGACGAGCTGATCGCGTTCGTCCGTGACGGCGACACCGTCATCGTGCACTCGATGGACCGGCTCGCCCGTAACCTCGATGACCTGCGCCGGCTCGTGCGGACCCTGACCGGCAAGAACGTGCGGGTGGAGTTCGTCAAGGAACAGCTCACCTTCACCGGCGAGGACTCCCCGATGGCCACCCTGCTGCTGAGCGTCATGGGGGCCTTCGCCGAGTTCGAACGGGCCCTGATCCTGGAACGCCAGCGCGAGGGCATCGCCGCGGCCAAGCAACGTGGCGTCTACACCGGCCGCAAACCGGCGCTGACCACCGAGCAGGCCGACCAGCTGCGCCAGCGTGCCGCCGCCGGGGAACGCAAGTCCACGCTCGCTGCGGAGTACGGCATCAGTCGCGAGACCGTGTACGCCTACCTCCGCCCCACTACCGCAGCAGGAGCATCCACCGCATGAGCAGCTTGG
>NZ_JBFAHZ010000156.1:0-1231 GCF_040654415.1 Micromonospora sp. NPDC050695
CACGGCGAGTACGAGCAGGTCGACGAGGCGTTCCCGGCGCCGAAGTTCGGGCATCCGAAAGACCGCCGGCCGGACTTGAAACAGGTCCAGGCCGGGATCGCGGTGACCGCCGACGGCGCGGTACCGGTCTTCCACCGGGCGTACGACGGCGGCGCGGGCGAGGTCGCCCAGGTCATCCCGATGATGAAAGCGTTGCAGGAGATCGCCACCTCTCGCCGGATGTTGATCATCGGGGACACGAAGCTGGTCTCCTACGACAACCTGACCGCGATGCACGCCGACGAGGTGACGTTCGTGGCCCCGGCGTCGAAGGTCTACGTCAGCGCCGAGACCTTGGCCGGCCTGGATCTGGGCCAGGCCACCCGGGTCGACTACGTCGCCGGCCGTGATCAGGGTAAAGACCCGGACAAGCTCGGGACGTGGCACGTGTACGAGGACACCATGACCTTGGCCGGACCCCGCAAGAAAGATCCGGTCTTGACCCTGCGCCGGGTGTTCGTGCACTCCTCGGCCCGAGCCCAAGCCGCGGCCACCGCCCGGGCCAAGAAACTCGACCGGGCCGCCGACGACCTGGCCCGGCTGACCCGCGGCCTCGGTTCCCGCCACTACCCGGATGCCACCGCGGTCGAGACCCGTCTCGCGGTGATCGCCAAGACCCGCCGGGTCGCCGCCTATCTACGCACCACGACCGGCACCTGCCCGGACACCGGTAAACCCACCCTGACCTGGCACTTCAACCAGGCAGCCATCGACGCCGAAGCGGCTACCGACGGCTGGTACGCGCTGCTGACCAACCTGGACGCCGACCAGGCCGACGCCGGACAGGTCCTGCTGCACTACAAAGGTCAGGAAGCCGTCGAACGCCGCTACTCCGCGTTCAAAGGCCCCCTCGCCGTCGCCGCGATCTACCTGAAGAACAACCGCCGGATCGCCGCCATGATCACCGTGGTCTGCCTCGCCCTGCTCATCTTCAGCCTCATCGAACGCCAGGTCAGACGCGCTCTGGCCGCTCTGGGCCGCACCACCATCGCTGGCCTCTACGCCGGTCGACCCGCCGTCCCGACCACCCGGCTCATCCTGCAAACCCTCGCCACCATGAGACTCATCCCCGCGACCAGCGGCAACCCACACACCATCCCTCAACCCACACCCCTACAACTCCATCTCCTCGAACTCCTCGACATCGACCCACTCGAGTGGTGTTGACAATCAGCCACGTGCGGAATGCAGG
>NZ_JBFAHZ010000157.1:0-1125 GCF_040654415.1 Micromonospora sp. NPDC050695
CCGGCGCCGGTGGCCTCTTCTTCGGCGGCCTGCTCGGCGGCGGCCAGGTCGGTGAGGTCGCGGGCGCTGGGGCGATGCTTCTTGGCGGCCAGGAATCGGGCGTCGCGCTTGTCGGACTCGACGAGCCGGGCCGCCTCGCCGGGGGAGTACGGCCGGTAGATCATCGTGACGCGTTTGCGCAGCAGTTGCGGGTCGGGGTCGGTCAGCCGGCTGAACAGCCGGGAGTACACCACCCCGCGTGGTGCTTCGACCAGGCACCAGGTGCGTGAGATCCCGGAGTCGTGCCGGTAGGAGTCCCAGCTCTCCCGGGTGGCCACGGGCCCGGCCTGGGGCCAGTCGGGGGTGTGCTGGGTGTCGCGGGCGAGGTCCAGCGCGGCGGCCGGGTCGTAGGCGGCACGCACCACGGAGGCCAGCCCACGGGCGGACATCGGGATGATGCCGTCGCCGGTGGCGCCGGTCAGCCCGGCGTGCAGGTGCGGCAGGCGGGCGGCGACCTCCCGGCAGACGTCCTCGTGCGACATCGATCGCCCCGGTGGGGCGGTGTAGGTCAGCGACACCCGGGTGTCGACGGTCGCGGATCCGGCCGGGTACGACTCGACCACCTCGTTGAGGACCTGCAGGGCCAACGCAGGAGCGTCGGGCCGAGAGGTCGCGGCGACCTCGGTGGCGAGGCGGGTGCCCGGATCCGGCGTCGTCTCGATGGTGACCTGAGCCTGCACGAGCTGCGGCTCCCGCGACAGCGCGGCCAGCCACGAGGCCAGGTGCCCGACGCGGGCGTCGATGACGGCCTGGTCGACCAGGTCCATGCCCTCGGGGGCGCAGCGCAGCGTCACGGTGTAGTGCCGACTCTGCGGCACCACGACCACAGCCACGAGCCCGGAGCGGCCGGTCTCGACCTCGTACACCTCGGATCGGGCCAGCACCCCGGGCAACTGGTGGGCGGCGGCGACCCGGGAGGCGACCCCGGAGATGTAGACGTGGTGGCGGCGGGATCGGGCGAGCCACCACGCGACGCGGGCGGTGATGACCTGGAATCCGGTGCGCCCGTTGATCCGGATCGCCAGGGGAGCGAGGACGAGCAGGCCGGTGATGGCGGTGATCAGCGCGGCCGGCGGGGAGACCGTC
>NZ_JBFAHZ010000158.1:0-1107 GCF_040654415.1 Micromonospora sp. NPDC050695
ACCAGGGCTATTGCGTAGTGGGGTTACTCCTGGTCACGGCGTCGATGAGGTCGTGTGGGCGGTGGTTGGCGCGTCGGGTGGCTTCGGCGATGTTGGTTGCACCGTTGGTGCGGTGGTAGCCGATTGAGGTGTTACGGAGCGTGGCGAAGACGGCAGGGCCGTTGCCGGTCCTGGCCCGGTGGGCGTCTTCACGTAGCGTCACGTCTCTGACGTGGTGCAGGCGATTCTCGATGTGCCATTCGGACCGGGCCCAGGTGCCCAGGTCGGTGGGGTGGGCCTGCTCGGCGGGCAGGGACACGGTCAGGTACGCCGTTTCGCGGGTGGTTCTGCCCTTGATCGTGCGGGTCCGGGTGATCCGGACGGCCTGCTGTGCGTGCGGAAAGCCCAACCCGCCTGGGGTGTGGATGGTGATTGCTTTGACGGTTCGGGTTTCTTTACGGCCGTGGCCGGTGTCGCGGGTCTGGTCTCCGACCGGGACCTGCGCCCAGGGTAGGGCCTTGAGCTGCGCGAACAGCTTCGGTTGGTTAGCCTTGACCGCGACCATCAGATGCCCTCCGGCGGCGGCGAGCAGCTCGGCGTGTCCGGTCTGGGCGTGCAACGCGTCCGCGACGACCAGGATGTCTGTGAGTGATCCCAGCTGGGCCGCGACCAGCCGCAGCAGCGGCGTGAACGCCGGGATTTCGTTGGACTTCGCCGCGATCTGCACCTGGGCGAGCACGACACCGGTGCTCGTGTCGTAGGCCGAGAGCAGATGGACCTGCCGCCCGTCGGGTAGCCGGGCACCGCGGACGACCTTCCCATCGACGGCGATGACGAGGCGCCACCGCCGTCCGGTCACCACCACCGGCGCCGCCCGGGCACGCAGCCACCGGGCCAACACCTGCGACAGCACCTCGGCGTCGATACGGATCAACAGCCGCCACACCGTCGTGGCTGCGGGAACCCGATCGGTGAACCCGAGTCGGTCCCACACCGATCGGTCCTGATCGCGCACCCAGTCGCTGATCGCGGCGAACGTGCACGCTCCGGCCAGCACCGCACACACCGCCACGGACAGGATGCTCACCAGCGGATAGCGCCGGCCCCGTGGATCGCGCGGGTCAGACA
>NZ_JBFAHZ010000159.1:0-1105 GCF_040654415.1 Micromonospora sp. NPDC050695
ACTGAGGTTCCCCCGATAACGCGGAGGCGTTCGGCGTCGCTGCTGGTGGTGCCCGGCCGGCGCCGGTCTCGGCCTTCTTCACCCACGTGCGCAACGTCTCGGGATGAACCCCGAGTTGGCCCGCGATCCGGCGGATCGCGCCGACCGCAGACGCCGGTCCCGGCGGGCCTCGACCGTCAGCCGGGTCGCACGCTCACACAGCTCGGGGCCCTGCCCCTGGCCCCGATCCTGCTCCTTGCCCATACCCATACTGCTGCTGTTGAGCCGCAGAATATCCACCTCCCGTCCCGCTCCGGGAGAAGGAAGGATGATAAGGAGTGGCAGAACGAAGGCTCGCCGATGCGGCCTGCTGACCACCCCAGTTCATCGCCGGTGCAGCGCTAGGCGGTGCAGAACCATACTGGCTGGAGGACGGATACCCCGACGCCCCGTAGGCAGCCGAGGTCGAAGGGCCAGACAGCGGTGCGGAAGCGACCGGCGCGCGTGTGGGGCTGAAGTGTGCGGCGGCGCCAACCCCAGGATGTTCCGGCGAGTAGACGCCTTCCTCGGTCGACCTCTCGGAGGCCTGGCGGGTCTGGCCGTCATCGGCTGGGGGGGCGGGACGGTGGTACATTTCTCGACCCACGTACGCAGGCGCGTTCTGGGCAACCCACTGTGCGAGTGTTTGCGACCTTAGCACGGGGCGGGGGGCTCCGCCCCAGGTCCCCGACGGCATCGGGACGAGTGCCGGTGCCGGCGCCGGTGAGCCGGGGTGCGATCCCGGGATGACGCCCGGTGATGCGACAGGCGAGGGAGCAGCAGGCGCGGCAGGCGAAGGCGCGGTTGCTGCCCGAGTCACGGGCGAGCCTGATGCCGCGAGAGAGGGCGGCACCAGATAGGGAGGGGGTACCCGCGGTGCTTGCTGGGCTTGGCTGTCGAGTGCCGCGGCACGCCTCACATTCAGGCGATCCCCGCTCGGTCCGGCCTGTGAGGCTGACGGCCCGCCGGCGGGGGCGGCGACGACGCGGCGGACCTGCTCGTAGCCGGTGTGCATCGGCAACGTCGGCGATGTGTTGCTGGTGGAAGCAGAGGTGGCGCTGGTGGGAGCACGCAGCCACGCATATTT
>NZ_JBFAHZ010000160.1:0-1089 GCF_040654415.1 Micromonospora sp. NPDC050695
CTAGGTTGGAAGCAGTCCCAGCAGGGGTCATGGCTGCGATAGAAGGGCTGTTCAGCAGGGCTGTAAAGACCTCGCGGGCCAGGTATCGCTTGAGGCAGCAAATAATCTCGCGCTTGGTCTTGCCCTCGGTGGTGCGTCGGGCCGCGTAGGCGCGGGTGCGTTCGTCGTAGCTGAGCCGGCCCAGCGCCAGGACGTAGAGGGCGCGGTTGGCGTCGCGGTTGCCCGCCCGATTGAGCCGGTGTCGGTTGGTCTTGCCGGACGAGGCGGGGATCGGCGCGACACCACATAGGTGCGCGAACGCCGACTCGCTGCGCAGCCGCTCCGGGTTATCGCCGGCGGCGGCCAGCAGCGCCCCGGCTATGTCGGCGCCGACTCCCTTGATCGCCATGAGCTGCGGTGCTGCTCGGTGGGCGAGTTGCTCGATCTCGGCGTCGAGCGTGGTGATTTCGGCCGTGAGCTGCTGGTATCGGGTGGCGAGGGACTTGAGCGCCAGCTTGCTGGCCGCCTCGATCCCGGCAAGCTGGCCGGGCCGGAACCGCGTCGCGGCGTCAACGAGTTTCGGCAGCGACAGGGTGCGCAGCCGGTCGCGGAGGACTTGCGGGGCGGTGACCAGCACGGCGCGCAGCTGGTTGGCGGCCTGGGTGCGGGCCTTCATCGCCGACCGGCGGACCAGCCGCAGCGTACGGATCATCTCTACCGAGCCGTCGGCGGTCTTGGGCGTGCCCAGCGCGGTGCCGGCCAGCACCGACCGGGCAGCGGTCTCGGCGTCGATGGCGTCGGTCTTACCGCGCCGGCGGCGAGTCTGACGGTTCGGACGGACGACCTCCATCACCGAGATGCCCTGATCAAGCAAGTGCCGGGTCAACCCGGCGCCGTAGCTGCCGGTGCCCTCGACGCCGGCTTGGTCGATCGGGCCGAGTTCCTGCGCCCACGCCGTCAGCTGGGCGTGCCCGGCAGCGGTACTCGGCACGTTGGTCGTGCCGAGGAGGCGTCCGTGCTGGTCGATCGCCGCAGCCACGTGCACGTCGGCGTGGGTGTCCACGCCGATGGTGACTCGCACCTCGACCAGCTCGATCGATGTTGCCATGC
>NZ_JBFAHZ010000161.1:0-1069 GCF_040654415.1 Micromonospora sp. NPDC050695
CCCGACCAGGTGCTGCTGTGGCCACCCGACCGCAACACAGCATGCTGGTGCGATTCAGGCCGCAAGTACAAGAAATGCTGCGGCATACCGGCCAGGAACTAAACGGGCATACCTCTACCTTGCGAACGCCCTGACCGGGACGCCGGCATGAGCGGGTTGTGCTGCCACACCCAGGAACTGCACGACGGTGAGGACGGCCAGCCGCGAAGTCGTGATCGTGCCTCGGGACCAGCTCACCGCACCAGCGCGGCAACCAACATCGCCCGCGCCACGCACCAAGCCAACCGCCGATCACACGACCTGATCGCCGCCGTGACCAGCCGATACCCGACAACGCAATGACCCTGCGATGCTGTCTCGCCGTGATCGACCGGCCGTGGCGCGGGCAACACGGTGAACCCGAACGCCTCGGCATACGTTCCGATTGTGGGAACGCCGACGTCGAGCGGCAAGATGAAGATTGGGCACACGAAACGAATTACTCCGGAACTGCAGGCCATTTTCCTGTTCCTCTTGACGCGACGGCATGCTGACTCCTAATCCGCCAAAGAGGTCGTCCCCAACTCTGGTCGCGCGCGAGATGTTCTGAGTTACGAACCTACCCTCCCGAAGCAAGTCGACTCTCGTTTTTCAGTCGAACGTATAAAAGGAATGCGAAATGTCACAGCAGGATCCCCGGCCCCCTTCCTTGGGCCAACGGATAATGAGCCAAGTTAAACGTCCGCCGACTGAAGATCTAAAAAAATATAAGAAAGAAGAATGGAAGGCTCTGGATGGGAATGGGATAAGGGCAAGCGGGCGGGCGATGGAGGAACGTGAACGCCGACTTGATGATTTGGCTGCTACGCACGCGTTTTTGTCGCGGGATGCTCCGGCTCTAGGCATAGACCAGCGCACACGAGGCAAAATGCTCGCCGCGGAGAAGTGGGCCGCCTGGAATGCGACCGGACTCGAGGTCACGAAGCTGGAAGCAGGGGGCGAGTTCAGGCGGTCGTAGCATTTGATCTTGGTGGGTCGGTGGGACAGGATTCCCGCTGTGCGCAACATGTTGACCTTGACCGATCGTGAG
>NZ_JBFAHZ010000162.1:0-1062 GCF_040654415.1 Micromonospora sp. NPDC050695
TCCGTGACGGCGACACCGTCATCGTGCACTCGATGGACCGGCTCGCCCGTAACCTCGATGACCTGCGCCGGCTCGTGCGGACCCTGACCGGCAAGGGCGTGCGGGTGGAGTTCGTCAAGGAACAGCTCACCTTCACCGGCGAGGACTCCCCGATGGCCACCCTGCTGCTGAGCGTCATGGGTGCCTTCGCCGAGTTCGAACGGGCCCTGATCCTGGAACGCCAGCGCGAGGGCATCGCCGCGGCCAAGCAACGTGGTGTCTACACCGGCCGCAAACCGGCGCTGACCACCGAGCAGGCCGACCAGCTGCGCCAGCGTGCCGCCGCCGGGGAACGCAAGTCCGCGCTCGCTGCGGAGTACGGCATCAGTCGCGAGACCGTGTACGCCTACCTCCGCCCCACTACCGCAGCAGGAGCATCCACCGCATGAGCAGCTTGGACGACCTGGAACGCCGTATCGCCGCCGTTGATGAGCGCCTGCACATGGAAGCCGGCCTGCGCGCCTCCGGCGACCGCGACCTCGCCAGTATCACTGCGCACGTCCGCACTCAGACCCACCTCGTCCAGGCCCTGTCCATCACCCAGGTCGAACACACCACCGCCCTGCGTGAACTCGGCGAAACAGTCGCCGCGCTGCGACAGGACCACAGCGCCAAGCTCGACCAGATCATCACCATGCTGGACCGCCTGCTCGACACCAACGGGCAGTAGCACGAGCCGCGACCCAAGGCCCGGGCACATCCCGCGACGCGGGTAGGGTGCGCCAGTTCGACCAGATCTCCGCATCTCTGTCAGAGACTGGGCGGCTCTCCCGCGCGGTGGCGATCTCGGTTCCCTGGCATGATCGAGCTTCGGTAGGTTTCTGGTATGAACGGTTCTGTGGCTTCGGATGCCGCAAGCACTGCGTACGGGGCTTTCCTTGCTTCGCTGAAGCGCGAGCCGTCCGCGTCCGAGTGTGAGCGGTGGGCACTGCAGCACGCCGGTGATCCGGAGGAGCCACGCGCTCTGGTGGATGCCGGGTGGTACACGGCCCGTGGCGGCAAGAGCGAGGAGGCGCTCGCGTT
>NZ_JBFAHZ010000163.1:0-1050 GCF_040654415.1 Micromonospora sp. NPDC050695
TTGAACCGGCGGCCCCGCGCATCCGTTGTGTAGGAAGACTTCGAAATTTGACTGCAAAGGCGGCTAACTAGGAATGGACAAAGATAAGAGCAAGGCCCATGTTTTGGCATGGGCCGCCGCAAATCAGAGTGGCCACGATGTGAGTATTAATGAGTACGCAGAGGCATACTTTATCCCCTATACGACACTGTGTAGATGGATATCCGGAGGGATCCGTGATGTTACGTTCACGGTTGACCAGCAGGCGTTCATAGACACGGCAAGGAGGCATGCGTCCGATCAGTACTATAAGCTCTCCGACCGCAAGAACCATGCCTTGAGATGGGCGCATGCGAATCAGAGCGGCCCCGTCATGGGTTATACCGACTATGCGCGGCGGTACAATATGCACCCCGGGACCCTGACTGGCTGGGTTTCTGGAGAGCATGGGGTTACGTTCGAGCCTGATGAGCAGGAGCTCATAAACAAGGCAAAGCAGTATTGGGCCATGAATCAATACACGCCCGGCGAGCGCAAGAACCATGCCTTGGCGTGGGCGGCTGCGAATCGGAGCGGCCCCGTCATGAGTTATTCCGACTATGCGCGGCGGTACAATGTGGACCGCAGGACCCTGAGTCGCTGGGTTTCTGGAGGGAACGGGGTTACGTTCGAGCCTGATGAGCAGGTGCTCATAAACAAGGCAAAGCAGGATTGGGCCATGAAGCAATACACGCCCGGCGAGCGCAAGAGCCATGCCTTGGCGTGGGCGGCTGCGAATCGGAGCGGCCCCGCCATGAGTTATTACGAATACGCAGAGCAACACAATATGCACCACACGGCCCTGGCCCGCTGGGTTTCTGGAGGGAACGGGGTTACGTTCGAGCCTGATGAGCAGGAGCTCATAAACAAGGCAAAGCAGCGACAAGTTTCGTTGTCGACCATAAATGAAGCTGCCGTGGCAGCGGTTGGTGCCAACAAATATGCGTGGCTGCGTGCTCCCACCAGCGCCACCTCTGCTTCCACCAGCAACACATCGCCGACGTTGCCGATGCACACCGGCTACGAGCAGGT
>NZ_JBFAHZ010000164.1:0-1006 GCF_040654415.1 Micromonospora sp. NPDC050695
TCTACCGGCACCGCACACCACCGCTGGTCTCACGGCCGCGGGCGCCGCGCAAGCCACCGCCGTCGGCGCTGTCCGAGGCCGAACGTGAGCAGGTGCTGCAACTGCTGAACCGCCCCGAATACGCCGACCTGGCGCCGGCGCAGGTGTGGGCCCGCGAGCTCGACGAGGGCCGCTGGTGGTGCTCGGAGTCCACGATGTACCGGATTCTGCGGGCTGCTGGACAGAGCGGCGAACGCCGCAGCCAGGCCACACATCCGGCCCGCACCAAACCCGAACTCGTGGCCGACGCGGCGAACCAGGTCTGGTCCTGGGACATCACCAAGCTGCGCGGCCCGGACCGAGGCGTCTGGTTCCACCTCTACACCGTGATCGACATCTGGTCCCGTTACGTCGTCGGGCACCTGGTCGCCGCGCACGAGGACGGCCAACTCGCCGAGGCGCTGATCGCTGACGCCGCCGCCCGCGAACGCGTCGATGCCGATCAGTTGACCGTGCACGCCGACCGTGGCGCCGCGATGACCAGCAAGACCGTCACCCAACTGCTGACCGATCTGAAAATCGGCCGTAGTCACAGCCGCCCAAAGACATCCAACGACAATCCGTACATCGAGGCCAGCTTCAAGACATTGAAGTACGACCCGACGTTTCCCGAGCGGTTCGGGTCGATCCAGCACGCCCGGCAGCACTGCGAGGCGTTCTACACCTACTACAACCACGAACACCGGCACTCCGGGGTCGGCCTGCACACCCCGGCATCGGTGCATCACGGCACCGCCGGACAGATCCGTGAACAGCGACAACAGACCCTCGACACGGCCTGGGCCGCGTACCCGCAACGGTTCGGCCGCCGCCGTCCACGCCCGCCCCGCCTCCCGGACCGGGCATGGATCAACAAACCCGACAACAGCGACCCCGCACAGACCACCGCCTCGCCTGTGCTTAACCAACCAGCAGCACAAAGCTAAACAAAATCAAGAAAATGTCTCAGTTGACTTGACAGGCTCCG